>NZ_LXSM01000003.1:0-259053 GCF_001648395.1 Eikenella sp. NML03-A-027 | reverse complement strand
TCTGCTTCAAAGAAACCAACAGGACAATGTCAAAACATCGTCTTGTCTTCTTCTCAACAGTGCAGGTGTAAAACACCCACACTTATCGGTAATCTGATTGTTAAAGAGCTGCTGAACCGTAAAACTGACAACAAAACCGTGCCGTAAGGAACAGCGAAGATGCGGACTATACGCCTACCAAAATATTTTGTCAAATACCGAAAAACAAAATATCCACAAACAAAAACTAAAGCACTAGGGTGAAATGAAATTTACCCGGCATAAATACAACTGACTACTGGCTACTGAAGATACTTGCACAAAAAATAGCCAGGCAACTGTCCGGCTATGAATTCTTTCCACACTAAAACCATTCAGAACAATCCACTAATTACCCCATCATCATCCACATCAATTCGCTCTGCAGCCGGCACTTTTGGCAAACCTGGCATTTTCATCATATTGCCACACAGCACCACAACAAACCCTGCTCCAGCAGACAACGTCAGCCCACGCACAATGATGCGGAAACCTTGTGGTGCACCCAACAACTTAGCATTATCACTGAATGAATATTGCGTTTTTGCCATACAAACGGGCAACTTGTCCCACCCCAATTTTTCCAAATTAGCGATATCAGCCAGCGCCTCCGCACTGAAATCCACATCATCTGCACCATAAATTCTCTGGGCAACCATGCGGATTTTTTCCGGGATACTTTGCTCTACTTCATAAGAGAAGCTAAATTGTGCAGATGATTGTTCGATAACAGCAGCTACTTTACGCGCCAAATCCTCACCACCGGCACCACCTTTACTCCACACTTCGGTAAATGATATTTCCGCACCACGTTGTCGGCAGGCTTCAGCCACCAAATTCAATTCGGCCTGAGTATCAACACTGAATCGGTTGAGCGCTACCACCACCGGCAAGCCAAACACATTTTTCAGATTATCAATATGGCGCAACAGATTGGGTAACCCTTTTTCCAGTGCAGCCAGATTTTCACCGGACAACTCATCTTTTGGTAAGC
The DNA here is from genome assembly GCF_001648395.1 of Eikenella sp. NML03-A-027. NCBI lineage: Bacteria > Pseudomonadati > Pseudomonadota > Betaproteobacteria > Neisseriales > Neisseriaceae > Eikenella > Eikenella sp. NML03-A-027. The sequence continues at coordinate 258,041 of NZ_LXSM01000003.1, read as the reverse complement.
CACCGTTATATTTCAATGCCCGCACGGTAGCCACTACCACTGCAGCACCCGGCCGTAAACCGGACAACCGACACTTGATGTCGCAGAATTTCTCGGCACCCAAATCCGCCCCAAACCCAGCTTCGGTAACAGCATAATCGGCCAGATGACACGCCAAACGCGTAGCGATAACTGAATTGCAACCATGGGCAATATTAGCGAACGGGCCGCCATGCACAAAAGCAGGTGTACCTTCAATGGTCTGAACAAGATTTGGCTTAATGGCATCTTTTAACAGCACTGTCATTGCACCCTGTGCATTCAAATCGCGTGCATACACCGGGCTACCATCTTTGGTATATGCCACCAATATATTACCCAACCTCTGTTTGAGGTCAGCAATATCTTTGGCCAAACAGAATACCGCCATCACTTCGGAGGCAACAGTTATATCAAAACCATCATCACGCATCACACCATCGGCGATTTTACCTAACCCACCGATAATATTGCGCAAATGGCGATCATTCATATCCACTGCACGCCGCCACAGAATCCGTTTTGGATCAATATTGAGCGCATTACCATGGTAGATATGGTTGTCGATAAGAGCAGCCAAAAGGTTGTTTGCGGCACCAATAGCGTGAAAATCGCCAGTAAAGTGCAGGTTAATATCTTCCATTGGCAGCACTTGGGCATAGCCGCCACCAGCCGCACCGCCTTTGATACCAAACACAGGGCCGAGTGAAGGCTCACGTAGGGCAATGACAGCATTTTTACCGATGCGATTGAGCGCGTCGGCCAAGCCGATGGTTACTGTAGTTTTGCCTTCCCCGGCCGGTGTGGGGCTGATTGCAGTCACCAAAATTAGCTTACCTTGCTTTTCAGGTAGCCTGAATGCATCCACAGGATGGATTTTGGCTTTATATTTACCATAATGCTCCAACTGCTCCGGTTTCAAGCCGAGCTTGGCGGCGATTTCGTCAATATGCCGGATGGAGGCAGCTTGAGCAATTTGAATGTCGGACAATTGGGGCATAACGGTCTCCAAATAAAGAGTTGGAAAAGAAGAGCGTAGCTCTAGGGATTGTACTCTAAATTAGTTGATAAGAAGCGAATATTCATCATTATAGATACAACATATCATGTAATCACTAAAAAATATTGATACAAAATGGCAAAGTGAAAGTTGAGATACAAACAAAAGGGCGGATACGCCCCCGCCCTTCATCACTTCCTTATTTATACTCAAATTTAACCCGTTATTTTCAAAGCCGGGAATAAGCCTCGCAAACCAGCCAATACAATCTCCACCGCAATTGCTGCCAGCAGCAGGCCAGACACGCGGTTGATGATCTTGATGCCAACACTGCCAAGTATTTTGCTCAGTCTGGCCGAACAGGCCAAAATCAAATAACAGGTTACCCCCACCATAAAACAGGCGGCCAGAAGTTGTAGTGCACCCACCCACGTTTCCACATGACTGCTATAAATGATAATGATAGAAAATCCGCCCGGACCAACGATAATCGGCGTAGCCATCGGCACCACGGCAAAGGTAAATTGTTTCTCCGGCGGCAGGCTTAAATGCTCCTTATTTAAATTAGGTTTCACCGGATTATCCTCGCCTCCCATCATGTTCATGGCAATCACAAATACTAAAATGCCACCAGCAATTTGGAAGGCCGGAATACCGATGCCTAGAACTTTCAACAACGGCGTACCAATTACCCCGGCCACCACCATACAGACAAAGGCGCTAATCGCTACCAGGCGCGCGGTTTTACGCTGCTCCTTCAAAGTAAAATCCACTGTTTTATCAACAAAATATCCAAGTGCAATCAATGGATTATTTAGAGCAATCAGGCCAGTGAACAAATACAGGATATGAGTAATCATCATTTCTCTCAAAACATCAAATCAGTCAGATAACAGCGCCACAGCTTCATCTACGCTCGGCATGGCTGCGAAGCGCCCACGCATAATATCGAAATTATGATGCTCATACAGCTCTTTAGCCGACCAGCGGCCATTATCCAGTGTGCTGTTGGCACCTTCTGGCAAAATCACTTCAAAGCCCAAATCGCTGGCAGCCCGCACAGTAGTTTCCACACAGTATTCAGTCATCATACCAACCACCACTAAGCACTCAACTCCGTTGCCACGCAGGTAATCCAGCAAATCCGTACCGCGAAAAGCGCTGCTATACCATTTATCCACTACTTTCTCACCGGCCTGCGGCGCAACAGCGGCAGCAATCTGCCAACCGGGCGAGTTTGGCGCAAAGGGCGAATCCGCCTCGTTATGCCGCACATAGATGACTTCGCGCCCATGCGTACGGGCAGCAAGCAACATTCGGCTGATGGCATCCAACATTTCCACCCCGCGATAAGCTCCCATATCCAGCAATGCCTGCTGGGTGTCTATAACCAACAAAACCATTTTCTTCATTATGCTCTTTCCGTGGCTAATACTACCTGAAAATACTCGCCGCAATAAAGCTTAAAATACCCATTTCTGATCTGAGTAACCAAAAAGAATACCCCCCCAGCATTGGCCGGAGAACTGCCACTATTCTATACAGGCAATGCAACCTTTGCCATTACCAGACACCACACTATGTCAAATGTATTGCAGATTCAACACATATATCATTATTTCTGCCAGCAAACATACAATCCGCAACAAAGGCTACCTGAAATTTCAGGTAGCCTCCACCGCCCTACATCTTGCTCTGCTGATTACTGATGCCCATCAACATAGCAACAATGATCATGATAGAAAGCGTGGCCGTGCCGCCGTAACTCACCAATGGCAGCGGCACACCCACTACCGGCAGGATACCGCTCACCATGCCCATATTCACAAACACATAACAAAACAGCGTCATAGTGAGTGCACCGGCCAAGGTGCGGCTATAGAGCGTAGGGGCTTTGGCAGCAATATAGAGACCACGCCCCAACATGATAGTATACACCGATAGCAGCAGGAGATTGCCAATAAGACCGAACTCTTCACCATACACAGCGAAGATGAAATCCGTGGTGGACTCCGGGATATAGTCAAGATGCGTCTGTGTGCCATTGAGCCAGCCCTTACCCCACACACCGCCGGAGCCGATAGCAGTCATTGACTGCAAAATATGGTAGCCCGCGCCGAGTGGGTCTTTAGTCGGATCGAGCAGGGTCAGCACGCGGGTGCGCTGGTAGTCATGCATACCGTATTGCCACAACAGAGGCAGTGAGGCAAAAAAGCCGACCACAGCCACCGCAATCACCCTCCACGGCAGCCCCGCAAAAAATATCACAAACAGCCCGGACGCCATAATCAACACAGCCGTACCCAAATCAGGCTGCTTCAAAATCAAGAAGCCCGGCGCAACTATCAGCACCAATGCAGCCAAATAATGCTGCCAGCCCAGCTCCGTTTCGTGTTTCTGCAGATACCACGCCACCGTCATTGGCAGCGCAATTTTCATCAACTCTGAGGGTTGCAAACGGATGATGCCCAAATTCAACCATCGTTGCGAACCATTCACAATCACACCGAAAAAGTGCACCCCCACCAACATCAGCAGGCTCACCCCATACAACACAATGGCGAAGTTGCTCAGCACCTGCGGCTGAGTACGGGCAATGCACCACAGCAGCACAAAGCCCACTATCGTGTGCAGGGTTTTGTTTTCCAGCTGGCCGATGTTCTGGCCGTCGGCCGAATACAGCAAAAATAGGCTCATCACATAGATGGCCAGCATGCTGTAAAACAGCCACATGTCCATCGGATCCCAAATTTTCCGCCAGTAGCGGCGGATAGCGTGTTTAGACGGGTGCTGCATATTATCGGGCCTCGGATGCGGCAGCCGGCAAGCTACCTGAAACCACCCGATAGGCAGACAGGGTGCGCACCGCTTGGACGTTAATCAGTGGATACTCTACCTGCCTCATCGCACCATCTCTCGGTACAGCAAGCTTGGGCAGCGGCAGGTTTTTACCGTTTTCGCCCTGTAGTTGCATCAGGTAAAAATCGGCCAACTGGCGCGCCACCGGCGCGGCATTCGCACCCCAGCCACCGTTTTCTAGCAGCACAGCGATGGCGATTTTTGGATTCTGTGCCGGCGCAAAGGCAATAAACCAGGCATGGTCACGGTGGCGTTCGGCCAGCGCGGCCGCGTTATACGATGCACCCTGCCGAATCTGCACCACCTGCGCTGTGCCGGTTTTGCCTCCCATGCTGTATTTCAGCCCCACGCCCATGCGCCAAGCCGTGCCGCCCGGGCGCAACACGCGCTCCATGCTTTGCTTCACAAAAGCGAAATATTCCGGTTTGAACGGTAGGGTGGCACTGGGCTGGGTACCGACTAAAATGCGAGTTTGCTTTTGGTGGTCGGTGAGCTCGCGTACCAAGTGCGGGCGATACCTCACGCCGTTGTTGGCCAGCATGGCGGTGGCGTGCGCCATCTGTAGCGGCGTGTAAGCGTTATAGCCCTGCCCGATGCTGATAGTAACCATATCAGCAGCGCGCCACTGGCGGGCAGATTCGTTGCGCGAATTGGCAAAACGGCGCGCCTTCCATTCGGGGTTAGGCAATATTCCTTTGTATTCATTAGGTAAATCAATGCCGGTTGGCTGGCCAAAGCCGAAGTGCGCCAAATAAGGATAAGCTTTTTCTATGCCCATTTCGTAGCCTAGGCGGTAGAAAAAGGTGTCGGATGACACTTGGATGGCCTTACCCAGATTGGCCGAACCGTGCCCGCTGCGCACCGAATCACGGAACTGGTGGCGGCTGCCGGGAATGCTCCACGCGCCGGGCGCAGGCAGCACAGTGTTGGGCGTAATCTGCCCGCTTTGCAACGCAGCCATGCCCATAAACGGCTTAAAGGTGGAGCCGGGCGGATACAGACCTTGGGTAACGCGGTTGATGAGCGGGCGTTGCCAATCGTCGTTCAGGCTTTTCCACGTATCGCTGTCGATGCCGTCAATGAACAGGTTGGCATCGTAAGTCGGCTTCGATACCAAAACCAGCACACCGCCTGTTTGCGGATCGATAGCCACCACTGCGCCGCGCCGGTTGCCCAACAGTTCACTAGCTTTCTGCTGCATACGGATGTCAAGCGACAGGCGCAGGGTCTGCCCGCTCGCGGCTGGTGCGGTTTTCAAGGTACGCACTATATTGCCCTGCGCATCTTTTTCCACTTCCTGATAACCGGGCACGCCGTGCAGCTGCTGCTCGTAATAGTTCTCTAAACCCATTTTGCCAATGTGGGTGGTGCCGCGATAAAGCTCGTAGCGGTCTTCGCTTTCCAACTGGTCACGGTCTTTGTCGCTGATGCGGCCAATGTAGCCGATGATGTGAGTGGTGAGCCCCCCGTAGGGATATTCGCGAAAAGTGCGTGCATTCACTTCCACACCTTTGAAGCGGAACAGCACCGCTGCCAACCGAGCGGCTTCTTCGGTGCTCAGTTTCAATTTCAGGGGGATGCGTTCGTAGGAGCGGGATTCGGCACGGAAACGCTGGAAGCGCTTCACATCGGCCTCGCTAATTTCCACATACGGGCGCAAAACCGGTATCAAATCCTCAACTTTCATCTCCAATTCGTTGGGGATGACTTCCAGTGAATAAGCTGGATAATTGTGAGCCAGTACCACGCCGTTCACATCGGTGATTTCACCGCGAATCGGCGGAGTGGGGATAAGGGAGATACGGTTGGCAACGGCCTTGTCCACAAATTCATCGTACCTGGCTACCTGAAGTCGCACAAACTGCCATGCCAGCACGCTGAAGAATACTAAAATTATAGCAAACGCCACCATCAAGCGCAGCAGATAATCCTTCTGCCGGCTGCGGGACGGCGCTTTAGCGGGCGTGTAATGGCGGCGCGACTTCATTTACGAGAACGGCGGTAGTGGTCGATGGCGAGCATCATGTTATTCAACTGCGGCCACAACAGGCCAGTGAGGAGCGAAGGCAGCCACAACCGCCACAGAGGAAACGGCTGCTGCTGAAACAGGCTGACCAGGAAAACCACCAGCTGGCTAACCAACACTGCACCCGCCACTGCTACAGCCTGCCAGCCGAAGGAATTGAGCACAACCTGCCGCCGGTTGCGTTCAATCAAAAATGCGGCCACACTATAAGCCAAGCCGTGCTGCCCCAGCAGTGAATTGGTGCCGATATCCACTAGCAAGCCAAGGCAGAACGCCACACCGATGCCGATAAGCCGCGGCCGGTGCAGCAGCCAATAAGCCAGCATTATCAATGTGAAATCAGGCAAAGGAAACACCCAGGGCGGGGGCACTGGAACGAAATCGAAGAGCAACGCCAGCAAAAAGCTGAATACCACCCAGCGTTTGGGTGTGGATTCTTTAAGCGGGGAGATCGGAGACATGCTTATTCCTGCGTATCTTGTTCGGTTAGCGGCTCGGAAGTGGCTTCAGGTAGCCTTGCAGACACTTGCGGCTTCTGCGGAATCACCAGCACATAGCTGCTACTGCTCAGACTGGCTGACGGCGTCAGCACAGTACGGTAATACGGCGTACCGGAATTGCGGTCAGCATGTGCCACTTTGGCAATCGGAATGCCGGCTGGGTAGATACTGTCAATGCCAGAAGTAACCAGCAAATCGCCCTCTTTCAATTCGGCCGACACTGGAAAATAACGCAAATCCAGCGTTTCACCGCGCCCGTACACCAGTGTGCGTACGCCGGTTTCAGCTACCATCGCCGGAATCACCGACTGGCGGTTGTTAATCAGCGCCACCTCCGCTGTAGCCGGCTGTACGGCAGTTACCTGGCCAATTAAGCCTTTTTCGTCACTCACCGGATCACCTACCTGAATCCCGCTGTTACTGCCTTTAGTAATCAACAGACGATCGGCTCGCGGGATACGGCCATTAGATACGATTTCCGCCAGCACTGCCTTGGGCGCAAGCAGCGGCTGCAAACGGTTCAGTGTTTTCAGCTCACTCAATTCGCGCGCCGTCGGCGCTTGCAGCTGCAACTGCATATTCAGACGGGCATTTTCTTCTTTCAGGCGTGTGTTTTCGGCGAGTAGCTGCTGTTTGTCGCGCATAAATGCCATGCCACCACTCACCCATTCTGCCGGCTGGCGTGCCACCCACTGCAAGGGATAAAGCCCGGTCGCCACATAAGACTTAGCCTGCCGCAATGCCGCATAACGGTTGTCCAGTACCATCAATGCCATTGAGACAATCCCCAGCAACACTAGCTTGCCGGCAGAGCTGATAATCGGGCTGACAAAATTGATTTCTTGCGACATAAGGGAGAATAACAGGTAGGTTACCTGGAAACTGAAGACACCGCGCAGGCAGGTCTGACACAAAACAAACTTAAGTGGCATCCTGCTCCGATTTTGCATCACATGGGATGCCACCAGGATAAATCAAGGATTGGGCACAAACACAGAGTTCATTTTGCCGATTAAATCCAGCGCCTTGCCAGAGCCACGCACCACACAGGTAAGTGGGTCCTCGGCAATGCTCACCGGCAGGCCAGTTTCCTCAGCTAGCAAACGATCCAAACCGTTGAGCAGTGCACCGCCACCAGTGAGCACCAGGCCACGATCAGCAATATCCGCGCCCAATTCCGGCGGGGTCTGCTCCAATGCGTTTTTCACAGCCTGCACGATTTGGTTTAACGGCTCAGCCAAGGCTTCCAACACCTCATTGGAACTGATAGTGAAAGCGCGCGGGATACCTTCGGCCAGATTGCGGCCTTTAGCTTCGATTTCGCGCACGGCATTGCCCGGGAAGGCCGTGCCGATGGTTTTTTTGATTTCTTCAGCGGTGGCTTCACCAATCAGCATACCGTAGTTGCGGCGTACATAATTGATAATAGCTTCATCAAACGCATCACCTGCCACACGCACAGAATGGGAATACACCACGCCAGACAAAGAGATGATGCCAACTTCGGTCGTACCACCACCGATGTCCACTACCATGGAGCCAGTCGGTTCTTCAATCGGCAAACCTGCACCGATGGCTGCTGCCATTGGCTCTTCAATCAGATTCACAGAGGCCGCACCAGCCTGTTGCGCCGAATCGTGAATCGCCTTGCGTTCCACCTGGGTCGAGCCGCAGGGCACGCAAATCACGATGCGCGGAGCGGCAGCAAAGCGACTGTTGTTCACCTTGCGGATAAAGTGCTTGAGCATTTTCTCAGTAACATTAAAGTCGGCAATCACCCCATCCTTCATCGGGCGCACCGCCTGAATACCGCCTGGCGTACGCCCCAGCATACGCTTGGCTTCCGCACCCACCGCTACAGTAGCATTTTTATTATTTATGTCACTGGGCAGCGCCACCACCGAAGGTTCGTCCAAAACGATACCGCGGCCTTTAATGTAAATTAGAGTGTTGGCCGTACCTAAATCGATGGCCAGATCATTAGAGAAATATCGGGTGAGAAAGCGGAACATTGCTTTAAATCCTAGCGTTTGAATACTGATGAATACTTTAAAGAAACCAAGCCTATGGAGAGACCGGCGCTGCTTTGCACAACCTTATTCTTATGCCGTGCCGAGAGGCGGGCTTTTAGGCTATAATTCTAACTTTGCAAGCCAGTCTCAAAAGAAACGCGTAATGATACCTGAGATTGGGCTGTTTGCTAAACATAATTTAAGGAATTTTTATGTCGCTTACACTTTCCGACGTTGAAAAAATCGCCCGCCTCTCGCGTTTGAGCCTAACCGAAGCCGAGAAAGCCTCCACCCTCGACGAGCTCAACGGCATTTTCGCCATGGTAGAGCAAATGCAGAGCGTGAATACCGACGGCTTCGAACCGATGACCCACCCACACGAACTCGCCCTGCGCCTGCGTGCTGACCAAGTAACAGAAACCGACCACGCCACCGAATACCAAGCCGTTGCCCCTGAAGTGCACAATCGCCTGTATATCGTGCCGCAGGTGATTGAGGAATAATTTTCAGGTAGCCTGAAAAAGGCTACCTGAAAGCATAAATTTCAACGAAGTTAAAACAAGCAACGCAAATTGCCGTGAAGCCAAAACGCACCCCCCCCCGGAGCAAACATTATGAAAAAACTCTTCCTCACTGCCCTCTTGGGTATTCTCGCCACCACCGCCCACACCGCAGTCAGTCCGGCCGAACGACAAGCCAACCCCAAAGCTGCCGCTATGGTGCGAACCAAGCTTGGCGAAGATGTGCGCCTCTACAACTACCAAAGCGATGGCGACGGCACCTACACTGCCTATCTTTATCCCAACACCATCCACGCTCTCGGCGGCGGCTGGTATTCCGTTGTATCCCGCCACCGCTCGCAACGCACTGGCGCTGAGCCCTATATGCTGGTATCCGACTGGGTGTTCTGCGGCAGAGGTAAACACCAATCCGTGATGAGCGCACTGGCCTTGTTCAATTCAGATGGCAGTCTAAACGGTTTAAAAGACACCCACCCCTACACCAAGCCTGCCGAACTGAGTGAAGCAACCATCAACGGACTCAACGCTGTAGGTGGCGAAGAGCAACACACCGCCAAAATGATACAAGCCGTGTGCGACCACGTTAGTGCAGCCAAATAAACCTGCCCGCAAGATTTTCAGGTAGCCTCAAAACAGCAAAGGCTACCTGAAAACCCAAAGAAACCCCATGCTATCCAAGCAACAACACCTGCACACCGCCGCCGTTAGCCACATCCGCCAATGTTTCAGCCGCATCAAGCAGCAGGTTGAACAGGCAGGCAAAGAAGTTGTCGCGTATTATTTCTATCTGGTAGACGACTTTTTTGCCGCCGGCAACGCCGCCATCTCCCATCAAGACTTGGCTGCCTTTGCCGCCGAGCACGCAGACGAATACAAAAACTGTACCATTTTGCAGGCAATTTGGGATGGCAGATGTACACTTTATGACGGCAAAGCCGCAATCCAGAACGTTTCAAAAAACTGGCTGGAAAACCAAAGCGAGCTCTACCAAGCTGGATACCGCAGCATAGAAAACCTAGATGACGATGACGACACCTATCAGCAAAAACGCACCGAATACGAAACTGCCCTGATAGCCGCACTGCAGCAATGCGATCAAGAAGGCCTGTTCGGTAATCGTGCTGAAAACGGCATATTACTGTTTGCATTTTATATTGATGATTATGATGAAAATGACGAACAATCGCTGCTGTACCGTTCCGCCACGCAGCTCAACCAACCGGATACTTACCAAAAATTGATAGGCTGATATTTTCAGACGGCCTCAAAAAGCAGCCTGTACTATTAACCCTTTAAAATTCCACTTATTTTCAACCGAAAGACCCTCATGACCCAATATACTATCAAACAAGCCAGCCAACTGCTGCAATCCAAACAAATCTCCGCTGTCGAACTGGCAACCGAATACCTCGCCGCCATTGCTGCGCAGAACCCGGCTATTAACGGCTACATTACTCTTGATCAAGACAAAACCCTTGCCGAAGCACGCGCCGCCGACGAGCGTATCGCGCAAGGTAATGCCACGGCTCTTACCGGCGTACCCATCGCCTACAAAGATATTTTCTGTCAAACAGGCTGGCGCAGCGCGTGCGGTTCCAAAATGCTGGACAACTTCGTCTCCCCCTACACTGCCACCGTCGTACAAAACCTGCTCGACGAAGGCATGGTAACGCTCGGCCGTACCAATATGGACGAGTTTGCAATGGGCTCGACCAATGAGACCTCGTTCTACGGCGCGACTAAAAACCCGTGGAATCCCGAACACGTCCCAGGCGGCTCGTCCGGCGGTTCCGCAGCCGTCGTTGCCGCACGTCTTGCTCCTGCCGCGCTCGGTTCGGACACCGGCGGCTCCATCCGCCAGCCTGCCTCACACTGCGGCATCACCGGCATCAAACCTACCTACGGCACGGTTTCCCGCTTCGGTATGGTCGCCTACGCGTCCAGTTTCGACCAGGCCGGTCCGATGGCGCAAACTGCCGAAGACTGCGCGATTTTGCTCAATGCGATGGCAAGCTTCGACGAGCGCGATTCCACCAGCTTGGAACGCAGCAAAGAAGACTACACCCGCGATTTGGGCAAACCGCTCAAAGGCATGAAAATCGGTCTGCCCAAGGAATATTTCGGCGAAGGCGCGGATGCCGATGTGCAGGCTGCTCTGCAAAACGTCATCGACCTTTTAAAAGCGCAAGGTGCGGAAACCATTGAAGTTTCCCTGCCGCAAACCGCCCTATCCATTCCCGCTTACTACGTCCTCGCTTCCGCCGAAGCCAGTACCAACCTTTCCCGCTACGACGGCGTGCGCTACGGCCACCGCGCCGCCCAATTCAGCGACCTAGAAGAAATGTACAGCAACACCCGTGCCGAAGGTTTCGGCAGCGAAGTCAAACGCCGCATCATGATCGGTACTTATGTGTTGTCGCACGGCTACTACGATGCCTATTACCTGAAAGCCCAAAAACTACGCCGCCTCGTTGCCAACGATTTTCAGACGGCCTTCGCGCAATGCGACTTCATCCTCGCCCCAACTGCGCCCACCGCCGCCCCCAAACTCGGCAGCGACATCCACGACCCCGTGCAGATGTACCTTTCCGACATCTACACCATCGCCGTGAATCTAGCCGGCTTGCCCGCCCTGACCCTGCCCGCAGGTTTCAGCAGCAGCGGACTGCCCATCGGCGTGCAATTCATCGGCAACCACTTCTCCGAAGCTAAAATTCTTGGCGCAGCGCATCAAGTGCAGTTGGCGAGCGATTGGCATACGAAAGTGCCGGTGTGAGGTTTTCAGGTAGCCTTTTGAGGCCGTCTGGAAAAGGCTACCTGAAATTTGTGAAGTCCATAGTACTTTTTGTTTTGAATAACCTTTTCGGGTGGCCTGAAGTAATTTTCCAACCTAAAACCCTAGAAAGCTACGCTGAACTACTTAAAAAATATGAAGGCTTGGGTGGCAAGTTTAAAACTAGGAATAGCCTATAAATTAGGTATTTGTAACCTATACTGCTTCCCTGAGCATGAGGCTACCTGAAAATTTAAAACGGAAAACAAAGATTAAAGAGGAAAACATCTATGCCACAGTTTATCCCTGAACTGAGCGAGCACATCCGCAAAGCCATGACTGCAGGCGAGCGTAAAACCGCCGATTTCCTGCGCGAATATTTGGCCGAAGACTGCATCGTTTGGTACAACGTGCCGATGGGTAAGAAACGGCTGTATGCCGATTTCCTCGTACTGTTTCCAAACAGGGGGCTGCTGTGCTTGGAAGTAAAGGACTGGGCGGGCAGCAGCTTTAGGCGCATGACCCAGACCGAGTGTGAAATGGTGTTCGAGCACACCGCGAAAACAGTCAAACACCCGTTGGAGCAGGCGCGCGGCTATATGTTCCAAATCATCGACTTGTTATCAAAAGAAACCCGCTTGCAGCACACCGAGGGTGAATACAAAGGCAGGCTGCGCATCCCCTACGCGCACGGCGTAGTTTTTACCCGTTTCAATCGCAGCGACATCGCCAAAATTACCGACATCGCCAAATTCGACCATCTGATGCCGCACACGCAAACGCTATATAAAGATGATTTGAAAAGCGGGCAGGGCAACGCGCACATCGCCGACAGGCTGGCCGCCATGTTCCCCTACCGCATCGAATGCAGCCTGAGCCGCAGCGAAACCGACCTCATCCGCTGGCATTTGTTTCCCGAAGTCCGCATCAACCCGCCCGAGCAACAGGAACTCTTCTCTGCCGACCAGGCCGACGGCAAAATGGAACAGCAGCCTGAGCACCCAGCTGCCGACTCTGTGCCGCACCCCATCGCCGCGCCCGACATCATCAAAATCATGGACATCCAACAGGAGCAGCTTGCCCGCAGCATCGGCGGCGGCCACCGCGTCATTCACGGCGTGGCAGGCAGCGGCAAAACCCTGATTTTGCTGATGCGCTGCCAATACCTGGCCGAACAGTCCGACAAACCCGTTTTGGTACTGTGCTACAACCGCGTATTGGCCGATAAATTACGTACCGCCGTGGCCGACAAAGGCTTGGCGGAAAAAGTGGAGGTGTGCAGCTTCCATCAATGGTGCGGCAAACTGCAAAAAGCATACGGGTTGGAGACGCCCGAGCGCTACCGCCATCTGCCCGGTTACGAACACGCCCCGCTGACCGTACTGCAAGCCATGCACGACGGCACACTGTCCGGCGGCCGCTACGGCGCGGTGCTGATTGATGAAGGGCATGACTTCGAAGCCGACTGGCTGCGCCTGAGCGTGTATATGCTCGACGCCGACAACGGCCATTTGCTGCTGCTCTACGACGATGCCCAGGCCATCTACAAAAAAAGCGGCGCAGGCTTGGGCTTCACCCTATCCAGCGTCGGCATCAAAGCCCAAGGCCGCACCACCATCCTACGCCTGAACTACCGCAACACCAAAGAAATCATCGGCTTCGCCTACCTGTTTGCCCAAAACAAAATGCAGCCGCACGAAAGCGGCGAAGACGGCGTACCTCTGGTCGAGCCCGAAGCCGCAGGCGTAAACGGTATTTCGCCCTATATCAAAGAATGCTCCGACTGGCAGGGCGAGCTCGACTACCTTGCCCGCTGCCTCGACAAATGGCTCAAAGACCGCATTCCGCCGCAAGACATCGCCGTCATCTGCTACAACAAAGAACAATGCAACGACGTTGCCAAACTGTTGAAACAAAAAGGCATCCGCCATTCCCTGCATTACGGCGGCAGCAAAAAGGCCTACAATCCGCACAACAACGCTGTTGCCGTCTTTACTATGCACAGCAGCAAAGGCCTCGAATTCCAGCGCGTGATGCTGATGGGCATCTGTACCTTGAAGCATAAAGACGCAAACCAGGAAGCCGACAACACGCGCCTGCTCTACGTTGCCATGACCCGCGCCCAAAACTACCTGATGATTACCCTTTCCGGCAACGGCCTCTACCAAAGCCGCCTGCTCGACAGTTATCGGCAGTTCAAGCAGTTAAACGGCAACAATGTAGATAAGGCTACCTGAAAGCAGTTTAAGGTTACTAACCAGCATGAATGCACAACCCATGAAACTTTTCAGGTAGCCTTTAAGGCCGTCTGAAAACCTATTTAACCAGCTAACACTGCCTGCAAGGCTACCTGAAACCATGACCACCACCGACTTCATCCAAATCATCGGCACCGCCGCCTTCGCCGTGTCCGGCTACCTCGTCGGCTACAGCAAGCGGCTCGACGTGCTCGGCGTGGTCATCACCGCCCTGCTTACTGCCGTGGGCGGCGGCATGATGCGCGATGCGCTGGTAGGACATGTGCCACAGGTGTTCCGGCACACCGACGCGCTCATTGTGGTATTCGCCACCCTCGCTATCGCCTGGCTGCTGCGCGTGCAACGCTACCGCCGCACCCATCTTGCCGCCGCCTTCCTAATTGCCGACGCCATCGGCCTGGCCGCCTTCAGTATCACCGGTGCGCAAATCGGCATCGGCCTGCAATTAAACCTGTTCGGCGTGATCGTGCTCGCCTTTGTAACCGCTGTGGGCGGCGGTATTGCCCGCGATATTTTGGTGAACGACGTGCCCATCGTATTGCGTGCCGACCTCTACGGCAGCGTTGCCATCTTCATCGGCGGGCTGATGTATTTCCTCGCGCGGATCGGCTGGATAAACGCCTTCACCCTGCATCTGCTGTTTGCCGCCGGCCTGTTTTTGCGGTTGGCTGCCTACCGCTTCCACTGGCAGCTTCCCGGCTTCCAGCCGCGCAGAAAATAGCGGCAAAAGGCCGTCTGAAAGATAGAATCTGGGTTTTCAGGTAGCCTCTGCCCAACCGGAAATCCTTACAAACCGATTAACCCTTCTTCAACAGAAAGACCCCTTATGACCTGGGAAACCGTAATCGGACTGGAAATCCACGTCCAACTCAACACAAAATCCAAAATTTTCAGCGGCGCATCGACTGCATTCGGTGCGGAACCCAATGCGCACGCCAGCGTGGTGGAATGCGCGCTGCCGGGCGTGCTGCCGGTAATGAACCGAGAAGTCGTTGAAAAAGCCATCAAATTGGGCTTGGCTTTGGATGCGAAAATCAATCAGAAAAACGTGTTCGACCGCAAAAACTACTTCTATCCTGATTTGCCAAAAGGCTATCAAATCAGCCAGTTGGATTTGCCGATTGTCGAACACGGCAAGCTGGAAATCGTGGTCGGCGACGCGGTGAAAACCATCAACGTAACCCGCGCGCACATGGAAGAAGACGCGGGCAAATCCGTGCATGAAGGCTTGAACGGCGCAACCGGTATCGACCTGAACCGTGCCGGCACGCCGCTGTTGGAAGTCGTATCGGAACCCGAAATGCGCTCCGCCGCCGAAGCCGTCGCCTACGCCAAAGCCCTACACAGCTTGGTCACATGGCTGGACATCTGCGACGGCAATATGGCGGAAGGCTCGTTCCGCGTCGATGCCAACGTATCCGTGCGTCCGAAAGGCCAAGCGGAATTCGGCACGCGCCGCGAGATTAAAAACCTCAATTCCTTCCGCTTCTTGGAGCAGGCGATTAATTACGAAGTAGAAGCGCAAATCGAGATTTTGGAAGACGGCGGCAAGGTACAACAGGCAACCATGCTGTTCGACCCAGAAAAAGGAGAAACCCGCGTGATGCGTTTGAAAGAAGACGCGCACGACTACCGTTACTTCCCCGACCCCGATTTGCTGCCCGTCATCATTTCAGACGACCGGTTGCAAAAAGCCAAAGAAGAAATGCCCGAACTGCCGAAAGAAATGGCGGTACGTTTCGTAGCTGATTATGGCGTAAACGACTACGACGCGCGCCTGCTCACCGCCAGCCGCGTGCAGGCTGCCTATTTTGAAGAAGCCGCCAAAGCCAGCGGACAAGGCAAGCTGACTGCCAACTGGATGAACGGCGAACTCGCCGCCACGCTGAACAAAGAAGGCATGGAACTTGCCGACAGCCCGATTACCGCCCCACGCCTCGCCGCGCTGGTGGGCAAGATCGCTGACGGGACTCTAAGCAGCAAGTTGGCGAAAAAAGCCTTTGAAGCCATGTGGGCTGAACCCGAAGCCACCATCGCCGAAATCATTGAAAAACACGGCTTGCAACAGATGACCGATACCGGCGCGATTGAAGCGATGGTGGACGAAGTGCTGGCCAACAACGCCAAAGCCGTGGAACAGTTCAAATCCGGCAACGAAAAAGCCTTGAATGCGATTGTGGGACAAGTGATGAAGGCCAGCAAAGGCAAAGCTAATCCAGCACAGGTGCAAGAGTTGGTTAGAGCGAAGTTGGCGTAAGGAACAGGCTACCTGAAAAGTTCGAGAATCAGCTTTCAGGTAGCCTGATCACACTGTCTGAAAGTTTGCCCGACTATACATACACTGTGTGAATAATAAGGTGCAGGCTACTTTCGCCTACTAAAAAACAAGCTGCACTGTTTTCCCAATCAACCCGCGCTTAAGCAGGAACAGGAATAGGCAATGGTTTTATCTTTGGAGATCTTTATGAAAATTACCAAAATCATAGTTTTATGGCTGGCGTTGGTCGGCAGTACATGGGCAGCTGGTTTGGATGCATCGGATGCCGGCGAATACGTGCTACTGGATAAGAAGCAGCACCCCACGCAGGTGCAGATGCGCTATTACCAGCGCGGCACGCAATGGATGATGGACGGGAAAAACGGCAACAGCCCATGGGCACCGGTGTGCCAAGGCTCAGGCGAATGCCGTTTGCAGACTTCTTCCGTGCAGAAAGTGCGCGAATGGAAAGCCTTGCTGCCGTCTGAACTCCGAGTTATGCCGATGGTGTGCATCCACAATCAAGCATTTGCGTTTTGCCGCATGAGCAAGCCCGATAACCCGAACATGCGCCTGTATTGGTGGTTTGCCTGGCGCAACGGACAAACTTATGCGCTGGGTGCAAACCGTACCCGCTGATGCGCATATCAATAAGCTCAGAGATTCTTGCCCAATACTGCCCGTACCGAAACCAATACCGGGCAGAACTGATTGACCTGACTACTGATTTTGTACGCACGGAAAACCATGTCATGTATAGCCTGAGTCCATACTGAAAAGCTACCTGAAAACACCTATCCGTTTTCAGGTAGCCTCCCCCATCCACAATCCGCTAGAATACGCCCCCAAGCCGCCGCCTCTTGCGGCGCAATCCAAGGAAACACCATGAAAAAATATCTGATGCTGCCTCTTTTGCTGTTGCTCGCCGCCTGCGGCTTCCGCCTGGCCGGCAGCGACCCCGTGCTCAACCCGCCCCTGCCCTACCAAACCTGGGCCGTACAAGGGCGCGAATTGCAGCAAAATATCGAAACCGAACTGCTGCGCCGCCACGCCAAGCTCGACAGTGCCTTTGCCGATGCCGTGGTCAAAGTAACCGCTATCCAAACCAATAAAAACATCCAAACCCTCAACCTCTCCGGCACAGTAACCGAATACCAGCTGGAGCTCAAAGTAGCCGCCCAAGCCTGGCGCGGCGAAAAAGCCCTGGGCGAGCCCATGCTCATCAGCGTATACCGCACGCTGGACTATAGCGACAGCGAAATCCTCGGTAAACAAGAAGAAGAAGCCCAACTCTGGGCCGATATGCGCGTGGACGCCGCCCGCCAGCTCGTGCGCCGCCTGGGCTACCTGAAAGCCGAATAATGGCCGCCATCAGCACCGAACGCCTGCTGCCGCAGCTCAAACAGCCCCTGCAAGCGCTGTATGTGCTGCACGGCGAAGAAGCCCTGCTGCGGATAGAAGCCTTAGATGCCATCCGTGCCGCCGCCAAAGAGCAGGGCTACCTAAACCGCGAAACCCACACCCCCGACACCACCGCCGACTGGCAAGACCTCCTCGCCTCCGCCAACAGCATCGGCCTGTTTGCCGAACTCAAACTGCTCGAAATCCACCTGCCCGGCGGCAAGCCCGGCAAAGCCGGCGGCGAAGCCCTCGAACAACTGGCCGCCAACCTCCCCCCCGACACCGTAACCGTCATCCTCCTGCCCAAACTTGAGCGCGCCCAAACCCAGGCCAAATGGTTTGCCGCCCTCAGCCGCAGCGGCACCGTAGTCGAAGCCAAAGCCGTTGATGCCCAGGCTCTGCCCGGCTGGATACGCGGCCGCCTCGCGCAGCATCATTTATCCATCGGCAACGAAGCGCTGGCCCTGTTTGCCGAGCGCGTGGAAGGCAACCTCTTGGCCGCCAAGCAGGAAATCGACAAACTCGCCCTGCTCTACCCCGCCGGCCACGAATTGGGCATTGCCGAAACCGAAGCCGCCGTGGCCGACGTAGCCCGTTTCGACGTATTCCAGCTCGCCGCCGCCTGGATGAGCGGCGAACCCGCCCGCGTGGTGCGCCTGCTCGAAGGCCTCGAAGCCGACGGCGAAGAACCCGTGATGCTGCTGTGGATGCTGGCCGACGACATCCGCACCCTCATCCGCCTCACCGCCGCCCTCAAACAAGGGCAAACCGTAGCCCAAGTGCGCAACAGCCTGCGCCTGTGGGGCAGCAAACAACAGCTCGCCCCCCTGGCCGTGCGCCGCATCCCCACCCCGCGCCTCATCGCCGCCCTGCAAGAATGCGCCCGCATCGACCGCATCATCAAAGGCGCAGAAACCGGCGAAGCCTGGCCCACCATCCGGCAGCTGCTGGTGGGTTTGGCCGGATAATGGGTATCGGTGCAATCCAGTATAATATATATTACTTCCAATAGGGATTGAAACAAAGCGGCAAGTCACAACAATAAGAACGATACAGCAAGGCGAACCAAGACCGTATCGTTCCCCCCCCCCACTAGGGCGACTATATTTTCAGGCAGCCTCCCGCACACTGTAGAGGCTACCTGAAAATACCCGCCAACAATATAGCAATCTAATCATGACTTTTTTCAAGCAAACCAAGAAGAAACTATGTCCCCTAAAGCCAAAAAAATCCTCATCAGCGGCGCCCTTGCCATCGTCCTTCTAGGCTGGCGCGGCTACGATGCTGTTAAAACCGTGAAGCTGAAAGAGTTTGTAGAACACTACAATGTGTTCATCAACAACGAAAACCGCTTCCTCACCCATCTAAATAAGCGTACCGATTTCGGCAGTGTGCCCGAAGCTGTGATGATGCCGGTGCGGCATAGTGCCGGGTTTATGGCCAATTCCGACCGAGGCGGCTGCCACTCGATTCCTGATGATGCCCTGCTTGCCGAATGCACCAGTGCCTTTAGCGAATACCACAGCGTGCTGCAAGAAGTGGAAAAACAGGGGCTGGACGAAGCGCGGCTAAAACAGGTGGTTGAACGCGGCACCCGCACACACAGCATCATCATCCAAGTGGCCGCGAAGTTTCCGAGCCGGGTTCAAGTGCAGAGCAATTGATTGCGCGCCCAGACACCATAAAGGCTACCTGAAAAGTTTTCAGGTAGCCTTTGCTATTTGCTGCATATCAATATTCGCTCAACGGCTTATTCGGGTCGTATTGCGCCACTTCTTTCACAATCGCCTGCCCCACGCGCACGCCGTTGTCGGTGTGCGCCAAGGTCGGGCTGCCGTGCAGCTCCCAACCTTGTTGCAGGGCTTCGGTTACGCGGCGGCAGAACACGGAATCGTCTGTGCCGGTAAGCAAGCGGTAAACTTTCACTATCTCTCTCCTCTTAACTATAGCTGAAGCACATTTTCTCATACCAAGCAGCAAGCCGCAGACAGTACAACGCAATACGGCAAAACAAGCCAACGCAGTAGGAAGAAATACGTGTAACTATAGCAATAGCCGGCCATGAAACATTGCTGTAACCATAACCACAAACAGGCTGCCTAAAACTTCGCTACACTGCGCTTTACAGGTACCCTCCGTTTTAAAACAGGCTATCCACCGGATTGCCACCGCCATCGCCTCCAGGCTGGCGCGGCTGGGGTTGCGGCGCAGGTTTCACCGGCACCTCAATCGGTCGGATTTCGGTTTCCTGCTGCGGGGCAACCGGCTGAATCGGCACTTCTTCCCCAGCAGGGGTGGCCGGTGTAGCACGACGCGACGCGGCGGGGCGCTCTTGTGCCGGCTCGGACGCCTGGGAAGCGGCATTCATATCGGCAGCCGGCGGCAAGCTGTAGGTTTGGCCGGCCACAGCCGATGCGCCGTTAGGCTGCCAAATTTCCACGCCCTGCTGCGGTGCGGAAGCATCGCCGGGGCTCCGCACTGAATCGGATTTTTGCATCGTGAGCCAAGCCATGGCCACCAGCGCGAACACCACGATAAAGGCCACAATAAATGCAATCCACACAATGCGGCTAAACGTGCTGCGCGGCGGCTTTTTGGAAGAAGAAGGCATTTCTTTGCCGGTCATGAACTTTCCTTACAATTCAAAGATAAGCGTGTTTAGCGCACATTGCTGGGCACGAAGGTTTCATACAACGTAACCACTTGCTGCACGCCGGCGGTGGTGCTCACGGTGTTGCTCACCAGCGCCTGCTCTTCAGGCGTGAGGATGCCCATCACATAAGTAACGCCGTTATACGTTACCACTTTCACATGATTGGCCGACACGCCCTTGGTGCCGAGCAAGGTAGTGCGTACTTTGGAAGTAACCCACGAATCGTTGCTTACCTCGCCGAAGCCGCGTGCGCTGGTGGCGACCTGAATATAGTTGTAAATCTTCTCAGCATTGGGCTGGGCGCGCGCCACGCGCTCTACAAATGCCTTGTCGGCCTCGCTGGCCACCAAGCCCATCAACAGCACCTGGCGGTTGAAGCTCACCACGGAAAGCTTCGGCTCAAAGCCCTGCATAGTGTTATTGCTGCGCAGATGGGTGAGCGCCGTGTTTTGGATGCGCACTTCCATCACTTGGTCGTCGGCCTGCGCGCCGGTGCTGCGGCGGTCGGTGGCCGACATCACGCCGAACGCGCCCGCGCCCACCAGCGCGGTAAAACAGCCGGAAAGCGGCAGCGGCAGCAGGCACAGCAGCAGGAGGCGGAAACTTTTTTTCATGGTTTATTGTCCTTATTGGGCGGAAATGGGTGAAGCGTTTATTCTTCAAACAAAGCGGTATCGATATGATCGCACAGGGCGTGAATCAGCAGGATATGGATTTCCTGAATCCGCGCCGTGCGCTTATGCGGCACGTTGAGCAACACATCGCCTTCTGCCAGCACGCCGGCGATTTTGCCGCCGTCGCGCCCGGTGAGCACCACCACGCTCATACCCTGCTCGCGGGCGGCTTCGATGGCAGCAAGCACATTGCCGGAATTGCCGGAAGTGGAAATCGCCACCAGCACATCGCCCGGGCGGCCGAGCGCCGACACTTGGCGGGCAAAAATCTGATCAAAGGCATAATCGTTGCCGATGGCGGTGAGCGCGGAAGTATCGGTAGTGATCGCGATGGCGCCCAGCGGCATACGTTCTTTTTCAAAACGGCCGGTGAGCTCGGCGGCAAAATGCTGCGCATCGGCTGCCGAACCGCCGTTGCCACACACCAAAATCTTGCCATCGGCCATCAGCGAATCCAACAGCAAAGCCGCTGCCCGCGCCGTCGGCTCGGCCAATTGTTCGGCACACTGCTGTTTGGCGGCAATGCTTTCTTGAAAATGCTGCAATACGCGTTGGGCGGCTGGGTTCATAAAGTCTACCTGAAAATAAAAAATGAAAACGTCGGCTATTGTAGCGGCATATGGTGGTTTGAACAATTGCTGGCAACAGGCAAGCGGGTAAGGGCTACCTGAAACATCGCCTGCAACACGGCTAAAACAAGCAGCGCCAGTTGCTGTCAAGCACAAAACACATCCGCATTTTCAGGTGGCCTTTACCACCGCGGGCGAGCAAAGCACCGTTTAGGCTTGCCTGTGTGGTCAATACCAACCTCACTGCAAGCACCAAAGGCTACCTGAAAACCAGTAACGCAAGTTTCTGCAAAGCCAAAAAATCCAACCCTCTTTCAAGTAGCCTTGCGCCAGCACCGACTGTCGCTTCAATACCCGCCGATATTCTGAACCCATTGCGGCGGCTGATCGCCTTCAATCAATATGGCATCGATACGGCAAGGTTGATTCGGCGCATTTTGCTGGAGCCAGGTTTCGGCGCTGCGGCTGAGTTTGGCCAGTTTGGCCGGAGTGATGCTCGCTGCCGCGCCGCCGAAGCTTTGGCTGCGCCGCTGCCGCACCTCCACAAACAAATACACCCCGCCCTGCTCGGCGATGATGTCGATTTCACCATAGCGGCAATGCCAGTTGCGCACCAGGATACGGCAACCCTGTTTTTTCAGGTAGCCTACGGCGGTATCTTCGGCAGCTTGGCCGGTGGCGTGGTTAAGGCGCATAGTTTTCCTTTCGTGCGATACCGTAAATCAGCTCCGCTTCCGCCACGGCCTGCCCCGCCTTGTATCGGAAGCGAATTTAATTTGCTATAGTTTGCGGCGTTTCAAACGCAATCATACCCGAAGAGAATGTGGCAAAAAATATTGGATAAGGTGGCCGCGCAGATTGAGCCGCAAACGCTGTATGTGGTGGCAACGCCCATCGGCAACCTGGCCGACATCACGCTGCGTGCGCTGGCGGTGTTGCAACGGGCAGACTTGGTATGCGCGGAAGACACGCGCGTGAGCCAGCAGCTGCTCTCCGCCTACGGCATCCGCGCCAAGCTCGTGAGCGTGCGCGAACACAACGAGCGGCAAATGACCGAAACCATCACCGCCGCGCTCGCCGCCGGGCAGGTGGTGGCGCAAATATCGGATGCGGGCACGCCGGCGGTATGCGACCCCGGAGCGCGGCTGGCCGCGGGCGTGCGGGAAGCAGGTTTCAAGGTGGTGCCGGTGGCCGGAGCCAGCGCGGTGATGGCGGCTTTGAGCGTAGCCGGGGTAACGCAGTCAGATTTTTATTTTGCCGGCTTTCTGCCACCCAAGGCGGGCGAACGGGTGCAATGGTTTGAGCGTTGGCGCGAAGTGCCCTATGCCGTGGCAATGTTTGAAACGCCGCACCGCATCGAGGCGGCACTCGCCCAAATGGCCGAAATCCTGCCCAACCGACATTTGGTGCTGGCACGCGAAATTAGCAAAACATTTGAAACCTTCATCAGCGGCAACGTAGCCGAAGTGCTGGCCGCCGTGCGTGCCGATGCCAACCAGACGCGCGGCGAGATGGTGCTGGTGCTGCATCCGCCCGAAGCCGCCGCTACCAATGAACTAAACGACCAGGCGCGGCACATCATGAGCCTGCTCACCGCCGAACTGCCGCCGAAAAAAGCCGCCGCGCTGGCTGCGGACATCAGCGGGGCAAACAAGAAGGCACTGTATGAATGGGCGGTGGCGCAGAAGCGGGAATAGAAACAACTGAACCACATAAAAGGCTACCCTGCCCGCTAAGGCAAAATCTCAATTTCAGCATGCGGTTTGACGTGAGCGTAAAGTTCGTCGATTTCGCCATCGGTTACAGCAATGCAGCCGTGGGTCCAATCGCGTCGCAGGTGTTGCGCGCCGATAAGGCCTAGGCCGTTGCGCAGGCCGTGGATTTTGATGTCGCCACCGGGGCTTTTGCCTTGTTCGGCAGCATGGGCGCGGTCGGCGGCGTTAGGGTAGGAAATGCCGAGATTTTTATAATAGCCACTGTAGGGATTGCGGTCGTTGACGGTGTAGCGGCCTTCGGGGGTTTTGCCGTCGCCTTCAAATTGTTTATGGCCAACCGGGCTAAAGCCGAGTGCGATGGGATAGGTTTTCAGTAGATTGCCTTGCGCATCATAGGCATCCATTTCACGCTCGTCCTTGCGTACAACGAGTTTGGCAATTTCGCTGCCCGGCGGCAGGGCGGGCTGTTGCAATAGGCTTTGCTGCCTGGGGCTGAGGCCGGCACTGTTGCCTGTGTTGGGCAGGCTGCCGGGCGGGTTGCTGCTGTGCCGCAGAAAAACATAGCCGCCGAGCAGCAGAAGAATTGTGCCGAATAATAGGGCAAGTAGCGGTTTTTTATTCATGGGTTTGGCATCGATTTGAGCTTCGCCGCAACTCGCGTGGCTCGTTTCCACTGCATTGAAGATTCGGTTTTCAGGTAGCCTTTAAGCTTCTTTGCTTGCTTCGTAGTGGTAGTGCTCCAGATGGGCGCTGCTGAAATTTTGGATGAATTGGGCGGTTTATTGCTCGTCTTTGGTGGGGCGGATGATTTGGCTTTGCACTGCCCAATCATACACCGGCTGATCAATTGGATAGGCGGTGAGCAGGCCGCTGAGGACGTATTGCTGAATCCAGCGCTCTGCGTTTTCTTTACCGGAAAAGCAGGCCGACACATTCCGGCTGCCGCTGCCTTGAAACACCCAAATCCGATTATCCGCCTGGCTCATACCGCTGCCCCTTGGTTCAGCCGCTCGAGCAGTGCGCCATCTTTGCCGAATTCGGCCAGCGTGCCACCTATATCGAACCAGACTTGCTGGTTTGGTTCGCCGCTGCCATCCAAATGCCAGGCCGCCCAGCTATATACGCCTTGGAGCTCGTGAGTGCGGCCAGCGCCGGACACGTGCAGACAAAACTCAAAGGCCACGGCGGTGCGGCTTATGGTTACGGTTTCGGGATTGCTTTCGGAGCGGGTGCCGACGGTGAGCCAATCGGGCGGGGAGGTAACGGCAAAATCGAGCAGGCGGCTGTCGGCCACTTGTTCGCGCAGAATGCTTTCGATGCTGCAT
This sequence comes from Eikenella sp. NML03-A-027, assembly GCF_001648395.1. Taxonomy (NCBI): domain Bacteria; kingdom Pseudomonadati; phylum Pseudomonadota; class Betaproteobacteria; order Neisseriales; family Neisseriaceae; genus Eikenella; species Eikenella sp. NML03-A-027. Next base: position 233,480 of record NZ_LXSM01000003.1, on the reverse strand, counting down.
CGGATTTCTGCATAGGGTTCATCGGCAAGCCATTGCAACATATGCCGGGTGTCGTCGAGGAGTTGGAAGTTGTCTTTCATGATTTTGAATCAGGTAGTTGTGGTTTCAGGTAGCCTCCACCCACCATGCTTTCTGCCACAGGGCTGGCGCGCACTTCTGCCTAGGCGGCCGCGGCCAAAAGCAGGCCGGAGAGGATAACGATTTGCTTAAGTTTCATATGCTATCCTTTCTATTTAAACGGGGCTGGACTACAGGGTGCTTAAGGCCATCAGCCAAAAAACGCTAACGAGCAGCAACACCACCAGCTGCGCGGCGGAGCCAGCATCTTTAGCGATTTTGGAGAGCGGGTGCAGCTCTTCGGAGATCCTGTCCACTACGGCTTCGATGGCAGTATTGAACAGTTCCACAATCAGCGAGAGCAACGATGCGCCCACCAGCAGCATGCGCACGGGCGTATCAAAATCGAAACAACACGCCAGGGGCAGCAGCATGGCGTGCAGCCACACCAGCTGGCGGAAGGCGGCTTCGTTGTGGTAGGCGGCGGCGAGGCCGTCGCAGGAATATTGGGCGGCGGCGATAAGGCGCGCGAGGCCGCGTTTGCCGGGTTTCATCGATGCTCCTTTTGATGTTGGTAGTTGGAATAAAGGCAATACCAAGCGGAGGCGAAAAACACCGCCTGGGTGATATTGAATGTTGCTCCGCCGATGCAGGCCGCTGCGGCCGATTGTGGAAACAGGCTGCACACGCCCGCCACCACAGCACCCACCGGCAAGGGGTTTGCCCATACAGAAGCACGCGGCAAGGCGGTTTGCCCACGCACGGTTTGCACCAGCAGCACCAGCCAGCCCGCGGCCAGCAGCCCCGCCGAGGCAAACCAATGCACCGTCAGCATGGCATGAAACGCCCGAAATTGCGCCAGTAGCAGCAGATAGGCTTCAGGCGGGCTATGCAGCAGGGTTTGCGCGCTGATGCCCATATAATAAAAGCCTGCATGACCCAAGGGCGAGAGTGCATAGCCTGCCGAAAGCAGGCACAACACCGCACCTGCCGCCCTGCCGCGCAGCAAACGGCGCACACCGAAAGCCGAGGCCAAATAAAACGGCAGGCTGAAAGTGGCGGGCAACACGCCCCAAAACAGCCGCTGCGGCGATCCGGCCAGCATCAGCACTGCCAAATCCACATCGTCGCCCAGGCCTGCGGCCAGTGTGTGCGAAAACAGCGGATACTGCTCCAGCGACTGCACAAAGCCCACCAGCAGCATATCCGCCACTGTCCAACACAGCGCGGCAAACAAGCCGGACAGCAATAATGTAAGTGGTTTGGTCATATTGGCGTGCTCCGAATGATGTGCGGGGGCTACCTGAAAAATAAGTTCGGCAACAAAGCGGAAACGGGCAATCCTGCTCGATGACGCTGAAAATATGCAGATCGGCATGGAGCCAAACTATGGTTTGCCGCCCTGAAATTTTCAGGTAGCCTTCAATCGTGGACATACAGCATACAAATAATTGTATACAAAGAACTTTCGTTCTTCAGGTAGCCTCTATCGCTACCGTAGGCTACCTGAAAACTGGGCTTCAATTAGCAACGCCTATCACGCGTTCCGTTCCACCGCATCGATGAATTTGGCGGCCACGTCGAAGCCTTTTTGCTTGGTGATTTCTTGGAAACCGGTGGGGCTGGTCACGTTCACTTCGGTCAGGTTTTCACCAATCACGTCCAAACCGGCGAGCAAAATGCCGCGCCGTTTCAGTTCGGGGGCGAGGGTTTCGGCGATTTCGCGGTCGCGCTCGCTCAATTCCTGCGCCACGCCGCGCCCGCCTGCGGCCAGATTGCCGCGCGTTTCGCCCTGCTGCGGAATGCGGGCAAGGGCAAAGGGCACGACTTCGCCGTCAATCACGAGGATACGTTTGTCGCCATGCACGATTTCGGGGATGTAGCGTTGCGCCATGATGGTGCGCGTATCCAGCCGCACCAGGGTTTCGAGGATGCTGCCGATGTTCGGGTCGCGTTCGGTGAGGCGGAAAATGCCCATGCCGCCCATGCCGTCGAGCGGTTTGACGATGATGTCGCCGTGTTCGGCCAAAAAGGCGCGCACGTCGGCGGCGCGGGTGGAAACGAGGGTGGGCGCGGTGAATTGGGCAAAATTCAAAATGGCGAGTTTTTCGTTGAAATCGCGCATGGCCTGCCCGCTGTTGAACACTTTTGCGCCCTGCTGTTCGGCGAGGGTGAGCAACTGGGTGCTGTAGAGGTATTGCATATCGAACGGCGGGTCGGTTCGCATAATCACGGCATCAAAATCGGCAAGCGCACGTTGTTCGGCTGAGGCTACCTGAAACCATTCGTGGTCGTGGTCGTCTTTTGCGCCGATGAATTGGAAAGGAGCGGCTTGGGCCACTACTTTGCCGTTTTGCACGGAGAGTTCGCCGGCAAGGGTGTGGTGCAATTTGTGCCCGCGCTTGGTGGCTTCACGCATCATGGCGTAGGTGGTGTCTTTGTAGGTTTTGAAGGTGGCCGGCGGGTCGGCAATAAAAAGGATATTCATAGCAGTCCTTTAAACAGGGGGTGGTGCGGGCGGTATGATAAACCAAAACCGAGCAACACACCCGATTGCACAAAATTGCAGCCATAAATCTGCGCTATAAACTCACGCCAACAATTGCCCGGCGGCAGCGGCAGGGCTATACTTCGCCCCCTTAATCCACCGCCACACACACCCGATAAGGAAACCACGGATGAATGCCATTGCCGACGTGCAAAGCAGCCCCGACCAACGCAATATGCCCATCAACCAAGTGGGCATCAAAGACCTGCACTTCCCGCTGCAAATCCAGGGCGCAGAAGGCGTGCAGCACACTATCGCCCGCATCGGTATGACCGTTGCCCTGCCTGCCTCGCAAAAAGGCACGCATATGTCGCGCTTTGTGGCGCTGATGGAAGAGCGGCAGCACCTGGTGCTCGATTTCACCAGCCTGCATCAGCTCACGCTCGATATGCTGGAGCGGCTCGATGCCCAAGCCGGCCGCATCAATATCAGCTTCCCCTTCTTCCGTAAAAAGGCCGCCCCCGTGAGCGGCATCACCTCGTTTCTCGACTACGCCGTCACCTGGCAGGGCGAAGTGTCGGCCAGCGGCGAATACAGCCACCGAATCAAAGTACTGGCTCCAGTTACCAGCCTATGCCCCTGCTCCAAGGAAATTTCGCAATACGGCGCGCACAACCAGCGCTCGCACGTTACCGTTACCCTCACCTGCCACAAACAGGAAGTTTCCATTGAAGAAATCATCGATTTGGTGGAAAACAAAGCCTCCTGCCAGCTCTACGGCCTGCTCAAACGCCCCGATGAGAAATACGTTACCGAACACGCCTACGAAAACCCCAAATTCGTGGAAGACATGGTGCGCGACATCGCCGTGGCGCTGAAAAACGACCCGCGCATCGACCGCTTCAGCGTAGAAAGCGAAAACTTCGAAAGCATCCACAACCATTCGGCCTATGCGCTGATTGAGTATCCTTGAAGTTAACAATATTGCCGTGCAACAAAAAGGCTACCTGAAAACGAGCTCGTAAGTTTCTGCGAAACTAAAATTTTCAGGTAGCCTTTTGGCTGGGCGGAATACAGCCGTTCACTTTTTCAGCCAAGCCCGTTTCAACATCAGCCACCAATCTTTCGCGCCGAGCATGGGGCGGCGGGTGAAGACGTTGTAGCGGTTTTCCTCCAGCTTGCGCAGGATGCTTTGCCCGCCGAGGATAATCAGGCGCAGCTCGAAGCCGATGCGGCCATGCAAAGTTTTGCCCAGCGGAGAGCCGGCTTTGAGCATTTTGTGGGCACGCTGGCATTGGTGCGCCATCAGGCGTTGGAAGGCGGCATCGGCGCGGCCTTCGGCGATTTGCGCTTCGCTCACGCCGAATTTTTCTAGGTCGTCTTGCGGCAGATAAACGCGGCCTTTCTGCCAATCCACGGCCACGTCTTGCCAGAAGTTGATGAGTTGCAGGGCGGTACAGATGCCGTCGCTTTGGGCGAGGCTGAGCGGGTCGGTGTGGCCGTAGAGGTGCAGCAGCAATCTGCCGATCGGATTGGCACTGCGGCGAGCGTAATCCACCAGCTCGCCAAAGTGCTGATAGCGGGTTTTAACCACGTCTTGGCTGAAGGCGGAAAGCAAGTGGTAGAAAGGTTCAAGCGGAAGATTGAACGGACGGATGGCTTCGCGCTCGAGCCGCTGCATCAATTCGCTGTGCGGAGTTCGGCTGGCGGCAAGGCGGTCGAGCTCGGCGCGCAGATTATCGAGCTGGCGCAGACGCTCTTCGCTGGGCAAATCGCCTTCGTCGGCCATGTCGTCGGCAGTACGGGCAAACACGTAGATGGCGTGCACCGGGCGGCGCAGGCGGCGCGGCAAAACCAGCGAGCCGACAGGAAAATTTTCGTAGTGTCCGACTGACACGGTGTGTCCTTGTGTTTGTTAGAATATTCGGGTTGTTCCAAATAGGAAGGAAGCGAGGCAGCGAGCCACAGGCAGCACAGCTAAATGAACCAACGCCGTATCGTTCCTATTTGGGGCGACTATACTATAGTTTTCAGGCAGCCTTTGCCATACTGTTTGCCTTTCTCAAAACAAAATGTTTTTAAATTGCTATATTTCAATTAACACTGCAACACCCTCGGGTGTATAATCCAAATAATTGGATTCAATAATTTTCCACCAGATAGGAGCCCACACGATGAAACCGATTTATCTTGCCGCCTTCCTACTCACCGCTTGCGCCGCCCACCCCAACCCTGCCGACAGCGCACCACCGCCCTCCGCTGGGCCAGACCGGCCTGCCCCTGCCGCCACAGCACCAAGCGCACCCGCAGCAGAACTCTCTCGCCACGGCTGGCGCATCACCCGCATCGGCCGCCACGCCGCCAACGGATCGTTGGAGTTCAACGCCAACAATCGCATGAACGCCTCGTTCGGCTGTAACTCCCTATCCGGCCACTTCAGCCACCAAGGCCAAAATCTGCAAATCGGCGAACTCGCCACCACTCTGATGCTCTGTCCGCCGAACGTTCAGGTGCAGGAAGAGCGGCTCTCTGCCGCCTTTGCCCGCACCGCCGCCTACCGCATCAACGGCAACAGGCTGGAACTGCTCGACCGCAGGCAGCATGTTCTCCTGCAAGCCGAACCAATCCGCTCGGTACGTTAAGCCCCAATCAGGCTACCTGAAAATGGTTTTTCAGGTAGCCTGATTAACATAAGAAAAGATTAGTTAAATTCCCGCACATTGGCTATAATCTGCCTGTTGTTCCCCTTTTATTACTTTCTTAACCAGAAGGAGCATTCCATGCAGAAATTTACTCTTGCCGCCATCGCCACTCTGATGGCTGCTGCCCCCGCCTTCGCTGCACCTGCGCAGGCGGATAACTGGCTGCCCGAAGCACAAAGAATCAACCGCGAAATCGTGCGTCAACGGAGTGCCGATGCGCGAGAACTCCAGCTGTTCAACGGCAATCTGGCACAAAACCGCAGCCAAAACCACACCATCCGGCTCGAAGCCGGCAAATCCTACGTATTCTTTGCCGACTGCGACCGCCAATGCTCCAACATCGACCTCAAGCTGACCGATAGCAACGGCAAAACCATCAAAGAAGATAAAGACGACGACGATAACCCCGTCATCAACAGCGCTATTTCAACCAGCGGTACCTACACCCTCACCGCCAACATGACCAAATGCGAAGCCTCTTCCGGCTGTGCCTACAGTATCCAAGCCTTTGAAAACGGCCCTTGGCTGCCCGAAGCACAAAAAATCAACCACGATATAGTGCACAGAAAAGACGCCCAAGCTCGTCAAATCCATCTGTTTAGCGGCCGTGCTGCTAAAGAGCAAAACCAGAGCCACCAGGTACAGCTTACTGCCGGCAAATACTACAGCTTCTTCGCCGACTGCGACTACTCTTGCAGCGACATCGACCTGACCCTAAAATCAGCCAATGGCCGCGTGGTTAAAGAAAACAGCGACGACGATGATTTCCCCATGTTCGGCTGGCGTGCTAACCGCACCGGCAGCTACACCCTCACTGTTACCATGCCTAAATGCAGCACCGAACAATGCGAATACAGCAGCCAGGTATTCATGGGCACCAAACCCGTATTCAATCGCTGAACTCGAGTGCACTAAAGAAGGCTACCTGAAAACGAGCTCGCGAGTTTCTGCGAAGCTAAAATTTCAGGTAGCCTTTTGCCTTCCCTAACCCGTCCGAAAATACAAAGTACATAACCGTAAACCAGTGATTTTAAAAATATAGGAAAGTAGAGCATTTCTCAAGTTTACATTATAATGCGTACACTTTTACTCATAATATAACCAAACAAAAGGAAGAAACATGAAAAAATTTGCCGTTTTAGGCCTGGTTGCCCTAATCGCCGCCCCTGCCGCCTTGGCCGCGCCTGGCAGTTCATGGCTGCCTGAAGCCCAGCAGCTCTACAAACAAGTTATTCAGGAGAAAGATCCCGGCGCCCGCCAAACCAACCTGTTCCAGGGCAGCGCCAAATCAGGTGAAACCAAAAACCACCAGGTACAGCTTACCGCCGGCAAATATTACTCCTTCTTCGCCGCCTGTGACCTTGGCTGCAACAACATCGACCTGACCCTAAAATCAGCCGACGGCAGCATAATCAAAGCCGACACTGAAGAAGACGACGCCCCTATGTTCGGCTTTCGCGCCACCCATACCGGCCGCTACACTTTGAGTGTAACCATCCCCGGCTGCCAAACTGCTGGCAGTTGTAAATACAGCAGCCAAGTATTTGTTGGCAGCCGCAACATATTCAACGATTAATTATGCCAAACCATGCAAACAGGCAGGCTGCAAGCTTGCCTGTTTTTTATTGCCTTGGCTCAGGCTGCCAAATGAAAGGCTACCTGAAACTTTCAGATATAGCTAAAGCAATTATTTCTTCATATGGTGTCGGCTCGCCTTACCGTACTCTTATACTATCTGCAGCTCGCCGCCTTGTAGGGAAAAATGCGCTTCAGCCATAGCCTGTAAAAGAGGAAACCAAGCCCATCCACTATAATCCGCCCCAACCTTGTGGAGGGATCCATCATGCCCCAAACCATCGACACCATCCGCGAAATCCGCATTGCCTAGCCCGAACCCTTTGAATACAGCCAAATCAGCAGCCAGCTTCGGCAAAAACCTCTGCATCGAAGGCACAGACGAATAGCAAGTTTGCCTCAGCGACCAGCAAATTGGCAACGTCCACTTCAAAATCAGCCAAGGCCGCCAGCCTTGCTGGAAGCTCAACGAACGCTTCGGCGTACCAGACATCGCTGTCAAGTGCAGCACAATCTGCACTGACTAGCAGCACTGCCTTTTCAGCCACCTGCACGACCGCATCGTCCCTCCCCGGCTGCGTCCTCAACGTAAGCTTTGACCTGCATGACTACTTTTTAAGCCTAGACATCGATACCGACCTGCACTCCCTGCCCGCCGTCTCCCACTTCGGCGAAGCCGAACCATGCCCGACACCCCAATACCGCCCGAGTTTGGGTAGAGCAGAAACTGGACGAATTTAATCCCAGAGCAGCCGAATAGGGTTTCAGGTAGCCTTCAATCCAAACACTATTAAAGGATTACAGCCTACAGTTTCAGGTAGCCCGCACCACGAATGTAGAACCTACCCGCGAGGCTACCTGAAAATATAAACACCAGGCAAAACTGCCCGAACAGGAATAAAACCCCATGCCCAACACCAACCTTATCCGCACTTTCGCCCAAACCTTCGGCCTGCCTTACACACCAGAGCCGCAAAATCTGCCTTAGCCGACAAGCGCCACCTGCATTTAGGCAAGCTGACGGATTTCTACTGCCATTATAGACAGTACATGACCGGGCGAAAATCCGTGTGCCGACTACTGGCTGGAAATGCAAACCTTGTTCCTGCAATGGCTGCCTTATGCAGGTTTGCCCGATATTTGGAACGATTGGGCGTTTGGCTGGAACAACAAGGTGAAACAATATTTGCCAATAGACGGCTGGCGCGAAAATGGGCGGTATTTGGCAACATGTTTGACGACTCGATACTGTTCGCCGACACCGCCGTGCCCGGCAGCCTTGTTTATTGGCTGATGACTGGACACAGTACCGTGGGAAACCACCACCTTGTTGCGCCATCCGTGGCTGTCTTAATGCAAACGCTGCTGGCAATACACCGCTTCGAACAAGAATGGCAGGCAGCCGGCTGGCTGTTTTGTGATGGAGAAAAAGGCGGCAAACCCGAAGATTCGCGTGCAGCCCTGCGCAACTTGCTGTGCCGCGAATTGCCGCCGGAATATGCGGCAGGGTTTGAAGCGGCATTTTGGGGCTAATGCGGCACGAACAATTTACTTTTCCCGACACATATGCCCGCATCCAAATGAAGATTGGGAGTATTTAGCAGATTGGGATGGGAAAGGACCTGAAACTTTCAGGCAGCCTTTAACACAACCAACATTGCGGGTGCAACTTACGTTTGCAGATAGCCCGTACTAACGTTGCAGGCGGATATAAAACCCACCATTACAAATTTTCAGGAGCCATATCGGGCAGAGCGGCTTAGCATCTCCCGACATAAGGCGGCAAGCCGTTACCCATTTATTCCGCTACCTGCTGCTTAACCCAACAAACAAACAGATTGTCTGCATTTCCCTGCCCCATCAACAAAACCGGCGTCATAATCTCCGTTCCAAGCTCAGGAACAGTGGTGTGGAAAGTATTTTCCACCCAAGAGCAAAAGGCAGGTTGGGTTTGACAAAAAGTTTGTCTTTATTATGGTTGGGTGGCAACAGCAGCAAATCACCCCGGCAGATTTCATCATAACCAATAGCCAGCAGGCACAGAAAATCCAATCTGTTCCGTGCCATCGTACACAGCATATCGGAGTCCGAACCAGAGCCAAGGTAAACGATGCGAGTTGCCACACACGGCCATAAAGATCGGCCAGCCCGAAGCAGCGGTACATAGTTTTGATGATGACGGCCAGGTGGCCTAGTCATTTCATATATAGAAATCCGAAGGGCATGGATAAAGTTTCAGGTAGCATCTAGAATGCTAGCAGCAAGAGGTTACCTGAAAATTTTTCACGCCCTATTGCATGTCGGCAATTTCGAACACTTGGCGCAGATAGGCGAGGAAAGTATTGTTATCGCCCATGGTTTTGCCGGGACTGTCGGAGAGTTTGGCTACGGATTGACCGTTGCACTCCACCAGTTTGAGCACGATGTTCAAAGGCTTGTGCCCCATGTCGTTGGTCAGGTTGGTGCCGATGCCGAAGCTGGTTTTGAAGCGGTCTTTGAAGTATTGGTGCAGCGCCCAGGCCTTTTCCAAATCGAGACCGTCGGAGAAGGTGAGCATTTTGGTACGGCTGTCGATTTTGAGCTTTTGGTAGTGGGCGTAGGCTTTTTCGCCCCACACATAGGGATCGCCGCTGTCGTGGCGCAGACCGTCGAAGAGTTTGGCAAAATAAAGGTCGAAATCGCGCAGGAAGGCATCCATGCCCACCACGTCGGTGAGCGCAATGCCGAGGTCGCCGCGGTATTCGCGCACCCAGCTTTCCAGTGCGGCTTTTTGGAAATCGCGCAGGCGCACGTCTAAAGCTTGGAAGGCTTGCATAAATTCGTGCGCCATGGTGCCGATGGGGATGAGGCCGAGTTTTTTGGCCAGATAAACGTTGCTGGTGCCGCGCAGGCAGCTGGGGGCGGCTTGGTTCAGCGTGTGCACCACGTGTTCCTGCCAGGCGAGATTGTAACGGCGGCGTGTGCCGAAATCGGATACGAGGAAAGGCGGCTCGCCTATCTGTTGGGCGGCAGCATAGCCCCGCAACAGTTCAGCCTTAACCTGTAGACGGCGTTCGCCTTCAGCCAGCACTGCAGGAGTCTCAAGGCGGCGGGAGTAGAGTTCGTTCACAATCGCCAACACGAAAATCTCGAAAAACATGGCTTGGATAATCGGCCCTTCCACATGGATGCAGAGCCGGTTCTGCTCATCCACAGAAATTTGGATGAAGCGGCGTTTGAGCTGGAATAACTCCAAATAATCAACAAAATCGCTTTTGATAAAGCGCAGGCTGCGCAGATAGTTGAGTTCTTCCAGGGTGAAGCGCAGGGTGCACAGGGCATCGAGCTCGGCTCCTAGCTCGCTGCGGATATCCACCAGCGGATACACGCATTCTTCCAGATTGCGGCAGCGGAATTCATACACGCCGTGCGCCTGTGGAAATTGGTGCAGAACCACTTGCAGCATAGTGAATTTGTAGAGATCGGTGTCCAGCAAGGATTGGATGATGTGGTGTTGCATGGCTGCTCCGTGAAGTGAGTGAACAGAAAAGCAGTGAATGTGGTTTGGGTTTTGTAAGACGCTGGGCTTTCAGGTAGCCTGAAATTTTTGCTAACTTAATTATTCTATTACATTTAAACAAATCAAACCGAGCCGGCCGTGCATAAACTATGCGCCGTAATCGGAACAATGTGTGGCATTAAAACACGTTTTACCGCTTTCAGGTAGCCTGCCGCATCGAGCGGTGGCAGTTTCGGGTATCATGACACCATTATCGTCTTTACAACACGCAAACTTATTTTTCCCAACGATTAACATGAAAAAACTCGCATTACTTTGCCTCCTGGCCACCGTCGGCACCGCCGCCGCCAACAACACCCCGCTGCCCGATTTCTCACCGGTGGCCGAAGGCCAGCACGTCGTCATCAACATCCCGCAGATGCGCCTTTTCCTGTATGAAAACGGCCAACTGAAAAACATCTATCCCGTGGCCGTGGGTAAAAACCGTACCCGCACCCCGCTGGGCAACTACAACATCGGTTCCAAAGCCTACAACCCCACTTGGGCCATCCCTGCAAGCATCCGCCGCGAGCGCGCTGCCGCCGGTCTGCCCGCAATCAGCAGCATCCCGCCCGGCCCGAGCAACCCGCTGGGCCCGGTATTTGTGCGCTTGGGCCCGCCACGCTTAGGCTTGGGCATCCACGGCACCAACGCCCCCGCCAGCGTGCCCGGCATCCGCAGCCACGGCTGCGTGCGCATGCACAGCAACAACGCACTGCAATTTGCCCGCAGCGTGCACACCGGCGCCAACGCCGCTGTGATCTACCAGCTGGCCAGCCTCAATGCCGATGCCAACAATCACCTCTGGCTCGCCGCCTATGCCGACCCCTACCAACAGCGCAACCTGAACACCACCGCCCTGCGCCAAAGTATTGCTGCCTGGTCGCAGGCCAACGGCCTCACCGCCAACCCAGCCCGCATCAACAGCGTTTTGCGCAGCCGCAACGGCCGCTTGGTTTGCATCACCTGCCAGAACACCAACGCCCGCGTGCAGGGCAAATTACAATCTGTGGCCTGGCAAAACGGCGCTGCCGAGCTGAGCCGCCCGCAAGCTGTGGAAGCCTCCGAGCCCCAGCAGCAGGACGAAATCCTGCCTGAAGGCAGTGCTGTGGAAGCACTCACCGACGGTACCGGCAGCACTGAAACCCCGATTCCCGCCAGCACCCGCCCTGCCCCGCGCCGCCGCACCACCGAACCGCGCGAGCAGCCCCTGCCCGCCACGCCCGTGCAGCCGCAGGATATTCCGCTGTCGGATACCTTGCTGTAAGCCAAATAGAAACCTGCCGTTTTTTAAGAGCGGCAGGTTTCTGGTTTCAAGTAGCCTTCTATTGCTAAGCAGGCTACCTGAAAACATTAGCCCTAGCGTAAACTAAAACCGCCACTTCCCCATCCATCCGGCCCATCTCCCCAAGCCAAACCATTCATAACCAGCTATAATCTCGCCTACACACTTTTGGCAGCCGCACTCCAAAATCAAAGGCTACCTGAAAACCCGCTTCCAACGAAGCCACACCAACCCTTCCGTGCCCCCGCGCACCTGCTCGCTGCTTGGCTCAGGCAGCCTGATACAGAAAGACCATATCATGAAACCCACTATCGCCCTAGTCGGCCGCCCCAATGTGGGCAAATCCACCATGTTCAACCGCCTCACGCGCACCAAAGACGCGCTGGTGCACGACCTACCCGGCCTCACGCGCGACCGCCACTACGGCCACGGCAAAGTCGGCAGCAAGCCTTATCTCGTGGTGGACACCGGCGGCTTCGAGCCTGTGGTGGACAGCGGCATCCTGCACGAAATGGCCAAGCAAACCCTGCAGGCCGTGGATGAAGCCGATGCCGTGATTTTCCTGGTGGACGCGCGCACAGGCTTAACGCCGCAAGACAAAATCATCGCCGACCGCCTGCGCCAATCGCCGCGCCCCGTGTATCTGGCCGTGAACAAAGGCGAGGGCGGCCGCCGCGACGTGCTGGCTGCCGAATTCTACGAGCTGGCGCTCGGCGAGCCGCACGTTATTTCCGGCGCGCACGGCGACGGCGTGTATTATCTGATGGAAGAAGTGCTGGAAAACTTCCCCGAAGCCGAAGAAGAACAGCCGGGAAACAAACACCCCGTGTTCGCCGTTATCGGCCGCCCGAATGTGGGTAAATCCACGCTGGTGAACGCCATTTTGGGCGAAGAGCGAGTGATTGCATTCGATATGGCCGGCACCACCCGCGACAGCATCCATATCGACTTTGAACGCGACGGCAAACCCTTCACCATCATCGACACAGCCGGCGTGCGCCGCCGCGGCAAGGTGGAAGAAGCGGTGGAAAAATTCTCCGTGATCAAGGCCATGCAGGCGGTAGAAGCCTCCAACGTGGCCGTGTTGGTATTGGACGCGCAGCAAGATATTGCCGACCAAGACGCCACCATCGCCGGCTTTGCGCTGGAAGCCGGGCGTGCGCTGGTCATTGCCGTGAACAAATGGGACGGCATTTCCGAAGAGCGGCGCAACGCGATTAAAAAAGACATCGAGCGCAAGCTGCACTTCCTCGATTTCGCCAAATTCCACTTCATTTCCGCCCTGAAAGAGCGCGGCATCGACAGCCTGTTTGCCAGCATCCAATCGGCCTACGACGCGGCCTTCATCAAAATGCCCACGCCCAAAATCACCCGCGTGCTGCAGTCGGCCATCGAACGCCAGCAGCCCGCCCGCGCCGGGCTGGTGCGCCCCAAAATGCGCTATGCCCACCAAGGCGGCATGAACCCGCCCGTGATCGTGATTCACGGCAATTCGCTGCAACACGTGGCCGACAGCTACACCCGCTACCTCACGCAAACTTTCCGCAAAGCCTTCAACCTGCAAGGCACGCCGCTGCGCATCCAATACAATATTTCCGACAACCCCTACGAAGACACGGCGGAAAAAACCAAAAACAACCCCCTGCGCCGCACCACCTTGAGCAACCGCATCGCCAAACGCGACGAAAAAGCCCGCAGCAAAGCCAAAACCAAAAAACGCCAAGTGAGCGTGAAAAAACGGCAAGGCCAGTCTTAAAATTAAAAGGCTACCTGAAAACTTTCAGGTAGCCCCACCTAGAAACCAAACATTATGCCTACCCCGCAAAACATCATCGTCGGCCTGTCCGGCGGCGTCGACTCCTCCGTAACCGCCCACCTGCTCAAGCAGCAGGGGCAGCAAGTGCGCGGCGTGTTCATGCAAAACTGGGAAGACGACGACAACGACGAATACTGCAGCATCAAACAGGATTCTTTCGACGCCATCGCCGTGGCCGACATCATCGGCATCGATATCGACATCGTCAATTTCGCCGCCCAATACAAAGACAAAGTATTCGCCTACTTCCTGCAAGAATACCAAGCCGGCCGCACGCCCAACCCCGACGTGCTGTGCAACGCCGAAATCAAATTCAAATGCTTTTTGGATTACGCCGTCGAGCAAGGCGCGGACACCATCGCCACCGGCCACTACGCCCGCAAAGAAGTGCGCAACGGCAAGCATTACCTGCTCAAAGGTCTGGATGCCAACAAAGACCAAAGCTACTTCCTCTACCGCCTCCAGCCCTTCCAGCTCGAACACGCCCTCTTCCCGCTCGGCCGCTTGGAAAAACCCGAAGTGCGCCGTATTGCCGCCGAAGCCGGCCTGCCCACCGCCGCCAAAAAAGACAGCACCGGCATCTGCTTCATCGGCGAGCGCCCCTTCCGCGAGTTTCTGCAAAAATATCTGCCCACCCGTGAAGGCGATATGGTTACGCCCGAAGGCAAAGTCGTGGGCAAACACGTCGGCCTGATGTTCTACACCCTCGGCCAGCGCAAAGGCTTGGGCATCGGCGGCACCGGCGAGCCGTGGTTTGTGGCCGGCAAAGATTTGGCCGCCAATCGCCTAATCGTGGTGCAAGGCCACCAACACCCGCTATTATTTTCAGGTAGCCTCACCATGAGCCAATTAAGCTGGACGCTGCCTGAAAACCCCGGCGAAGCACACGGCAGCCGCCCACCCGAAGGCCGTTACACCTGCAAAACCCGCTACCGCATGGCCGATGCGCCCTGCCAACTGCACTATTTAGGCGACGACTCTGCCGAGCTGGTATTCGACGCGCCGCAATGGGCGGTTACCCCCGGCCAATCCGCCGTGCTGTATGATGGCGACGTCTGCCTGGGCGGCGGCATTATCGACCAAGCTGGTGCAGGCGTTTAATTCATTCAAATCAAACAAAACCCAGCAACACAAACCTTAAAGGCTACCTGAAAGCGCAACACAGCAAAGTTTCTGCAAAGCTGAATTTTCAGGTAGCCCCTATCAGGAGACCAAATTGGAAAAAATCTGGCTGCAAAGCTATCAGGAAGGCGTACGCCCCGAAATCGACGTGCGCCGCTACAGCTCAATCTGCGAAGTATTCCACGAAACCGCCTACCTCTATGGCAAGCGCTCCGGCTTCACCAACTTCGGCAAGGTGCAAACCTATGCCCAAACTGCGCGCCTGGCCGAGCAGTTCGCCTCCTATCTGCAAAACGTACTCAAGCTGGAAAAAGGCAGCCGCGTGGCCGTGATGCTGCCCAACCTACTGCAATACCCCGTGGCTGTATTCGGCATTTTGCAGGCCGGCGGCATCGTGGTGAACGTGAATCCGCTCTACACCCCGCGCGAATTGCAACACCAGCTGAAAGACAGCGGCGCCACCACCATTCTGGTGCTGGAAAACTTCGCTCATACGCTGGCCGAAGTGGTGGCCGAAACCGATGTAAAACACATCATCCTCGCCTCCGTGGGCGATTTGCTCGGCTTCTTCAAAGGCGGCCTGATGAATCTGATTGTGCGCCATGTGAAAAAAATGGTGCCGCCCTACGAGCTGCCCCACTTCGTGCGCTTCAACCACGCACTCAAGCAAGGCGCGGCGCACACCTTCCATCCCGTGCCGGTTACGCTCGAAGACACCGCCTTTCTGCAATACACCGGCGGCACCACCGGCGTATCCAAAGGCGCCATCCTCTCGCACGGTAACATCTGCGCCAATATGCTGCAGGCCGAAGAGTGGATTCAATCCAACCTTACCGTCGAGGGCGAACTGGTGGTAACCGCGCTGCCGATGTACCACGTGTTCGCGCTCACGGTAAACCTGATGATCTTCACCCGCATCGGCGCGCAAAACCTGCTTATCACCAACCCGCGCGATATTAAATTTTTCATCAAAGAGCTGAAAAAATATCGCGTGAGCGTGCTGCCCGCCGTAAACACTCTGTTCAACGCCCTGCTCCACCATCCCGATTTCCAAAGCGTGGATTTCTCCAGCTGGAAACTGTGCCTGGGCGGCGGCATGGCGGTGCAAGAAAACGTGGCCGAACAATGGAAAGCGCTCACCGGCCAACCGATTGTGGAAGTGTACGGCCTCACCGAAGCCAGTCCCGGCGTATGCGCCAACCCGCTGAACATCAGCGACTACAATGGCACCGTAGGCCTGCCCATCTCCAACACCGAGGTAGAAATCCGTGACAGTGAAGGAAACGAAGTGCCACTGGGCGAAATCGGTGAATTGTATATTAAAGGCCCGCAAATCATGCAGAGCTACTGGCAACACCCTGAAGAAACCGCCGCTGTGCTGGACGAGCGCGGCTTCCTCGCTACCGGCGATATAGTGAAAATGGACGAACAAGGCTTCATCAAACTAGTGGATCGCAAAAAAGACATGATTGTGGTATCCGGCTTCAATGTGTATCCAAACGAAGTGGAAGAAGTGGTGGCGAAACACCCGATGGTGCTGGAAGCCGCCTGTATCGGCGTGCCCAGCAACAAAACCGGCGAAACCCTGCGGCTTTTCGTGGTGAAAAAAGACCCGGCGCTCACCCGCGAAGAAATCATCGCCTTCTGCCGCACCCAGCTCACCGCTTATAAAGTGCCAAAAGACATTCAGTTCCGCGACGAGCTGCCTAAATCCAACGTGGGCAAAATCCTGCGCCGCGAGCTGCGGGAAGAGAAACAGTAGTTGGCAGCAAGGCAAAAAATGGGCAGCTCGGTCTACACCAGCTGCCTATTTTTTGTAAACCATAGTAAAGCAAAATTAAGCTTCAACAATTCCTCTCAGCATACCAAAGGCTAGTTGAAACCACCACCTCGTTTTCCAGGTAGCCTTCCCTATAGCTGAAACAATTATTTTTGCATACAAGGCGGTGAGCTGAAGACAGTACAGGAGTATGGAGAAGCGAACCAACGCAGCATGAAGAAATAATTGCTTTAAATATACAGAAATCTTATAAAAATAAACCACTAAAATAAGGTAAAGGAAAACGCTTCTACTCTGCTATTTCAGCAACACCATTCCATGTAGTAGAATCAATTCCTATTTTGTTTACTATCTGCCAATAAAGTCTATGTCTGCTGCTGCCCCACAAACCATCAAAACCATCCGCTGGCCGTCGAAAGAAGCTGCGCCGCAAGCCTTTCCCGAAAGGCAGGCGTTGATGCCGATTTGGGGCGGCGTACCCGTGCCGATGCCGCAATGGCAGAAACTGTGGCAAAGCCAAATCGCCCATTCGCTCGATGAAGACGGCCTGGCCTACCTCCACATCCCCTTCTGCGCCAACCACTGCGTGTTCTGCGGCTTCTACCGCAACGCCTGGAAAGAAGAGCACGGCGGCGCGTATGTGGACAAAGTGATTGAAGAGCTGGCTGCCGAAGCCGAACAGCGCACTGGCAGCGGCAAAATCCAAGCCGTGTATTTCGGCGGCGGCACCCCCACCGCGCTGGATACGCCCGACCTGGTGCGCCTCATCCGCGCCTGCTACCAATACCTGCCGCTGGCCGACGACTGCGAATTCACCCTCGAAGGCCGCATGAGCCATTTCGGGCTCGACAAAGCCTGCGCCGCCGTTGAAGCCGGCGTGAACCGCATTTCCATCGGCATTCAAACCTTCAACACCGCCATCCGCCGCCGCCTCGGCCGCAAACACAGCGGCGAAGAAGCCTATGGCTACCTGAAAGAGCTGTGCGGCCTCGATGCTGTGATTGTGGCCGACCTGATTTTCGGCCTGCCCGGCCAAACCGATGACATCTGGGCGCACGACATCGAACGCGCCGCCGGCCTGCCCCTGTCGGGCCTCGACACCTACGCCTTCAACTGCTACCCCTTCCTGCCCATCAACCGCATGATTGAAAAAGGCGCATTCCCGCCGCTGTTCGGTTTTGATGTGCAATCCCAACACTACGCCTACGCCGTGCGCGAACTGGCGCGGCTCGGCTGGCAGCAAGTGAGCAACAACCATTTCGCCTACCCCGGTCGCGGCGAGCGCAACCGCTACAACACCCTCGTCAAATCCAATATGCCCTGCCTCGCCTTCGGTTCCGGCGCAGGCGGTAACTTCGGCGGCTTCAGCTACCAAGTACAAAGCGACCTCAAAGGCTACCTGAAAGCCCCGCCGGGCCAAAAAGCCCTCTCCTTCATGAGCCGCCACGGCAAACACAAAACACTGCTCGGCCAAGTGCAGTACGACATCGAACTCGGCCGCATCGACACCGCCCTGTTTGCCGACAACGCCGAAGCGCAAACCTTACTGCACCAATGGCAGCAAGCCCAGCTCTTAACCATCCACAAGAACGGCCAGGCCATTCTCAACACCAGCGGCCGCTATTGGTCGCCCACCCTCACCCGTAAACTGATGATGTCCCTCCCACCTGATGAAAAGGAAAGCACTATGCAAAAACTCTCTACCGAACAGCAAACCGTATTGCGCAACTCACTGGCCGAAAAACCTGGCCAAATCCTCGAAATGCTTGCCGGCCAGCACCAATGCAGCTTTGAAGACGTGATCAACTGCCTGCCTGCACAGCTCATCAAGAAAACCGAAGGCAACCGCTTTATCGAAATCATGCAAGCCCTTGCCGGCTGGGACGAAGCCGTTACCTTCATCGCCCACACCCCCGACGTGATTGCCGAAGTAACCGGGAAAATCCCCAACGGTAAAGTCGGCCGCGGCTTCTACAACTTCGAGCACGCCGAAGAAGGCGGCATCCACGGCCACATCTACTACGAAAACTGCGCCGCCGTCTACCTGATCGAACGCCCCTTCATGGGCAAAGACACCGTGTCGCTCAACTTCGTGAACCGCAACGGCGGCGCCATGTTCAAAATCTTCGTCGGCCGTGATGAAGCCGGCGAACTCAAACAAAACCAAATCCAAGCCATGCGCGCTCTGTTCGCCTAAACCCACCCGGATAGTTTGAAGGCTACCTGAAAATGCAGTCTTCACATAGTGAAGGCGTAGTTTCTGTGAAGAAAACCAAAAGGCAGCCTGCACTCTTGCCGGAATATTTATCCGCGCAAACCTCCCAACCATTTCCCCACAGGAGCACCACCATGCTGATGATATTCGGCGCCAACGGCTCCAGCGGCCGCCAACTCATCCAACGGCTTCCCAACCCCCAAGCTGCTGTAGCCACATTAAGGCTACCTGAAACCGATGACTTCTTCGCCCGACACCACATCCCCACCACCGTTGCCGACGCACTCGATGCAGACGCCATCGCCCGCGCCGTGCAACAATTCCGGCCAGACACCGTCGTCAGCTTCATCGGCGGCAAAAACGAACAAGGCATCCGCAGCGACGCCACCGGCAACATCCACATCATCCGCGCCCTCGAACAGCACGCCCCCCAAGCCTACCTCATCCTCGTTACCAGCATGGGCTGTGGCGAACAATACGCGCTGATGAGTGACATGTTCAAACAAGCTCTGGGCGAAGCCGTGGCCGCCAAAACCGAAGCCGAAAACGCCCTGCTCCAAAGCCCCCTCGCCTGGACCATCCTGCGCCCCTGCGGCCTTGCCAACGGCGACGACACCACCTATCAGCTGCACGAACAGCTCCCCGCCATCCCCCGCCAATACATGACCCGCACCGCCCTCGCCACCGCCGTGCGCCAAATCATCGATGAAGACGGGCATGATGGTAAGGTGTATTCGGTGACTTCCGGGGAAGCCGCTTAAACCATCCAGCCAAAACCAACGGGCAAACCGCTTCCAAATAGCAGTTTGCCCGTTATTTCAGGCTACCTGAAAACCAGATGGAACTTTCAGGTAGCCTCAAGCACAATAAGGGCTACCTGAAAAATATTCAGCCAAGCAAAAGAAGCTTGGCTTTTTCAGGTAGCCTCATCTTGCAACAGCAGCCGTGCAATCCTCTCGTCTGCCGGCCAAGTCAGTTTCAAATTGCGGCTGTCGCCCTGCACCAGCAGGGGTTGCAAACCCAGCTGTTCAACGGCGGAGGCCTCGTCGGTAATTTCCGCCGGATTGGCGGCAGCCAGCGCCCGTTGCAGCAACTCGGCGGGAAAAAGCTGCGGGGTTTGTGCCTGCCACAAACCGCTTCGGCTCACCGTTTCGGCAATGTGATTTTCGCCGTTGCCACGTTTGAGGGTATCGGCCACGGGCAAAGCCAAAATGCCGCCAACCGGATGCTGCCCTGCTTCTTGCAACAGCCGCCGCAAGGCTTCAGCAGGCAGGCAGCAGCGGGCGGCATCGTGCACCAGCACTTTATCGTCCGGCCGCATCACGCCGTGTTTCAGCAGCGAATTCAGCCCGTTAAACACGCTTTCGGCACGGCTCTCGCCGCCGCAATACAGCGTTCGCAGTTTGGCAGCCAAGTTTTCAGGTAGCCTCACTTCCCGTTCAAACCACGCATCATCCCGCGCCAACACCACGGCTACCTGAACAATCTGCGGCTCAGCCAACAGGCGGCGCAGGGTGTGCTCCAGCACGGTGCGGCCGGCTATCTGCACATATTGTTTGGGCAGGGTGGCGCCGAAGCGGCTGCCCACGCCGGCCGCGGGCACGAGGGCAAAATAGCGGCTCATGGCGTTTTCCGCCAGATGCTGCCGCCTTCGGCTTTTTTGTCCAACTCGTCCAGATAGGCTTCGTGGGCGGCATTTTCCTCGGCATTGGCAGCCAGCACTTTCAGTTGCGCCGGGCGTTCGGTAGGCGCGATCACCACAGCGGGCGCATCGGCTTCGGCACTTTCTTCTTCGGCAAACTGGTCGGCCAAGCTGAATTGCGAGCGGGTCATGCCCAGATAAACTTCACTCAGCAGTTCGCAGTCGATTAATGCGCCGTGGAATACGCGTTTGCTGCGATCCACTTCGAGGCGGGTACACAAGGCATCCAGTGAGTTTTTCTGGCCGGGATACATGGCGCGCGCCATCACCAGCGTATCCACTACATTAGCAGTCAGCTCCTCCACGCTCGGCAGGCCGGCTCGGCAGAATTCGGCGTTGAGAAAGCCCACGTCGAAGGGAGCGTTGTGGATAACCAGCTCGGCACCGGCAATAAAATCAGCAATCTGTTGCCCGATTTCGGCAAACTTGGGTTTGCCTTCGAGCTTATCCAGCGTAATGCCGTGCACTTTGACGGCTTCTTCAGGAATGTCGCGCTCGGGGTGGACGTATAAATGCAGATAGTTGCCGGTAAGTCGGCGGTCGATCATTTCCAGGCCGGCAAATTCGATGAGGCGATCGTCGCGATCATAATAAAAACCGGTGGTTTCTGTATCAAGAATGATTTGGCGCAAATGTTTCATCGGAGTATAGCTTTAATAATGTTGGCAAATGGGAAGCATCTTAACTCATAGCGGACTAACTTTAAATCAAGGCAAGGCAGCGAGCTGCAGATAGTACACACATGCAGTAAGGCAAGCCAACACATACTAGTTTGTTAGACTGCAGCAAAGACTGCTTGGCCGGCAATGCGGCAATACTTCGAATTAGCTTATCTGGCAGTAAAAATGATTTGTAGGATTAACAAATTATTACACGATATCTACGTTAATAGTAATAATTATCATTTGATGATATAGCTATTCTTCGGTATAATACATGCACGTTCAGTAAAGCAAGACGGTTCTATCTTGTGCTGAACTGCTAAATTTCAGCATTTCGCTCTGTTACGAGATGTTTAGTTTTGGTAGTGGTTTGTGTTCCTTTTTGCGCCCCGCTTTTGCCGGGGCAATTTTTTATGTGCGGCATAGGTATATGTAAATAGCTAAAACATATTTTTATACAAGGCTGCAAGCCACAGACAGTACGAGTAGTTACGACAAGGCGAGCCTATGCAGTAGGAAGAAATAAGCGCTTTAGCTATATTCAAATCATATTAAAAATGAAACATTATTCACGATGATACGGATGATTATGCAGAATCGACACCGCCCGATACAGCTGTTCGGTGAGCAACACGCGCACCATGCCGTGCGGCAGGGTGAGGCTAGAGAGACGCAGCATCAGGCCGGCTTGTTGTTTGATGCGCTTGGTGAGCCCGTCTGCCCCGCCGATTACCATGCAAACATGCCGCCCGTTCTGCTGCCATTTTTTCAGGTAGCCTGCCAGCTCCTGCGAAGTGGGCGCAACGCCGCGCTCGTCTAACACCACCAAAAACGCATCGGCCGGCATGGCTTCCAAGATGCGTTTTTCTTCCGCCGCCATGCCCTGCGCCGCATTCACGCCCGCACCGCGCTTTTCCGGCTTGATTTCTTTCAGGGTGTATTTGATGTCGCGGCCGAAGCGTTTGGCATATTCCTTCACGGCTTTGTCCACCCAACTGGGCATTTTGCTGCCCACGGCCAATATGGTGATGTTCATGGTTTGCCTCGCTCCCGCCCTGCCCTAGCAGGGTGGTTTTGTCTTTTCAATAACATTATTTTACAATACGGCAGGTCGACTGATTCGGTTGGCCCGCAACGCTATTATTTTAAAACATTCAGCCGGCATCATTTAAACCAAATACACAGGCTACCTGAAAAACCAAAACAGGTTTTCAGGTAGCCCCAACACACCATGCGCCTACTGCCCAAATTCTCCCTGCCCGAACCCCTGCGCCACTCGCGTACGCTGGCGTTTGCCCGTTTCCTCTATACGCGTTTTTATGAAGTGAACATTCCGCAGGTGTCGTCAAGCCTCACATTTACCACACTGCTGGCCTTGGTGCCGCTGTTTACCGTGGTCGTGGTGGTGGTATCTGCCTTTCCCGTGTTTGCTGATTTTTCCGCTCAGTTTCACCGCTTGGTGTCGGAAATCATGATGCCGGCAGGCGTGGCGGCGGTGAGCGACTACATTTTCCAATTCCGCGACCACGCCAGCCGACTCACCGCCATCGGTATCGCCATGATGATCATCACCTCGCTGATGCTGGTACACACCATCGAACGCACTTTCAACCAAATCTGGCGGGTGAAACGCCCGCGCAGCATCGTTACCCGCGTGCTGGTGTATTGGGCGCTACTCAGCCTGGGGCCGCTTTTGGTGGGTGTGAGTATATCGCTGTGGGGCATCGTGTGGCGGCGCACCCTGTTTTATCTGCACTATCCGCTGCTCGCCTCGCTGCTGCAATTTACGGTTGCCCTCACTGCCACCTGGAGCATGCTCTGCCTGCTCTACAAGCTCGTGCCCGCCCGCTATGTGCCCCTCCGCCACGCCCTGATCAGCGCCGCGCTGGCGGCGGTGTCTATTGAATTGTTGCGGCGCGGGTTCGGCGTGTATGTGGCCAACTTCAACAACTATCAGTTGGTGTACGGCACCTTTGCCGCCGTGCCGATGTTTCTGCTGTGGCTCAACTTAAACTGGATTGTCATCCTCAGCGGCGCGCTCTTGGCCGCCTCGCTTTCCTATTGGGAAGGCGAGGCTTTCCGCCGCCAAGGCTGCCACGGCACGCGGTTTCACGACGCCTTGGGCATCCTCACCCTGCTCGCCCAGGCACAAAGCCAAGGCAAAAGCCTGAAAACCCAACAGTTCCGCCGCCACATCCAGCTGGGCTACGACGAGTTGGGCGACCTGCTGGAACAACTCGCCCGACGCGGCTACATTGCGCAAAGCCTGCGCAACGGCTGGATGTTGAAAACCAGCCCCGAAGCCATCCGCGTGGCCGACTTGTTCCAGCTGTTCGTGTATGGCAGCCATAGCTACACCAACGATTCCATCGGCCGCACCGTGCAGCAAATCATGACCCCCGCCATCACCGCCGCCGATATGACCATGGCCGAATTTATCCGGTGCAATCAGCAACAGAATAGTTAAAACATCGAGCGTTGATACAGTTTTCAGATAGCCTTACTTAAAGAAAAAGGCTACCTGAAGCCAAAATCCCCAATTAAGCCCAACCATTTGCCTCCCCTGTGTCGGGTTCCAGCCGCACCCTAGTTCAATAACAAGTAAAAAACCGCAAAGCGGCACCCGCCCTGCCTTGCCTATCCATTAAAATAG
This sequence comes from Eikenella sp. NML03-A-027, assembly GCF_001648395.1. NCBI lineage: Bacteria > Pseudomonadati > Pseudomonadota > Betaproteobacteria > Neisseriales > Neisseriaceae > Eikenella > Eikenella sp. NML03-A-027. Next base: position 209,885 of record NZ_LXSM01000003.1, on the reverse strand, counting down.
TGCGCTTCCGATAGACCCGTTTGCCCCAACGGCATCCTGCCAAACCGTGTCCCCATCCGCCCTATTTTCCCGCCTACCCCGCCGTGCCCGCATAGCCCTTGTTGCGGCCGCTGCGCTGCTGGGTGTGTTCATTTTAATTGCCATCATCGCTGCCGCCTCTGCCAAGCCGGAAGGCGCGATGCAGAGCAAACGCATCGTAGAAAAACTCGCCACCGTGCGCGCCAAAGGCAAAACCCCGGCCACTGGCTACTGGAGCGATGAAGTCATCCAGCCCGGCGACTCCCTGCGCAACGTGTTGGAGCGTTTCAACCTTTCCGCCCAGCAAATTCAGGACATTACCCAAGCTGCCGCCTCAGAAGGCAAACAGCCCCACCTGCACCCCGACCAAACCGTCAGCCTCAGGCTCGATGCCCAGCGCCACCCCGTGCAGGTGCAGTTTTTCAACGACGATGACAACGGTGAAACCCAACTGGTTGATTTAGCCTATGCCGGCAACCGCTGGCAGGCCAAAACCGACGACGTAAAAACCACCACCCTGTCCACGCTCAAATCCGTTATCATCCGCTCCAGCGGCACCACTGCCGGCGCCATGTCGCGCGCCGAAATCCCTGCCGAAGTCCGTGATTCACTGCGCGAACTGTTCAGCAACCGGCTCGATCTCTACAAACTCGAAGCCGGCGATACCGTGCGCATTCTTTATCAGGTAAACTACTTTCACGGCCAACAAATTTCCATGGGCGACATCCTCGCCGTAGAAATCAGCCACCAAGGCAAGCTCTACCGCGCCTACTACTTCGGCGAAGATGGCAACGGCCGCTACTACGACGAACACGGCCAGCCGCTGAAAAAAGGTTTTGAAACCCAGCCCGTGCCGGGCAGCCGCATCAGCTCGCCCTTCGGTGTGCGCGTCCACCCGATATTAGGCTATTTGCGCATGCACACTGGCATCGACTACGCCGCCCCCACCGGCACGCCGATTCACGCCCCATCCGACGGCATCGTAGAATTCCGCGGCCCCAAAGGCGGCTATGGCAATACCGTGATCCTGCGCCACAGCGACAGCATGCAAACGCTCTATGGCCACATGAGTGCGTTTTCCGCTAATGCCGCCCCCGGTCAGCGCGTGCGCGCCGGCGACATCATCGGCTTCATCGGCACCACCGGCCGCAGCACTGGCCCGCACCTACACTACGAAGTACGCCTCAACGGCGTGCCGGTAAACCCCGCCGGTGTCGCCCTACCCGCCAAACGGCTCACCACTGCCGAGCTGGCCGAATTCCGCCGCCAGCAGCAAACCATGGAACAAAAACTCGCCCAACTGCGAGGCATCGGCAAAACTGTCGCCCAACTCGATTAACGGCCAGTTGATTTAACTATAAGAAACCGGTTTTTCAGGTAGCCCCAAAGCAGCGATCTTATGGCAATATATTGTATGATTGCGGTGGCAAGAAAAGGTTACCTGAAAACCTCAGCTTCACCACATAAAACCAATAAACAAGTTTCGCCAAGAAACTGCCGCGTCAAACAGCACACCAAACAGCATTCCCGCTAAAGCGGCACAGCGGCACTATGCCGCAGCAGCCTGCAGTAAACAAAAGCAGAAGCCAAAAAGCTACCTGAAATCAAACCGCCCAGACCAATACCGTGAAGCGCATAATCCTCTTTCTCCTCACCAATATGGCCGTACTCCTGGCTGCCCGCCTGCTGTTCGGGTTGCTCGGCCTCAATCCACAAGATATCTCCGGCCTGCTGCTGCTCTCCGCCATCACCGGCTTTTCCGGCTCGTTGATTGCCCTCATCATGTCGAAAAGCAGCGCTAAGCAGGCCGTGGGCGCCCACGTTATTCGCCAGCCGCGCAACGAAACCGAAGATTGGCTCGTGCGCGTGGTGGAAGTCCAGGCCAAACAATGGAACCTGCAAACCCCCGAAATTGCCATTTATGAGTCGCCTGAGCCCAACGCCTTCGCCACCGGCGCCAGCCGCAACAGCTCACTGGTTGCCGTCAGCACCGGCCTCTTGCAAATCATGAACCGTGACGAGGTGGAAGCCGTGCTCGCACACGAAATGGCACACGTCGGCAACGGCGATATGGTTACGCTCACCCTGGTTCAAGGTGTGGTGAACACCTTTGTACTGTTTTTCTCCCAAATCATCGCCTCCGTTATTGCCTCCTCCCTGCGTCAAAACCGGCAGCACGATGGCGGCAGCAGCGCCATCCAAACCGTAGTCAGCATGGTATTCCAAGTGATCTTCGGCTGGCTGGCTGGCATCATCGTGATGTGGTTCAGCCGCCAGCGCGAATATCGTGCCGATGCCGGAGCTGCCAAACTGGTGGGGGCGCCCAAAATGATCTGTGCCCTGCAACGGCTCAAAGGCAGCCACAGCAGCCTGCCGCTCCCCATGGCCGCCATGGGCATCAACGATAACACCCTGCGTTCTCTGTTCAGCACCCACCCCACCCTCGACGACCGCATCGCCCGCCTGCAACGGCTGAACTATTAAATCGATTTGGTAAGCAGATTCTGTCAGTCCAAATAGCAAAAGGCTACCTGAAATAACCGCAAGTGGTTTTCAGATAGCCTTCTAATAGAAAAACATATCTAAACTATGTACTTCTACGGAAAACTCAGCAGCTTCCCCGGCCTTATCTACCTCCCCGATATGCAAGACAGGGAATCGGGAACACCAACCCCAGACACCTGCCCGAATTCATCTCTGCCTACGAAACCGGCAGTTTTTCATGCCAAGAACAGCACGCCCTGATGGGGCTCATCCTTACCTCATTCAATATCTACCTAGCTGTAGAAGCCATCCACGATCCGGCAATCGAACATACCATTTCCGCCCTGCTGGAGCAGCAATGGCAGAATTCCCGTCCGCTCGTACACTATTGGCACTGCTCGACGAAGACTCGGACGACGAATTCCACATCACCCCTACCATGCAGAAACTTTGGACACAGCATTTCAACTAGCCATAGCTTGGATACTTGTGTCTGATATAATGCTTAACTCAAGGCTACCTGAAACCTGGAAACAGCAGGTAAAACAAAATATCGATATCGCAATGCCAACCACACCCACTAACACACCCATCAGCAACAATGTGAATATAGATTAGTACACAGCGAGCTCAAACCCACACTACCCGCTGTCTTTTAAAACATGCTTCAACTGTATCCCTATTCCTTATTCAACACCCTGCCCTCTCCCGCAACAAAAAGGCTACCTGAACTTTTCAGGTAGCCTTTTATTCAATCACACTGTTTCATGCTTAGCGGGTTGGATCGATATTGCTGCGGAAGTCGTATTGATGGTGGTCGTATTCATACGGGCCTTGCGGGTCATTGGGTGCATGGCGGTACTGATGACCCATGTCATCCAAATCGTGGCCGGGCTCAGTAGCTAAATCGCCCACTGATACGTTTACCCTAGATTCCAGCACAATGGCAGAAGAAACATGTTCGCCCACGTTATACACCATGGCCAAACCAATTTCTTCAGCCGGGATACTCACGTATTTCACAGTCGGGCTCGGATTGATATCGGTGCGCACTTGGCGGCTCTGACGGTACAGGCTCACCACAGTACCTTTATCCAAACCATCAGCCGAACCTTTGTTCAGGATAACAGTGCTGAAGCGACCGGCTTCGCTGATGCCGTCCAACACATCCACGATGCGGGCACGCACCTGGTTTTCGGGCTCGTGGGGCATCATATTGAAAGCGTTTTCTTCGCCGTTATAACGCAGCAGGTAATCGCCTTGGCGGATTTCAGCCACTTGCTCACGAATCTGCAATGCCTGTGCGGTTTCGGTCGGCACTTTCACCAAAGGGTGTAGGCGGGTGTAGTATTGGTTGTCAGGCAGGGCTTGGCGGTCGCGCTCGGAACGCTCGGCCAAGGCGGTGCTGGTTACCGGCAAGGTAGCCAGTTTACCACTAAAGGTTACCAGCTGACCGATGAATTTGCCTGTTTCGGGATCACGAATATCTTTAATCGGGCGGTAAACTAGGTATTCACCTGATTCGGTAACGCCGTAGGCATAAATGCGGTCGCCCAGAGAATACATGGTTTTACCTTCCGGGCCGGCGATGATGCGCGGTGCATCTTGGGTGGCGCGGCGGGCAATCACCTGCGGGTGTTTCATGAACATACGGTAGTAGTTCAGATTGAGGGTGGAGATGCCGTAGCCGGAAGAAGTTTCGCGCACGCGCGGCTGCAGTTTAACGGTGGGAATACCACCGGCGTTATCCACACGCAGGCGCGGCTGTCCGTTGACATAGTGCAACACCAGCACTTGACCTGGATAAATCAGATGAGGGTTGCGGATGGTGCGGCGGTTGGCGCCCCACAGCTGCGGCCATTTCCACGGACGGTAAAGGTATCTGCCGGAAATGCCCCACAAGGTGTCGCCAGTACGCACGGTATAGCGTGCGGGGGCGTTGGGGCGTACGCGCAGGGGCGCGGCCTCGGCAGTCAGAGCAGAAACAGTCAAGCCAATGGCGCAAAGCAAGGTTATAATATGTTTTCTCATGAGAGAGCTTCCCTTTTAGGATTAACGAACCTGATAACGCTTTATTTACGTTGTTGTTGATGAAATTAACGGAATCATAGAACATTTTAGGTATCTTGCGCCAGTATTCAGGCGAAAAAACCGTTACAACTGCAATAAGAACGTATCTATCTATGCACACTTAAGAGAGAAATCAAATGGCTTTACTAAATATTTTGCGCTATCCCGACCCCCGCCTAAACCTGGTGGCCAAACCGGTAAAACAAGTGGACGAACGCATCAAAAAACTGGTGACCGACATGGCCGACACCATGTACGAAGCAAAGGGCATCGGCCTAGCCGCCACACAGGTGGACGTGCACGAGCGTGTGGTGGTGATGGACTTGTCTGAAAGCCGCGACCAGCTGCAAGTGCTGATCAACCCTGTAATTTTGGAGCGCAACGGCGAAACTGTGTATGAAGAAGGCTGCCTCTCGGTGCCGGGTGTATACGACAAAGTAACCCGTGCCGAAAGCATCGTGGCCGAAGCGCTGGATGCCGAAGGCAAGCCCTACACTATTCGTGCCGACGGCCTACAAGCCATCTGCATCCAACACGAAGTCGACCATCTCGACGGCAAAGTTTTCGTGCAATATCTGTCGCGCCTGAAGCAGGAACGCATCAAAACCAAAATGAAGAAACTCGACAAACACACGCTCTAACCCGAGCAAGAGGCTACCTGAAACCATGATTCGCAAAGTCATTTTTGCCGGCACCCCCGATTTCGCCGCCACCGCCCTGCGCGCCATTGCCCAGGCCGGCTTCGACATCCCGCTGGTGCTCACCCAGCCAGACCGCCCCAAAGGGCGCGGTATGAAGCTGCAAGCTTCGCCCGTGAAAGAAACCGCGCTCGAACTCGGTTTTCAGGTAGCCCAACCCGAAAGCCTGAAAAGCGAATCTGCACAAGAAATGCTGTGCGCCGTGGAAGCCGACGTCATGGTGGTGGCCGCCTACGGTCTGTTACTGCCGCAAGCCGTGCTCGACATTCCGCACCACGGTTGCCTCAACATCCATGCTTCGCTGTTGCCGCGCTGGCGCGGTGCCGCACCCATCCAGCGCGCTATTGAAGCAGGCGATAGCGAAACTGGCATCTGCATCATGCAAATGGACGCCGGGCTTGACACCGGTGCCGTTATCAGCCGCCATCCCTTCCCGATTCTCCCCGGCGACAACGCCCAAACCCTGCACGACAAACTGGCCGAAATCGGTGCGCGCGCCATTGTTGCTGATTTGCAACACTATTCTCAACGCAACGCCCAGCCCCAGCCTGAACACGGTATCACTTACGCCCACAAATTAAGCAAAGCCGATGCCCAAATCGATTGGACGCAGCCCGCCGAAGCCATCGAACGCCGCATCCGCGCCTTCAACCCTGTGCCCGGCGCCTGGTGCGACTACCACGGCAAACCGCTGAAAATCTGGGCTGCACAAGCCTGCTCGGCCAATGGCGTGGCCGGCAGCGTGTTACAAGCCGACAGAAACAGTATTCAGGTAGCCTGCGGCAGTGGCTCATTGTTGATTCAAACCCTGCAGCCCGCCGGCAGCGCCCGCATGGAAGCCGCCGCCTTTCTGGCCGGCCACCCTGTCGCCGCCGGCAGCCAATTCGGAGCGGAACACACATGAGCCTGGCCAACATACAAACCCTCGCCGCCCACAGCGTGGCTGCCGTTGAAGCCGGGCGCAACCTGTCCGACGTGCTGGCCGAAATCTGGCGCGACCACCCACAGCTCTCCGCCCAAGAACGCGGCGCGCTGCAAGATATTGCCTACGGCTGCCAACGTTTTTCAGGTAGCCTGCGCGCCCTACTCGGCCTGATGCTGAACAAGCCCCTGCCCCGCGCCGACATCCGCAGCCTGATATTGGCCGCACTCTACCAACTCGCCTACAGCCGCAATGCCGCCCATGCCGTAGTAAACGAAGCCGTGCGCGCTGCCGGCAAAATCGGCAAAGGCCAATACAAAGCGGTCACTAACGCCCTACTCCGCCGTTTCCTACGCGAGCGCGACAGCCTGATGCAGCAGGCGCAGCAAAGCTCAGAGGGCCGCTACAACCTGCCCGACTGGTGGCTAGAACGGCTACAGCGAGACTACCCCGAACACTGGCTGCAAATCACCGAAGCCTTCAACAGCCATCCGCCAATGACCCTGCGCATCAACCGCCGGCACACTGATGCGGAAGGCTACCTGAAAATCCTGGCCGAACACGGCATGCAGGCCGAAATCCTCGACAGCCACGCTGTGATACTGGCTACGCCCGTGCCCGTGTCCGCTTTGCCACTGTTTGCCGAAGGTGTCGTATCCGTGCAGGATTGGGGGGCACAACAGGCCGCCGCTTGGCTCAACGTGCAAAACGGCGAACGCGTACTCGATGCCTGTGCCGCGCCCGGCGGCAAAAGCGGCCACCTGCTCGAATGGGCAGACTGCAAGCTGACCGCCATCGACATCGACCCCGCCCGCCTGCAACAAGTACGCGACAACCTCAACCGCCTCGGCCTGAGTGCCGAGCTGCACGCTGCCGACGCACGGCAATGGGCTTCGTGTTATGATGGCTCTCTGTTCGACGCCGTGTTGGCTGACGTGCCCTGCACCGCCTCGGGCGTTATCCGCCGCCATCCCGATATCAAATGGCTGCGCCGGCCGCAGGATGCCAAGAACACGGCCGGCCAGCAAACCGATCTGCTCGATGCCCTGTGGCGCACGCTCAAACCTGGCGGCAGGATGCTTCTATCCACCTGTTCGCTGTTTGCCGAAGAAAACGTCAGCCAGCTGCAAGCCTTTTTGCAACGCCACTCCGACGCTACCTGTACACGCAGCGAAACCCTGTTACCTAATCCGCACCAAGATGGCTTCTATTACGCGCTTATCCACAAAACTGCTTAGCCTGCTCGCCTGCTGCCTGCTGGCTTTTGCAGCCGTAGGCGTGCGGGCAGAAGGCATTAACGTTACCCGTTCCAGCGCCACGCTCACCACCGATGGACGCCTATCGGTAAACAGCCGCTTCCAAACCGAGCTGCCCGGCCAGCTTCAGGTAGCCCTCAAACAAGGCGTGCCGCTTAATTTCCAACTCAGCTACCGCCTGCAGTCGCCCACCCTGGCCGCCTACCGTTGGCGGCTCGGTCAACTAGTCGGTTCGGCACAAACCATCAACTACAAACTCGCCTACCACCCGCTCACCGACCGCTACCGCGTCAGCGTCGGTTCATTTTCCACCGAATATGGCACCCTGCCCACCGCACTGAAGGCCGTTGGCGCGGTAGCCAATTGGCAAGTGCTCGACAAAGGCACACTCTCCGACACCGCCCCCGCCGACGTGGCTGCCGACATCCGCTTGAGCCTGAGCATCAGCGATTTGCCACGCCCCTTCCAAATCAACGGCGAAACCTCGAAGAGCTGGCAGCTTGATTCCGGCTGGCGCAAACTGCTCATCAGCCAGCAATAAAGGGAAACCATGCGCCGTCTGCTCACCTTCATCGCTGTTTTGGGCATGCTCGCCCTGTATGTGCTGGCGCTCGCCACTGGTCATGCCAGCAAGCTGGCGCAGTATTTCTGGTGGATTCTCACCTTCAGTGCCGCCCTCTTAGGCATTCTGCTCACCATTCTCATCTCCCAACTCTGGAAACTATGGCTCGACCGGCGCAGGCGGGTGTTCGGCTCGCAAACCGCCCTGCGCCTGGCCAAAATGTTTATGCTGGTGGCCATTCTGCCCGGCCTGTTCCTATTCGGCGTGTCTGCCCAGTTTATTTCCCACAGCATCGACTCCTGGTTTGGCAACGAAACCGAAGAAGCGCTGGAGCGCAGTTTGAGCCTGAGCAAATCCGCACTGGATTTGGCACTGGACACCTCAGTGCGCAAAGCTGCCACTGTTCAGGTAGCCTTAATCGGCGAAATGTCGCTGCAGCAAGACGCGCGGCAGGCTCTGAGCCAGCTTTCTGCCAACAGCGGCTTTGACCAGCTCGCACTCTACGACAGCAAAACCTTGAATCCCGCTGCCGAATACCGCAAGCCCGATGCCGACAAACTGCCGCCACCCGAACTCACACACGATATCCTCGAACAAGTGAAAACCACCGGCAGCGCACGCAGCGTAGCCAACGTCAGCCACACACTCTACGCCCAAGGCTGGCTCGCCCTGCCCGAACTACACGGCCAAAACTATATTTTGTTCTTCCGCCAACCGGTGCAGAAACAAGTAGCCAACGACGTAACCCTGATTGAAGCCGCCCGCGCCCGCTACGCCGAAATCAGCTATGCCAAACAAGGCCTGCAAACCTTCTTCCTGTTCACCCTCTTGATGGCCACCCTGCTGGCCATTCTGCTCGCGCTGGTAATTGCCCTATTTTTCGCCCAACGCTTCACTGCGCCGATTCTCTCCTTGGCTGCCGGTGCACGCTCCGTGGCACAGGGCGATTATTCGCAACAACTGGCCATATACCGCAACGACGAGCTCGGCCGCCTTACCACCCTGTTCAACCACATGACCGCCGAGCTCAACGCTTCCCATATCCGCCAGGAAGCCGCCCGCCACTATCTCGAATGCGTGCTCTCCAGCCTAACCAGCGGCGTGGTTACGCTCGACGACCAAGGCTACCTGAAAGCCTGCAACAGCAGCGCCGGACAAATCCTAATGCTCGACTTGGCCGCCTGCCGGGAAAGTAGCGTGCACGAATGGCACAAGCTCGGCGTGGCCGAGGCGCTGGCCGCCCAAGTGCTGCTTGCCATCCTCCCCACCATCGACAGCGACAAACCCGTGCAGCTCACCTATGCCGCACCCGACGAATCCCGTATCCTGCTGGGCAAGGCCACCCGTCTGCCCGAAGACAACGGCGCCGGCACTGTATTGGTGTTCGACGATGTAACCACACTGGTGCAGGCGCAGAAAGAAGCCGCCTGGGGCGAAGTGGCCCAGCGCTTGGCACACGAAATCCGCAACCCGCTCACCCCCATCCAGCTTTCCGCCGAGCGCCTGGCCTGGAAGCTCGACAGCAAGCTGGACGACAAAGACGCCGCCATGCTTGAGCGCGCCACCAACACCATCGTCAACCAGGTGGCCGCAATGAAAGACATGGTTGAAGCCTTCCGCAACTACGCCAAAGCACCGAAACTCAAACTGGAACGTATCGATTTAAACGTTCTGGCTGCCGAGCTTTTGGTGCTGTATGAGAGCTCAAATTGTACATTTGAAGCGGATTTCAGTAATATAGAAGCCGTGGTCGAAGCCGATGCCGGTGCCATGCGCCAAGTGTTACACAATATTTTGAAAAACGGCGCCGAAGCCGCCGCTGCAGACGAACAGCCGAAAGTGTTGATCCAAACGGCGGTGCAAGATGATAAAGTGCTGCTAAATATTTGCAATAACGGCAAAAGTTTCAGCGAAGACATGCTTCTCCACGCCTTCGACCCCTATGTTACCGACAAACCCGGCGGCACCGGTTTGGGCTTGCCGGTGGTGAAAAAAATCATTGAAGAGCACAAAGGCCGCATATCGCTGGCCAACCGCCCGAAAGGCGGGGCTTGTGTGAAAATTACTTTACCCCTACTGATGGAAAACGATGCGCAGCAGTGATATTTTGATTGTAGATGATGAAGTGGGCATCCGCGATTTGCTGTCGGAAATCCTGCAAGACGAAGGCTATTCGGTTACCCTGGCCGAAAATGCTGAAGAAGCCCGCCAACTTCGAAACCAAACCCGCCCCGCCATGGTGTTGCTGGACATTTGGATGCCCGATTGCGACGGCATTACCCTGCTCAAAGAGTGGGCCAAATCCGGCCAGCTCAACATGCCCGTGGTGATGATGAGCGGCCACGCCAGCATCGACACCGCCGTGGAAGCCACCAAAATCGGCGCGCTGGATTTCTTGGAAAAACCCATCGCCCTGCAAAAGCTTTTGGCCGCCGTAGAACGTGCCTTCAAGCACAGCGCCATGCAGGCCTCATCCACCATGTCGCTGGACAAACTCGGCACCAGCGAAGCCGTGAAGCAGCTCAACCAGCAGCTCGAACGCGCCGCCCGCACCCAAGCCCCCGTACTGCTCTCCGGCGAGCCCGGCTCCCCCTTCGAACTGGTGGCGCACTACTTCCAAACCGGCAACGCCCCCTGGGTGGAACCCGGAAAAATCGAACAAATCAGCAGCAGCCCCATCGAATTGCTGCAAAAAGCCAGCAACGGCATACTCTATCTGGGCGACATCGCCCAATACGGCAAAAGCATCCAGCAAGGTATCCTCTTCCTCTTGGGCAAGGCCGACCGCTACAACGTGCGCATCATCTGCGCCTGCAGCCAGCCGGTGCAGGAAATGCTCACCAGCCCGGATTACGACAGCCGCCTGCTCAACAGCCTCTCGGCCATCATGGTCAGCATCCCACCATTGCGCAACCAGCCCGAAGACATTGTTTTCTTGGTGGAGCAGCTGATTCAAGAGTTTTCCGAAAGCCGCAAAACCGCCGTTAAATTCAACACTGCCGCCCTGAACGCCCTGCGCCAATACGACTGGCCGGGCAACTTCGAGCAGCTGCGCAGTGTGGTGAAAAGCATTGTGCTCACCGCCGAGAGCAAAGAAATCTGTTTGGAAAATGTGCAGGCCGTGCTCAGCCAGTTCACGCTCAACCAACCCTCCGAATTGGTGGGCGGCTTCAACTTCGACCTGCCCCTACGTGAATTGCGCGAAGACTTGGAACGCCGCTATTTCGAATACCATATTGCCCAGGAAGGGCATAACATGAGCAAAGTAGCGCAGAAAGTCGGCCTCGAGCGCACCCACCTGTACCGCAAGCTCAAACAGCTCGGTATCCAATTCTCCCGCCGAGGCAGTAACGACAGCAAATAGCTCCACCCAATCAGGCTATCTGAAAATCCAGCCAATGGTTTTCAGGTAGCCTGTAGTACTATTTAGTATCTGCCCTATTTGCAGCATCTAACAACAGGCTACCTGAAATTAGCTTCATCGAAGTTAAAACGAGGTCTCCGAAGGAGGCAAGTTTCTGCGGAGCTAAAACCCCGCGCCCCACATTTCAAACATAACAAAAATTAGCAAAAGCCTCGATACAACAAAACAGTTAGCTATTTTAAAGACTACCTGAAACCAACCCGGCCCACGAAAAATCAGTAGCAACGGCTGCACAAACTGCGCATCTTAGCGTATCATTACAGCGGTTTAGACCGCAAAGTAATGTTAAGAAACCGTCTCCGCGCTACAGCTATAGATAAAGCACATTTTTTCTGCACAACAGAACCCATGCCGTAGGAAATAAAGTGTTTTAGCCACCCCAAGCGCGCTTAGCTTGGGCTGCCTCCGTCAATCGGTGCAGCCGCAACAAGGAAACAGACACATGAAACAGATTTTTCTCGATTTCGAACAGCCCATTGCCGAACTGGTGCAGAAAATAGAAGAGCTGCGCTTCGTGCAAAACGACTCGGTATTGGATATTTCCGAAGAAATCGAACGCCTGCAAAAGAAAAGCAACGAGCTCACCAAAAACATTTTTGCCAAGCTCACTCCCGCGCAGATTATGCAGGTTTCGCGCCATCCACAGCGCCCCTACACCCTCGACTACATCGAAGCGCTGTGTACCGATTTTGAAGAGCTGCACGGCGACCGCCACTATGCCGACGACTATGCTATCGTGGGCGGGCTGGCCAAGTTTGAAGGACGGAGCGTGGTGGTTATCGGCCATCAGAAAGGCCGCGACACCAAGGCCAAAATCCGCCGCAATTTCGGTATGCCCCGCCCCGAAGGCTACCGCAAAGCCCTGCGCCTGATGAAGATGGGGGAAAAATTCGGCCTGCCCGTGCTCACCTTCATCGACACCCCCGGCGCCTATCCCGGCATCGGCGCGGAAGAGCGCGGCCAATCCGAAGCCATCGGCCGCAATCTGTACGAACTTACCCGCCTGCGCGTGCCGGTTATCTGCACTGTCATCGGTGAAGGCGGCTCCGGCGGCGCGCTGGCCATTGCCGTGGGCGATGCCGTGAACATGCTGCAATACGCCACCTATTCCGTGATTTCGCCCGAAGGCTGCGCTTCCATTCTGTGGAAAACCGCCGAAAAAGCCGCCGATGCCGCGCAAGCCCTAGGCATCACTGCCAAGCGACTGAAGAGCCTCGAGCTGATCGACCAAATCATCGCCGAGCCCTTGGGCGGCGCCCACCGCGATTACGAAACCGTGATGAACAACGTGCGCAAAACTATCCGCCAGCAACTGGCCGATTTGGAACACCAACCGGTGGAACAGCTGCTGGCCAAACGCTTCGACCGCATCATGGCCTATGGAAAATTCACTGACAAATAACCCCCTGCGGCAACACCTTGCCCAACAATGGCCGGCGCCAAACGCCGGCCGTTTTGCCGTGGAAGTCGGTTTCAGCGGCGGGCTCGATTCCGTGGTTTTGCTGCACCTGTTATGCAGCCTGCGCAACGAATTGCCGCTGGAATTGAGCGCGGTACACATCCACCACGGTCTCGATGCCCCCGCCGACGAATGGGCGGAATTCTGCCGCGAACTGTGCGCCCGATGGCAAGTGCCGTTGCGCATAGAGCGCGTGCAGGTGGCGTTCGGCAAACTCGGGCTCGAAGCCGCTGCCCGTGCCGAACGCTACCGCTGCTTCGCCCAAAGCCGCGCCGATGCCGTTGCCCTCGCCCACCATGCCGATGATCAAGCCGAAACCCTGCTGCTGGCCACCCTGCGCGGCGGTGGGCTCCGTGCCCTCGCCGCCATGCCTGCCCTGCGGGCGCTGAACGAACGTATCAGCCTATGGCGCCCCCTCTTGGCCGTTCCCCGAACCGAGCTGCTCGCCTACGCCCAAGAACACAAGCTGACATGGGTGGAAGACAGCAGTAACGCCGACACCGCCCTGCTGCGCAACTGGCTGCGCCGCGAAGCCCTGCCCCCGTGGCAAGAGCGCGTGCCGCACCTCACCCACCAGCTGCTCGCCACCGTCGGCCGCCTGCAACACGACTTGGCGTTATTGGAAGACTACAGCCAAGCTGAGCACAACAGCCTATATGACGCCGCCGGCCGTTTTCAGGTAGCCTCTTGGCGGCAGCTTCCCCCCTTGCGGCAACCCCACCAGCTGCACCTATTCGCTCGTAACCACCGCCTAGGCAGCCCCGGTGCCGACAGCGTGCGCCAATTCGCCGCCACCCTCGCCAACCCCGCCGTGCAGCAAGCCCAATGGCCGCTGCCGCACGGCCGCGCCATACTCTACGCCGGCTGCCTATTTCCCGTTCCCGCCGAATGGACCACCGGTAAACTGCTTGCCCAACCCGTGTGGCAACCTGCCACCCACGGGCTACCTGAAAACCTGATTCAACCCAACAGCGGCATCTGGCGCACCCCGCAACCTAGCGACACCCTGCCTCTGCCGCACGGCCACAAAAAAATCAGCCGCCTGCTGCAAGAAAAAAAAGTACCCCCCTTCATGCGCGCCCTATGGCCGCTGTGGGTGCACGAACAACACGGCTGCATCGCCGCCGCCAACCTGCAAACACATTACCGCCTCTCCGTGCTGAATGGCTGGCAGGCGCAAGCTGAAGATTTGACCCGGTTTATCTTGTCCAACATTGGTAGTTTGGACAACCAAACGGAATAAAGACTTTCAGGTAGCCTGTACATACTGCACAGGCTACCTGAAAACCTTCCTGTCCTGCTGCAGAAACTTCTCAGGTAGCCTGCTTCTCATCATGCCAGGTATCAATGCCGAATCCACTGCTGTTAGCACAATGCTTTTCAGGTAGCCCCTACCAATTTACCCCTACCTGCCGCTCGCCTAAAAGCGACACCAGTTCTTCCAAGAGTTCGGTGTTGAGGCAGGGCTGCCATCGGCTGTCGGGGATGAGCTCGCCGCTGGCTTGGCCGTTGGCGTAGTGCAGGCGCAGGGGAACGCGTTTGCCTTCGCCGCCGCGTTGCAACAGTTCGGCCAGGCGGGGGATGTTGTCGTGGGGGGCGAGGTGCAGGGTGAGGGCGCGGGCGTAGTGGCTTCGGGCTTCCTGCAGGGTGTAAACACGGTTGGCGATGATGCGCAAGCCGTCTTCGCCGCCGTAGTCGTCGCGGCTGATGCGGCATTCGGCAATCAACACTTGGTCGGCGCGCAGGGTGTCGCGGCTGAGCTGCTCGAGTGTTTCGCCGCTAATCATCACTTCGGCTTTGCCGCCGGTGTCTTCCAGCGTGATGAAGGCGATTTTGCCGCGCTTGCCCACCATGCTGCGGATGGCAGTGGCGAAGCCGGCCACGCGCACGTTGTCGTTGGGCTTGAGCTGGGAGAGGTGGGTGGGGGCGAATTGGCGTACTTCTTTTTCGGCCGGGCCGAAGGGGTGACCGGAAAAATAGAAGCCGATGGCCTGTTTTTCTTCGGCCAGAAGCTCGGCTTCGCCCCAAGCGGGCACATCGATCATTTCTAAGGGGGCAATCGCGTCTTCCACCATATCGAACAGGCCGCCTTGGTTAGCATTCTCTTCCTGCTGCTCGGCGTTGCTCATGGCCAGGTCGATGTTGGCAAGCAGGCGGGCACGGTTGGGCTCGATGCTGTCGAATGCACCGCCGCGCACCAAGGCTTCGATGGTGCGGCGGTTGATGTGCTGGCGGCTCACGCGCTCGCAGAAGTCGAACAGGCTCTGGAATGCGCCGCCTTCTTCGCGTGCGGCCACAATGGCTTCCACCGCAGCTTCGCCAGTGCCTTTAATTGCACCTAGGGCATAGCGGATACAGCGTTGGGCATCGGGCTGGAAGTGGTAGCCGGAATGGTTGACATCGGGCGGCAGGAAGCGGATGCCGTTATCGCGGGCATCGTCATAGAACAGCTTGAGCTGGTCGGTGTTGTCCAACTCACTCGACATGGTGGCGGCCATGAATTCGGCCGGATAGTGGGCTTTGAGCCAGGCGGTTTGGTAGGCCACCAAGGCATAGGCGGCGGCATGGGATTTGTTGAAGCCGTAGCCGGCGAATTTTTCCATGTAGTCGAAGATTTCATCGGCTTTTTCGCGGGCAATGCCCTGCTTGCCCGCGCCTTCGGCGAAGATTTCGCGGTGTTTCGCCATTTCTTCGGGCTTTTTCTTGCCCATGGCGCGGCGCAATAAGTCCGCACCGCCGAGCGAATAGCCGCCAATCACCTGCGCGGCCTGCATCACCTGCTCCTGATACACCATGATGCCGTAGGTGGGCTGCAACACGGGCTCGAGCAGCGGGTGCATGTATTCGAAGCGTACGCCCTTCATGCGGGCGATGAAGTCCGGAATCAAATCCATCGGGCCGGGACGGTAGAGCGACACGAAGGCGATAATTTCTTCCAGCTTGGTGGTATTGGCCTGCGCCAGCATCTTTTTCATACCGGTGGATTCAAACTGGAACACCGCCGTGGTGTTGGCCTTGCGGAACACTTCATAGGCCTGCTGGTCGGTGAGGTCGATGTGGTTCACATCGATGTGCTTGCCGGTGGTTTGCACAATAAATTCCTGCGTCATTTTAATGATGGTAAGGTTGCGCAGGCCAAGGAAGTCAAACTTCACCAGCCCGATATCTTCCACGTCGCCCTTGTCATACATGGAAACGGGCGAGGCGGATTCATCGGCCTGATACACCGGGCAGAAATCGGAAATCTTGCCTGGCGCAATCAACACGCCGCCGGCATGCATGCCCAGCCCGCGCGTGAGGTCTTCCAGCTTTTTGGCTAGCTCCATCAGCTCTTCGGCCTCTTCCTCTTCCAGCACCTTGACAATTTCCGGCTCGGCCTCCATCGCCTTCTCCAGGCTCAGCGGCTTGTTGGCTTCCAGCGGAATCAGCTTGGAAAGCCGGTCGCACACGCCGAACGGCAGCTCCAGCACGCGCCCCACATCACGGATTACGGCTTTGGAAGACATTGTGCCAAAGGTAACAATCTGGCTCACTGCCTCGAAGCCATATTTTTGGCGCACATATTCAATCACGCGGCCACGGTTGTTTTGGCAAAAGTCAATATCGAAATCGGGCATCGACACGCGCTCGGGATTGAGGAAACGCTCAAACAGCAGCGCATAGCGCAGCGGGTCTAAATCAGTAATTTTTAAGGAATACGCCACCATCGAGCCTGCGCCCGAGCCGCGCCCCGGCCCCACCGGGCAGCCGTTGTTTTTCGCCCAGTTGATGAAGTCGGCCACAATCAGGAAATAGCCCGGAAAGCCCATCTGCACGATGGTGCCCAGCTCGAAATCCAGCCGCGCCTGGTATTCCGGCAGTTTTTTCCTGCGTTCAACCTCATCCGGATAGAGCGCGGCCAGCCGTTCGCGCAGGCCTTGGTTGGACAAGTGGGCGAGGTAGTCGTCCAAGCTCATGCCGTCGGGCGTGGGGAACTGCGGCAGGAAGTTTTTGCCCAGCGTGAGCGTGAGGTTGCAGCGCTTGGCGATTTCCACCGTGTTCTGCAATGCTTCGGGCAAATCGGCAAAGCGCGCGGCCACCTCTTCCGGCGAAGCAAAATACTGGCCGGCCACAAAATCGCGCGGGCGGCGTTTGTCCGCCAGCACCCAACCGCCGGCAATACACACCCGCGCATCGTGCGCCTTGAAATCGTCGGGGTTTAAAAACTGCGCCGGATGGGTGGCCACCACGGGCAAGCCCAATTCCGCCGCCAATTTGAGGCTACCTGAAACCGAAGTTTCCCATTCCGGTTTTTCAGGTAGCCTTTGCAGTTCCAAATAAAAAGCATCGGGAAACCATTGCGCGTATTTCTGCGCGGCGGCGCGGGCGGCGTTGTCATGGCCGTTCATCAGCTGGCGGCCCACTTCGCCCAAATGCGCGCCGGACAGGCAAATCAACCCCTCATTATCGCCCTCAGCCAGCCATTGCGGCTCCAGCTCGGCATGGGCAACGTTGCGATCCGTGCCCACATAAGCGCGGGTGAGCAGCTCACATAGGCGGCGGTAGCCCGCTTCGTTGCGCACCAAGAGCATGGCGCGGAAGGGCTGCTCGGGGTTTTCCGGATTCG
Source organism: Eikenella sp. NML03-A-027 (assembly GCF_001648395.1). Taxonomy (NCBI): domain Bacteria; kingdom Pseudomonadati; phylum Pseudomonadota; class Betaproteobacteria; order Neisseriales; family Neisseriaceae; genus Eikenella; species Eikenella sp. NML03-A-027. The sequence continues at coordinate 192,386 of NZ_LXSM01000003.1, read as the reverse complement.
CCACCCACACATCCGCCCCCACCACCGGCTTGATGCCCGCGCCACGGCAGGCTTTGTAGAATTTCACCAGGCCGAACGTGTTCATCAAATCGCTGATGCCCAGCGCGGGCAGGCCGAAAGCGGCGGCTTTCTTCACCAGCTCTTTGATGCGCAAAGTGCCGTCGGTGATGGAAAATTCGGTGTGTTGGCGCAGGGGGATGTAAACAGGGGCGGTCATATTTCGGGCTTGCGGAGGAGTTGGGCTACGCGCTTTCAGGTAGCCTGATTGAAAACAGGAAGGGCGCACATTGTACCGCAAACGGGTGCTGAACGCGGGCGAGTGATTAAGCAGCGGAAAGATTTTCAGGTAGCCTCTCAATCCACCAACAGGCTACCTGAAACCTTCATTCCTCAAACGGCTTGCGCTGCCAAAACCTCCTGCCCAAGCGCTACGGCTGCATTGCCCCGCCCTGCCCCAGCACAAAATCCAGCTGCCCGCTGCGGGCGGTGGTGTAGAGCCGGATGCGGTGGGCGGAAAGGCGGTGGCGCACGATGGCGGCGGGGTGGCCGTAGGGGTTGGCAAAGCCGTTGGCCGCCACCGCTGCTTCGGGCGCCACCGCGTTCAGATAGGCTGAATCGGATGAAGAGCGGCTGCCGTGGTGCCCCAGCACCAATAATTGGCTGTGCAGCGAATCGCCGTATGTGCCCACCAGCCAGCGCTCGCCCTTAATACCCAAATCGCCGCCCGCCAGCACGGCCTGGCCGCCCGCCAACACACGCAACACGCAGCTTTGCTCATTATCGTCGGCCTGCGGATGATGCGGCGGGGTGAGGAATTCGAAGTACACGCCGTCCCACTCCCACGCCGTGCCGCCGGCGCACCATTGAGCCGCTTCGGCATAGGCTTCCGGCTGGCCGGCATACAGTTTGCGCGGCGCAAAGGCTGCCTGAACGGCGGGGAAGCCGCCGTCGTGGTCGGCATCGTGATGCGAGAGCACCAACACATCGGGCGGCGGCAGCCCCTGCGCCAGCAGGTTGGGCACCAGCTGCGTCTGCGCCGCCCCTGCCGTGCCGGTGTCGAACAGCAGCCAATAGTTTTGCGTGCGCACCTGCAAGGCGAGCCCCTGCCCTACGTCCACAATCCGCACTGCCGCCGTGCCGTGCTCCGGCGCGGGCGTGCGATACAGGCAGGATGCCGCCAACACCAGCGCCGCCCAAGGCCGCAATCCCAGGCCGCGCGGCAACAGCCACACCGCCAGCGCAGCCAATACGGCCAACCAAAACAGCGGCGGCAGGTGCGCCAGCGCGCCGGTGGGCACGATGCCGCCCGCCCACACCACCGCGCCCATGGTGTATTCCCCGATGGCAGCCGCCATTTTCAGGTAGCCTTCAAACGGCAGCAGCACCGCCAGCAAGGCCAGCGGCACCAACACCCAAGAAAACCACGGAATCAGCAGCGCATTGGCCAAAGGCGCAGCCAGCGGCACAATGCCGAACACTTGCCCGGCCTGCCAAAACCCCAACAACGTAGCCGCATATTGGGCGCACAGCGCGGTGCGCCATTTGCCGGAATGCCTGGCCGCGCCCAGCAGTCCGCCTTCCGGCGCATCGTCATCCGGCATAGCCTCCAGCAGCCCTTGCGCCACCCAAATCAGCGCCGCCACCGCGCCGAAGGAAAACCAAAAGCCCACACCCAAAGCCGAGAGCGGGTCGAACAGCAGCACCATGGCCAAAGCCTGCCACCAAGCCCGCCACGGCGCAGGGCTGCCGCGCCGATACCATTGCCAAGCAAACACCGCCAGCATCAGCAAACTGCGCTGAATCGGCACGCCGAAGCCGGCCAATGCCGAATAAAACAAAGCCGCCGCCAAGCCCGCTGCCAAATACCAGCGTCGCGGCTCGGCCAGCGGCAGGCGCAGCAGCAAAAGCCGCGCCAAATACGCTGCCGCCAGCGCCACCATGCCGATGTGCAGCCCCGACACGCTAATCAGATGATTGATGCCCAACACCCGAAACGCCTGCCAATGCTCATCCGCCAGCCCGCCGTATCCGCCGCCGCCCAAAGTCCGCATCAGCGCCGCCCCGTTCGGGTAGCTTTCCGCCGCCTGCTGCCAGGCCTGCTGCCGCTCGTAGCGCCAGTTTTGCCAACGCGATTGCCAGCCCGTGTCCGGCGGCAGCTCCACCCGCTCGCGGGCAGCCGAAGCCATGCCGTCGATATGCTGGCTCAACGCCCAAGCCTCGCGGTCGAAGCCGTTTTCATTGCGCTCGCCCACCGTAGGCCGTACCCGCACCGTCATCCGCCAGCGGCTGCCCGGCCGCCACTCGCGCAAATAACGGTCCGACACCAGCAGCCGAAACCGCTCCCCCGCTTCCGTTTGCGCCCAAGCCTCAAACCGCACAGACTGCGCCGATGCCTCCACCACCGAGGCTACCTGAAAATCCAGCCGCACCCGTTGGAACTCCGGCTCCGCCGGCCACTGCTGCGATAATGCCAACTGCACCCGCCACACGCCGTAAAGCAGCCCGCACAGCAGCCACCACGCCCCACGGGCGCGCCGGAAGCAGCCAATCAGAGCAAGCAGCAGCGCCGAAGCCGAGGCAACGGCAATAAAATGTGCTGCCGGCAACAAAAAAACCAGCAGCACACCCGCCACCCAACAGCACAACCCGCCCAAGCGCATAACTACCTCATTGTTTATTCGTTTTAATTCTAGTTGATTAAAATAAGAGTGCGACAAGGTAGCAAGCCGCAGACAGTATGAGTACTACGGAAAGGCAAGCCAACGCCATAGCATGCTTATTTTAATCAACTATAGATTGCCTTATAGCAAACTGCTGGCGAATTGGCAAAGAAGGATAAAGGCTACCTGAAACAGCTTTCAGGTAGCCTTTAGCGCAAATACACCCCGCTCTGCGCATCCACAATCCGGCTCGGCCGCTTCGACCCACCGCAGCGGCCGTTGACCACATACACATCCCTTCCAAAGCAGCGCCGCACCTCGCGCTGATGCCGCAAAGCCCGCCGCCCGCTGCGATTGCATGAAGTGGACACCAGCGGCGTGCCCAACAGCGCGCACAAACGTCGTGCCCCAGCATGCGCCGGCACGCGCACCGCCAGTTTTTCCCGACCGCGCCCGCGCAACAGCGCCGGTACACTCCCTGATACCGCAAATAAAAACGTTACCGCCGCCGGCCAAGTGCTTTGTGCCAGCCGGCGCTGGTTTTCAGGTAGCCTTTGCAGCAATGGCTCGAGCTGCACCAAATTACTGCCGATAACAATCAACCCCTTGTGCTGCGGCCGTTTTTTCAGCTGCATCAGCCGGCGCAAGGCGCGGCGATGCGTGGGCAGGCAGCCCAATCCGTAGCTGGATTCCGTGGGATAAGCCACCAAGCCGCCGCCGCGCAGGTGCGCACGCAGCCCTCGGGCGGCGGAGACGGAAAGAACTCGTGGAAACATGATTCTTGCTGGATGCCGATATGGGGTTTGAAGCGGTATTGTAATCTGAAAATGATGGGTTGTTTACCATGTTGATATCCCGTTTTCAAGCAGCCTATCATCTGTATCCTTCTCCCGTGGGGAAAAGCAATGCCACGGGCGTATATCAGCACCCACACCATATAAGGGCTGCCTGAAACCGTTTTAACCTCACTGAAGTTCACGTTTTCAGGTAGCCTTTTTGCCCGTAAACACCCGCATTCACACTGCACAATTGGCTGCTGTACAGGGCTTGCGGTATAATTCGTTCCCATCATACATCCAACCAAACGGCTCTTTGACCCACAGCATTTCCAGCCGTTTTCTGCACGCGTCTTCCTTCTGTTTTTCCCAGCCGGTATATTTAATGACGACTCCCGTTCCCGCCCCCCTTCCCTCCGTTTCCACTGATTACGAACAGCAGCAGGAAATCACCCGCCTGTGCGTCCATGCCGCACTGTTGCTGTTGCAATACGGTGCAGAAAGCACACTTATTGACCAAATCGCCGTGCGCCTTGGCCGTGCACTGGGCATGGACAGTGTGGAGTGTGCGCTCACACCCAATGCGATTGTGATCACCACGCGCCGTTGCAATCAATGCATCACCACCACGCGCAAGAATTTCGACAAAGGCATCAATATGTCGGTGATCACAGCGGTGCAGCACATTGTGCTGGATGCGGAAGACGGTCTATCTAGCGTGCAGGAAGTGCGTGAACAGCTGGATGCGGTGAAGCCGGAAAAATACAACCGCTATTTTGTGGTGTTTATGGTGGGGCTCTCCTGCGCGAGCTTTGCCCACCTCTCGGGTGGCGATCCGCTGATTTGCTTCATCACGTTTATTGCTTCGGCCTGCGGCATGTGGGTACGCCAAAGGTTGTCGGCACGGCACTACAACCCGGCAGTGGTGTTCGCGGTTACTGCTTTTGTGGCTTCAATGGTGTCGGGCACGGCACTGAAGTTCGGTTGGGGCGAGCACCCAGAAATCGCCACGGCGGCCAGCGTCCTGCTGCTAGTGCCTGGGATGCCGCTGATTAATTCGCTGGCCGATATGCTCAAAGGCCATGTGAATATGGGCATGAGCCGCTGGGCAGTGGCCATGCTGCTCACGTTCAGCACCTGTTTGGGCATTGTGTTAGCCTTGAGCCTGTTGAATGTTTCTGCTTGGGATTAAACCATGCTGCTGAATTTGCTAGACGATATGTTCTTCGCCGCCATCCCCGCCGTGGGCTTTGCGATTTTGTTCAACGTACCGCGCAATGCGTTGAAATACTGTGCTTATTTGGGTGCGTTGGGGCATGGCTCGCGCACGCTCATGATGCAGTTTGGTCTGTCGCAGGGCTTGGCCACGCTGTGTGCGGCTTCGCTGGTGGGCTTTATCGGCGTGTATTTGTCGCAACGCTATCGGGCGCACCCGAAAGTGTTTACTGTGGCCGCCATCATTCCGATGATTCCAGGCGTGTATGTGTATAAGGCTATGATTGCGCTGGTGCAGATAAATCACAAGGGCTTTTCCGAACAGCTTTTAGAGCAGGCGGTGGATTATTTTGTGAAATCCGGCTTCGTTATCGGCGCACTGGCCTTCGGGCTGGCGCTGCCTGGGCTGCTGTTCTACCGCCAGCGGCCGGTGGTGTAGCAGCTGCTATTCTAAGCAGCTTTCACAACAGCATCTTCACCACAAATTCATCAATCTTGCTGCCCGTCTGCTGGCGCAGCCGAACGGAGCGTGGTTTTTCGGGAAATAAGGGCTTGCATGTTCGAAGCGGCGCAGCCGCAAGTTGCGAGCCCGCCCGAAAAATCGCGTGGAGTGAGGGAAGTTTGCGCAGCAAACCCGCGCCCGCAGTCGCCTTTCTTTGCTTCCTTTCTTTGGCGAAGCAAAGAAAGGAAGTGCCCCGCGCCGGCATAAGGCACAATGGGGAGCAGGGCAGGCGTGAGGAAGGCTACCTGAAATTTGGTAAGCCGCCTGAACCCCAACCTTCCCGAATGTTATGTGGTCTAAGTCTCGCCAAAAGCCTTATTAAAAATACACTTCGGCTATAGCGGAAGCCATAATTCTTCAGCAAGCCGCTGCAATCTGCTAAACTTACCGCCTCATTATTCTTTCCACGCCGATATGCACACTGATTCCCCCGCATCTCCAGAGCCCGAGCCTGCCTCGGCGGATAAGTGTGTGCACGGCATGTATTTAAAGGCTACCTGAAAGCTGTTCATAGCGTTTTCAGGTAGCCTTTGCTTGTTGTTATTATTTGCAATCAAGGATTCACATTCATGGATTTCTCCTGGCTGGCCGACCCGGTAACCTGGCTGGGCTTCGCCACGCTGATTATTCTCGAAGTCGTGCTCGGCATCGACAACCTGGTGTTCGTGGCCATTTTGGCCGGCAAAGTGCGCCCCGCCCAGCGCGACCACGCCCGCATCACCGGCCTGACTTTGGCTGTGCTCATCAGGCTTCTAATGCTCGCTTTTATGGGCCGCATCATGCAGCTCACCACCCCGCTGTTTGCCCTGGGGCGGCTGGAAGTGGCCGGCAAAGACATCATCATGTTTGTGGGCGGCCTGTTCCTGCTGTATAAAGCTACCACCGAGCTGCACGAACGGCTGGAAGGCGCCAACCACTACGCCGTTTCCGACACCGACCATCGCAAACAGCATGCGCCGTTTTGGGGCGTGGTATTGCAGATTCTCGTGCTCGATGCCGTGTTTTCCATCGATGCCGTGGTGACCGCCGTGGCCGTGGTACAGCATATCCAAATCGCCATGGCCGCCGTGATTGTGGCGATGGCCATGATGATTTGGGCGAGCAAACCGCTCACCGAATTTGTCAACCGCCATCCCACCGTGGTGATGCTCTGCCTCGGCTTCCTCTTGATGATCGGCTTCAGCCTGATTGCCGAAGCCTTCCACGTAGTCATCCCCAAAGGCTACCTGTATGCCGCCATCGGCTTCTCCGTGCTGATTGAGGTGTTCAACCAAATCTCCCAGCGCAACACCGACAAAAACGCCTACGGCAGCCGCTCTTGGCGCCGCCGTACCGCCGAAAACGTGCTCGGCATGATGGGTATCCGCGAAACCATGCTGGCCAAAGCCGGCGAAGAAAGCCACGATGCCGGCCACTTTGAAGAAAACGAAAAATCCATGATCCGCAGCGTGCTCACCCTGGCCGAGCGCCCCCTGCCCGGCATCATGGTGCCCCGCCGCGACATCGAACGGCTCGATATTTCCCAAAGCCGCGAGCAGCAATACGCCCAGCTGCAAAACACCCCGTATTCCCGTCTCCTCGTGGTGGGCAAGGCCGGTGCCGACGAGCCTTTGGGCTACATCAACAAAAAAGACCTGCTCAACCAGCTTCTGGCCGGGCAAGAGCCGGATATCCAAGCCGCCCTGTGCCAGCCGCTCATCCTACCCGACAGCACCAACACTCTTTCCGCCATCGAGCAGTTCCGCCAAAGCGGCGCCGACTACGCCCTCGTGGTGGACGAATTCGGCGCCGTGCAGGGCATGGTTACCACCAAAGACTTGCTTTCCGCCATTGCCGGCGAATTCCCCGAAGCCTACGAGCGTAAAGAGCAAAATGCCCAATCCGGCGAACACAGCCCGGAAAATAACGACAGCCTGCTGGTGGACGGCAGCCACGAATACGCCGAGCTCGCCCCCCAGCTCGGCCTGCCGCCGCCCGAGGAAGATGCCGACTACCACACCGTGGCCGGCCTGATGATCGAAGAGCTGAAAACCCTGCCTGAAGTGGGCGACACCCTCGACTACCACGGCTGGCGTTTCACCGTAGCCGCCAAAGCCGGCCAGCGCATCGAACAAATCCGCATCAGCCGCCAGCCGAAATAAAGTGTGCGGTTTCAGGTGACCTTTTGCTGCGATACGAAAAGGCTACCCGAAAATATGGAAACCGCTTCTTCAGGTAGCCTAAAAGCTATATTGTTTTGTCTGCCTTCCACAAATTTCAAGTAGCCTTCGGTATGGCAACAGCCAAATATAACTCCTCCACCGTACAAGCGCTCAGATTACCTGAAAACTCCCCGCCCAAACTTGCCCAACCCTCCCGTTGTCCATTAGAATAACACGCTTCCAGCAGGCACTGCCGCCTTCGCCGAAGCACGTTTTGCCCCGCTTAGAAAGCCGCGAAACGTGTTCTTTATCCCCCGCGTCCGGACACCAATCATGACCACTCCCGCCCTTCTCGTTCTCGCTGACGGCAGCGTATTTCAAGGCACATCAATTGGTTACAAAGGTTCAGCTTCCGGCGAAGTCGTGTTCAACACCTCCATGACCGGCTATCAGGAAATCCTGACCGACCCGTCCTACTGCAAACAAATCGTAACCCTCACCTATCCCCACATCGGCAACACCGGCACCAACGCCGAAGATGAAGAAAGCCGCAGCGTTTATGCCGCCGGCTTGATTATCCGCGACCTGCCGCTGCTGCACAGCAACTTCCGCGCCTCCGAAAGCCTGCATGACTATCTGGTGCGCAACAAAACCGTCGCCATCGCCGACATCGACACCCGCCGCCTGACCACGCTGCTGCGCGAAAAAGGTGCACAAGGCGGCGCAATTCTGACCGGCGCGGACGCAACGGTTGCAAAAGCGCAAGAACTCATCGCCGCGTTCGGCAGCATGGTCGGCAAAGATTTGGCGAAAGAAGTTTCCTGCAAAGAAGCCTACGAATGGACCGAAGGCGAATGGGTGTTGGGCAAAGGTTTCGTTACTCCTGCCGAACAGCCGTTCCACGTCGTCGCCTATGATTTCGGCGTGAAAACCAACATCCTGCGTATGCTCGCCGCACGCGGCTGCCGCCTGACCGTCGTCCCCGCCCAAACCAGCGCGGAAGACGTGTTGGCACTCAATCCCGACGGCGTATTCCTCTCCAACGGCCCAGGCGACCCCGAGCCTTGTACCTACGCCATCGAAGCCGTGCAAAAACTGATGGCAAGCGGCAAACCCATCTTCGGTATCTGCTTGGGACACCAGCTCATCAGCCTAGCCATCGGCGCAAAAACCCTGAAAATGCACTTCAGCCACCACGGCGCGAACCACCCCGTACAAGACTTGGACAGCGGCAAAGTCGGCATCACCAGCCAAAACCACGGTTTCGCCGTCGATGCCGACACCCTGCCCGCCAACGCAAGGATTACCCACAAATCCTTGTTCGACAGCACCTTGCAAGGCATCGAGCTGACCGACAAACCCGTGTTCTGCTTCCAAGGCCACCCCGAAGCCAGCCCCGGCCCGCAAGATGTTGGCTATCTGTTTGACCGGTTTATCCAAAATATGCAAGCCGCCAAACAAGCTTAATCATCAATCACACATATCAATCAATTAAAAGGAAAAATCCATATGAAAAGAATCGTTTTATGCGCCGTTTTGCTGGATACTTTATCTGCCTGCAACACCTTGCACTCCGCCGCGCGCGATGCCAACACCGCCGTTCAAGCGTGGAACAGGGATTATCAAAAGCAGCATCGCTAATCCCCGCGTCCGAGCGAAAACAGCCTGAAATGTAAGCCACATCAGGCTGTTTTTTTCTGCAACACTACACCAGAAAACAAACATGAAACACAGCATCTTCATCTTCTGCCTGCTCATCAGCAGCCCGATTTTCGCCAAAGACAAGCCCGTTAATCTGAAAAGCATCAGCCAAATGGGGGGCTGATATGGTGGATTCCGCCACACAAGACATTTATCAACCCCTAGCCGCAGGCAACCGCAACATTGCCGGCCACCACTACCTACACCCTATTCGGCGTGTTCTCCCCACTAGTGGGCATCATCGGCACCACCCAAGCTGCCGAAACCCTGAAAATCCTGCTCGGCCTGCCTGCCGAAAACGGCGTTTTGTGCTGATACAACGCACTCAGCGGCCAATGGCAGCACTTCTCCATCCCCCCCCAAATCCCACCTGTAAAGTGTGCGGCGGACATAAGAAAGGCTGAAAAGGCTACCTGAAAATTTAGCTTCACAGAAACTTGCGTAGCTCGTTTTCAGGTAGCCTTTACTGATTGCAGCTCGCTGTAGGCCAGATGCTGAAATCCGACACCGGCAATCCCGCTATTTAAAACAGCAACAGCCGCCAGCCTTCTGTCTTTCAGTTTTCAGGTAGCCTCATCCAAAGGCTACCTGAAACCGCCAATCTCATTATTCCTCTTCACTTATCCAAGCCCAATTCTCGGGCATACACGGCAGCACGTACGCAGTTGTCGATGTTTAGTTTGCGGAAGATAATCTGCATATACGCCTTCACCGTGTTTTCGGATAAAAACATCCGCCAGACAATCATTTTGTTGCTGATAACCACCAGCTGCGCAGTGCAACACATCGTGCTCGCTCTGGGTGCGGGAATCGAGGATGGTGGAATGGTCGGGCGGGAAGCTCGGGCGACACGGTTTACTGCCCAGCCACGACCTGGCGGATAGCGGCCACCAGGAAATCGGTATCGGTGTTTTTCAAAATATAGCCGTGCGCACCGAGCTCGAAGCATTTTTGCAAGTTGTCGGCATCTTCAGAAACGGTAAGCATCGGCACGGAGGGCTTGGAAAGGGCAACCGCCCTTGGAAGCTGCCCAAGGCGTAGATGGGCACCAGCGTCACCAAAGTGCCTACTTTACCCTGTATCCATACCATATCGCTGACTTCGCCTTCTCGCCTGGTAGTGTGAATGTGCGGCAGGTTACTTAAAAATGGAGTAGCCTCACAGCAAGGCGGGCAAAACTGTTTCGCTATATAATGCTGCTTTCTTTTTCCCGCACTGCCATGAACTACGCCGCCCAGCTGGCCGCCCTTGCTGCCGCCCAAACCGAAACCATCGCCCGCCACCGTTTAGACAACGGCGAAACCGTGTGGCTGCGCAAAGCCGCCCTGCGTCAAGCCGCCTGGCGTTACAGCCTGCTCAACGGCCTGGCCAAAGTGTGCCGTTTGAGCGTATTCACCCCGGTACCCAATCCCGGCGGCCATGCCGGCATTGCCATCGAAGCCGGCCGCCTGCGCGAGCTGGCCGAAGCCGGCATCACCGCGCCCAAACTATTGGCCGTGCAGGAGAATGCCCTATTGATGAGCCATGTGGGCGAGCAAACCCTGCTCATCGCCATCGAAAAGCAAACCAAAGTCGGCAGCCTCGAAGGCTGGCTGCAAGGCCTGCATGCCATCGAAGCCGTACACCGGCAAAACCAATTTCTCAGCCAAGCTTTCGCCCGCAATATGGTGCTAACCGAAGCCGGCGGCATCGGCTTCATCGACTTCGAAGACAACCCCGCTACCGTACTCAGCCTGCCGCTGTGCCAAAGCCGCGACTGGCTGTGCTACCTGCAATCCACCGCCGACATCCTCCTGCGCAGCGGCCTACTCGACCAAGCCGCTGAACATTACAAAACCTGCCTGCAAAAGCAAAATCCCGCTATAATTCGCACCTTGCGCCGCAGTATGCGCCCCATTTTGTGGATGCGCCACATCCAATCCGAACGCTGGGGCTGCGACACCCTGCGCCTGGCCGCACTGGCCGATTTGTTTTACCGCATGGGCGAAATCTGAAGCAGGTTTTCAGGTAGCCTTACTCCAAAGATGACGTTTCACACCCCAACCATCATGCAAACATCCCGCCTCCCCCTCATCGCCACCGTCCTTTTCGTTTCTGCCCACAGCGCCGCCCAAACCCAAGCCCCCGCCGGCGCCCTGGCCTGTACCCAAATCGGCGACCCCGCCGCCCGCCTTGCTTGCTACGACCACAGCATGGGTGCACAACTTCCGCCCACCCAGCCCTTGTCTGCTCCCGCCGACACCAAAGCCGCCATCGACATCAAACAAAGCATCGAGCAAAGCCAGGCCGAGAGCACACCCAAGGTGGTGCTCACCGAAGCCCCTGCCGCCCCCACCCAGCCGCAGGCCTTCAGCCCGCTCAGCCTCGCCTACGATTTAGACGTCAACCACGAATCCGGCATCCTCAGCGTGCGTGCCCACCGCCCGCTCTACCTGCTGCCCGGCTGGTACAACAGCTCGCCCAACCGCAACCCCTCCTCCCCCGAACACACTTCCGCCATTCCCGAGCAGCAGCGCCAAAACCACGTTGAAGCCAAAATGCAGATTTCCTTCAAAACCAAGCTATTACAAGACCTATTCGGCACCAACGCCGACCTCTGGTTCGGCTACACTCAAGTTTCCCACTGGCAAGTATATAAAGGCTCCATGTCCTCCCCCTTCCGCAACACCGACTACGAGCCCGAAATCTTCCTTACCCAGCCCGTGAAAGCCGCTCTGCCTGGTGGCGGCGGCCTGCGTATGCTCGGCATTGGTGCCGCACACCAATCCAACGGCCAAAGCGACCCACTTTCCCGCTCTTGGAACCGCATCTACGCCATGGCCGGCATGGAATGGGGTAACCTCACCGTGGTGCCGCGCCTGTGGTGGCGCATTCCCGAAAAAAGCGACGATGACGACAACTCCAACATCAACCGCTACATGGGCTACGGCGATTTGCAGATGTACTACCGCTTCAACGACCGCCAAACCCTCGGTGCCCTCGCCCGCTACAATCCTGCCAGCAGCAAAGGCAGCCTGCAGCTGAACTACACCTTCCCCATCGCCGGCCGACTCAAAGGCTATGTGCAGGCCTTCCACGGCTACGGCGAAAGCCTGCTCGATTACAACCACAAACACAACAGCATCGGCCTGGGCGTGATGCTGAACGATTGGGATGCTTTCTAAACCACACTCATATTTTTCAGGTAGCTTTCTATCCAAACAGGCTACCTGAAAAATTAGTGTATTATTTGCACACAGCATTTTGCATATAGCAGCCATAAAATACCGACATCCGTCCTAAATCCATATACAATCTGAATTTCAAATAAATCAGTATATTTAATTTCTGTTTTAGTTTCATGCTGCTAGCATTCTACATTCACACTTACTTACAATCTAGAAAAAGCAGGTTAAATCATAGTATTAGCCTTGCCTTCCTTTTTAGGCCGCCCTATAATACATCCTGTTGGGTGGTCAAGGAGACCGCTTAACAAGTTTCTCCTCTATTTCTCCTTTGTAGATTTGGCACATATTCAATATGTGCCGCTTTTTTGTCTGCTTCCATCGCACAAATTTCCACTGCTTTGCCAAGCATTTGAATCCAAACAAAACAAATCATTCTTTTCAAATATAAATCAGCCAGCCATGCACTATGCATCCATTACGGCAAATCAAGCGAGTGCCATAGCTCTTCATCAGAAATCCCACTATACTGCCGCCCGTTTTCCATTCGGAGCAGCCCATGTCCACCACCGTGTTTTACCTCTTTCTCGGTTTCACCGCCTTTTCCACTCTGCTGCAACTACTGCTCTCTTTGCGCCAGAGCCGTGCCGTGCTGCTGCACCGAGGCCGCGTGCCGCGCGATTTTAAAGACGTAGTCTCGCTGGAAGAGCACCAAAAAGCCGCCGACTACACGCTGGCCAAACAGCGGTTTTCGCGTTGGCATATTTTGTATGAAACCTTGCTGCTGCTGATGTTTACTCTCGGCGGCGGGCTGAATCTGCTGGCAGAGACGGCCAACCGCCTTGCCACCTCGCTGCTGAACCAAGGCGTGCTATTGGTGGTGCTGTTTTCGCTGGTTAGCAGCCTGTTGTCCTTGCCCTTCGCGCTCTACCGCAGCTTCCGGCTGGAAGCCGCATTCGGCTTCAACAACATGACCTTGGGCACTTTCTTTGCCGACCAAATCAAAGGCCTGCTGCTGGGCGCGGCCATCGGCATTCCGCTTCTGTATGCCGTGATTTATCTGATGGGCGCGGCCGGAAATGCGTGGTGGCTGTGGGTGTGGCTGTTGTGGCTCGGTTTCTCGCTGCTGATGCTGTGGGCGTTTCCCAAATGGATTGCCCCGCTGTTCAACCGCTTCGAACCGCTGGCCGATGAAGACTTGCAACAGCGCATCACCAATCTGCTCACGCGCACCGGCTTCGCCAGCAACGGCATTTTCGTGATGGATGGTAGCAAACGCAGCGGCCACGCCAACGCCTATTTCACCGGCCTCGGCCAAAACAAACGCATTGTGTTTTTCGACACCCTGCTCAAAGGTATGCAACCGCAAGAAGTGGAAGCCGTGTTGGCGCACGAATTGGGGCATTTCAAACATCGCCACATCGTGAAGCAAATCGCCGTGCGCTTCCTGCTCGCGCTTTTGGTGCTGTTTGCGCTCGGGCAAATCATCCACTTCGCCGCCGTGTATCACGGCTTGGGCGTGGCCTACCCCAGCCACGCCATGGCGCTGCTGTTGATGATGCTGGTGCTGCCCGTGCTCTCCTTTCCCTTCGCCCCGCTGGGCAGCCTTTCCTCGCGCCGCAACGAATTTGAAGCCGACCACTTCGCCGCCGCGCACACCCATGCCGAAGACCTGATTTCCGCACTAATCAAACTCTACCGCAGCAACGCCGCCAGCCTGGTGAACGACCGCTGGTATGCCCGCTGGTACGACAGCCACCCCAACGCCCGCGAACGCATCGCCGCCCTGCGGCAGGGCGAGCAAGCTAGCTGAAAGCCTAGGCTGCATAGCAAGATAAAGGCTACCTGAAAGCGCCACCTTCAACGCTGCTAAAACAAACCACGTGAATTTCTGCGCAGCTAAGTTTCAGGTAGCCTTTTCGTATCGGCACATCACTCAGGCAACCCGTTGCCTACGCAAACACCCTATCTATTTAATAACTTCAGCATCGCCTTTACCATTCAATCCGGTTCAAACAAAGGCTACCTGAATTATCAGGCAGCCTTTGTCATTCCCACCCCACCAGCGTACAATTCACATTTTTTTACAGAATCACACGGAATCAAACATGATTGCTTGGACAGAAGCCCGCCGCGCCGGTTTGCTCGGCCGCGCCCATTGGGCGAACAATATTGTGGCTGGCATTATTGTGGGCGTGGTGGCGCTGCCGCTTTCCATGGCCTTCGCCATCGCCACCGGCGTGAAACCCGAACAAGGAATTTACACCGCCATCGTGGCCAGCGTGATTGTGGCCGTGACCGGCGGCTCGCGCGTGCAGATTGCCGGTCCCACCGGCGCATTTATCGCCATCCTCTCCGGCATCACCGCCAAATTCGGCTTCGACGGCCTGCAAATCGCCACTCTCCTTGCTGGCATCATATTGTTGTTTATGGGCTTGTTCCGCTTCGGCGGCATGATACGCTTCATCGCCATGCCGGTGATTATGGGTTTTACCGCCGGCATCGGCGTGGTGATTTTCGTGGGGCAGTGGGCGGCGTTTTTCGGCCTGCCCAAAGCTGGCGGCGAGCATTTCCACCAGCAGCTGTGGTCGCTGCTGCACAGCCTGCCGAACCTGCATCCGGCCACCACCTCACTGGGACTGTTTTCGCTCGCGCTGCTGCTGTTGATGCCCAAAGTGCCGCTGCTGCGCCGCCTGCCTTCGCCGATGTGGGTGCTGCTGTGCGCCACCGTGCTGCAAAGCCTGTTCCGCTTCGAGGGCGTCGCCACGGTCGGCTCGGCCTACGGCGCGATTCCGCGCGCGCTGCCGCATTTTTCCCTGCCCGCCTTTTCCGCCGCGCAAACCGCCCAGCTCATCCTGCCCGCCTTCACCGTTGCCATGCTCGGCGCGATCGAATCGCTGCTCTCCGCCGTGGTGGCCGACGGCATGGCCGGCACGCGCCACAGCGCCAATCAGGAGCTGGTGGGGCAGGGGCTGGCCAACATCATCACGCCGTTTTTCGGCGGGTTCGCCGCCACCGGCGCCATCGCCCGCACCGCCACCAACATCCGCCAGGGCGGTAACAGCCCGCTGGCCGGTATGGTGCACGCCCTCACGCTGGCGCTGATCCTGCTGGCGGCCGCGCCTTTGGCCGCCAATATCCCGTTGGCCGCGTTGGCCGCCATCCTGTTTCAGGTAGCCTGGAACATGAGCGAGCCCAAACGCTGCATCCGCATCCTGCGCCGCGCCCCGCGTGCCGCCGTCGTGTTGTTTTTCATAACTTTTTTCCTCACCATCTTGGTGGATTTGGTGGTGGCGGTGAACATCGGCGTGATTGTGTCCACCCTGCACTTTATCGGCCAAATGGCCAAAGCGGTGGAGGTGCGCAAGGAAGAACACAGCCGCGATGCCGCCGCCCTGCCGGACAACGTGCTGATGTTTATCGTGAACGGCCCCTTCTTCTTCGGCGCGATGGAAAAATTCGAAACCACGCTGGCCGACATCAACACCCAGCCGCGCACGGTTGTGCTGCGGCTGCGCTGGGTGCCCTATATCGACATCACCGGCATCCTCACGCTGGAGCGCGTTATCGGCGGCCTGCAAAAACGCGGTATTCGCGTCATCGTTACCGGCGCCAATGAGCAAGTACGCGCCAGCCTGGAGCGCAGCGGCATCGTCGCCCTGCTCGGCGAAGGTAACTTCATCCGCGAATTCGACGACGCTGCCGCCATGTTGCGCGCGGAGAGTGAAACAGGTTCGGCGAGTTGATGGGATACAGAATAGGCCACCTGATAAAGCAAAATCTGCTGCACACATTTTCAGGCAACCTTCCTCTTGGCACCCACTCATTTGCGGCCAGCCTCATACCCATACTCAAAGAGGCTACCTGAAACCCGTTTTGCCACATAATTCCTCAGCCAAACACTGCCTGTGCCATCAAGTTATGGTACACTTGCGCCTTTCGTTCACGGCCAGTACAGAAAAATATGCCGGCCAAGTGCAAACTTTTCCGAGCAGGCATCCGCCTATCGGCTTGATTAACACCAAAACAAGGTCTTACGAATGAGCGTAACTATTGAAAAACTGGAAGGTCTCGAACGCAGCCTGCAACTGGAACTGCCCTGGGCAGACATCGAAGCAGCCGTACAAAAACGCCTGCAGGCCACTCAAAAACGTGCCCGTGTAGACGGCTTCCGCCCCGGCAAAGCCCCGCTGCGCATGATTGAATCCATGTATGGCGCGGGCATCCGCGACGAGGTTTTAAACGACAGCCTGCGTCACAAATTCGGCGAAATCGTGGATTCCGAAGACATCCGTCTCGCCGGCCTGCTCGCTTTTGATGCCGTTGAAGCGCAAGACGACGAAAAAGTATTCAAAGTAAACGCCCGTTTCGAAGTGTTCCCCGAAATCACCGTGGGCAGCTTGGCCGACCAGGAAATCGAAAAAGTGGTATGCGAAGTGGGCGAAGCGGAAGTGGAAAAAACCATCGACATCCTGCGCCGTCAGCGTACCCGCTTCAACCGCGTGGAACGCGAAGCCAAAGACGGCGACCGCGTAATCATCGACTTTGCCGGCACCATCGACGGTATCCCCTTCGAAGGCGGCTCCGCACAAAACTACCCCTTCATTCTCGGCCAAGGCCAGATGCTGCCCGAATTTGAAGCCGGCATCCAAGGCATGAAAGAAGGCGAAACCAAAGACGTGAGCGTAAGCTTCCCTGCCGACTACCATGGCAAAGAAGTGGCCGGCAAAACCGCCGTATTCGCCATCACCCTGCGCAACGTAGCCGAAGCCGTGCTGCCGGAAGTGGACGAACAATTCGCCAAAGCTTTGGGCATCCAAGACGGCGACGTGCCCAAAATGCGCGAAGAAGTGAAGAAAAACATCGAACGCGAAGTAACCCGCCGCATAGAAGCGCAAACCAAAGACAACGTAATGAAAGCCCTGCTGGACGTTACCCCTATCGAACTGCCGAAAACCTTGGTGCGCGAAGAAACTGCCCGTATGGTTGCAAATGCCCGCCAAAACCTGGTGAACCAAGGCATGAAGCCGGAAGATGTAGATTTGGCCGACAGCCTGTTTACCGAGCAGGCCGAACGCCGCGTGGCACTGGGCCTGATTTTGGCCGACTTGGTAGGCAAGCACAATCTGCAGCCGACCGACGACCAAGTTAAAGCCGTGGTACAAACCTTCTCCGAAAGCTACGAAGACCCGCAAGAAGTAATGGATTGGTACTTCGCTGACCGCAGCCGCTTGGAAGGCCCGATTTCTATGGCCGTAGAAGCCAATGTTGTAGATTATGTGTTGGGTCAGGCCAAGGTAAACGAGAAAAAACTGAGCTTCGACGAAGTGATGGGCCAGCAGTAATTCAGGCTACCTGAAACTCGTTGCAAACAAAGCACCAAGGCCGTATCCGCCGAGGTGCTTTTTGCCCAAATTATCCCTTATAAACGCGAGGAAACCCATGAATCCCACAATCGAAAACAACTATCTGGTACCAACCGTTATCGAACAGAGCGGCCGGGGCGAGCGCGCCTTCGATATTTACTCCCGCCTGCTCAAAGAGCGGATTATCTTCCTGGTGGGCCCGGTAAACGACCAAACTGCCAACCTGGTGGTGGCGCAGCTGCTGTTTTTGGAAAGCGAAAACCCCGATAAAGATATTTTCCTCTACATCAACAGCCCCGGTGGCTCGGTTTCTGCCGGCATGTCGATCTACGACACCATGAATTTCA
Organism: Eikenella sp. NML03-A-027; assembly: GCF_001648395.1. NCBI lineage: Bacteria > Pseudomonadati > Pseudomonadota > Betaproteobacteria > Neisseriales > Neisseriaceae > Eikenella > Eikenella sp. NML03-A-027. The sequence continues at coordinate 174,514 of NZ_LXSM01000003.1, read as the reverse complement.
TCAAGCCCGATGTGTCTACCCTGTGCCTCGGCCAAGCCGCCAGCATGGGTGCCTTCCTGCTTTCCGCCGGCGCCAAAGGCAAACGCTTCGCCCTGCCCAACAGCCGCGTGATGATCCACCAGCCCCTGATCAGCGGCGGCTTGGGCGGTCAGGCTTCCGATATCGAAATCCACGCCAAAGAGCTGCTCAAACTGAAAGCCAAACTCAACCAGCTCTTGGCCGAACATTGCGGCCGTACGCTGGACGAACTCGAACGCGACACCGACCGCGACAACTTCATGTCGGCCGAAGAAGCCCAAGCCTATGGCCTCATCAACCAAGTATTGTCCAGCCGCAGCGACATCAAATAACCATCGGCTTAATCTATAGTAAGTCAAATTAACTTTTCGATACAAGGCGGTGAGCCGAAGACAGTACAGAAGTACGGCAAGGCGAACCAACGCTGTAGCGAAAATTAAGTTGGCTTGCTATAAGAAGGCTACCTGAAAACAAACCAAGTGGATTTTCAGGTAGCCTTTTTGCCGCCCGCATACAGCGCATTCATTGCGGCAATACAAACTCATGCCATAGCAGTTTGCCGGCAATTTCACTATAATCAGTAAGCACCCACAGCGTGCCGGTATCACTCCCACCCCCTCGCGGGAAACCCATCTCAACAGGAGTTCTGCCATGATTTCCATCCGCCAGCAAAACTACGGCCTCAACGTTGCCCTCTACAACGAATTCACCCTTGAAGACTTCAAAACCCTCGAAGCCGCCATCCTCGAGTGCCTCCAACGCGTACACCGCCCCGACATCCTCCTCGACCTATCCTTATTACGCGACTACACCATCGACATGGCCGCCGAACAACTGCGCTTCCTCAACAACCACGACAACGACTTCGGCCGCATCGCCATCGTCACCAACGACCTCTGGATACGCCTCTCCGCCCATATTTCCAGCCTACTCACCCGCCAGCATCCCAAATATTTCAACGATGCTGCCAAAGCCCAGAAATGGCTACTTGCCGACGGCAGCCGCTAACACCATGAGCCAGCCCCAAACCCCGCTGCGCGCCCTCCTGCTGCACGGCATCCATATGCACGCCTGGGTGATGCTCCCGCTCGCCTGGCAACTGCGCCGCCATAATATCCACAGCCGCTGCTTCGGCTACTACAGCATCGCCCAAACCCTGCCCCAGCATAGCCGCCGCCTCGCCGAAGCCGTCCGCCGCCACTACCAACAACACCAAGAACCGCTGCACTTCATCTGCCACAGCCTCGGCGGCCTCGTGTTGCGCCGTTTCGCCGCCGACTACCCCGAACTGGTACGCGGCCGCAGCGTTACCCTCGCCACCCCGCATCTTGGCAGCGAAACCGCCAACCGGCTGTACCGTTACGCCCCTGCACTTATCGGCGGTGCCTACCAGAACGGCCTAGATGGCAATCTCCCACCCTGGCCTCCCCAGCTCGAACTCGGCTGCATCGCCGGCAACCATCACCTAGGCGTCGGCCAAATCATCGGCTTGCAAGGCGAAGGCGACGGCACCGTCCTCCTCTCCGAAACCCGTCTCGCCAACTGCCACGACTACCTCGTCTTACCCGTCAACCACTCCGCCATGCTCACCGACCCCACAGTTGCCCGGCAAACTGCCCACTTCCTGCGCCACGGTCGGTTTGAATATGCGGCAGCTGCGGATAAGTAATGGTAAGAGTCTGTCTAATTTGAGTACCACCATGGAACAACCCCTTGTGTTGGTTATTCATCACAAGGGGTTTGCATCATCATATCTAATTTATTTGGCTGCTTTTTTCCTAAGCAAAACATAGCAAGAGGTTGTTGCTAATAAAATAAAGAATACGGGAAGCAATATCTGCCTCATACTGGCTGCTGGATAGAGATTTAATAGGTAGCCTGGTATAGAAACCAAAATTGCACCAAATAAAAATTGACTACCATTCACCAGTGCTGCTGATGTGCCAACATGATTGGCATCAACCAATGATGCGGCAATTGCAAATGGCAACATAGATGCTCCAGTAAAAATACCGAACAAGAAAAGAAGGGGAGTAGACTGCCATGCATTAGTTTGCAAACAAACCAAGATTGCCAAAGTAACCGTTTGTCCAATCAGCCCTATTCCAAGAGCTTTTGCATTACTTCTTAAAAAATTACTGATATAACTGAACAACGGCGAGCCTATCGCCAAACCCAACCAGCTCATTGCTACTGCCAAATGCGCCTGATTTTGGCCAATTCCATAAGATTGCAGCAATCGGCTACCCCATACGATACTGAAACTGAGCATCGACCCAAAAGAAACCGCTCCAATAAACATAATAAATAAAACTTTTTTTTGATGAATTGTCTTAAGCAAATCAACTATACAACTCTTAATAACAGCTCTGGCTGTTTCGATACGCAATGGCTGAAAATTTAATTCTTTTGGATTATCAAGCAAAATCGCCATCAATAGAATCATAATTCCACCCAATACAGAAAAACCAATAACAACATCACCCCATGGCAGATGCTCCAAAACTTTAATAAATACCAACTGGATCAAACAAGCTGAAACCGATGCTACAAACTGAACCCATGAGAACATTAATCCATATTTTTCACTGGAAAACCAAATTCTGCCCACAAATCCAGCGCCAATAAAGCCAAATGAGCCTCCTAATGCCACAAAAATCTGTGCTAATACAAACCCCAATAACGATTTAGACAGCACAAACAACACCAAACCCATCGTTAAAAACAGACAAGCCAATGGGATTGCTGGTTTAACACCTGTTTTATCCAAAATACTACCTGAAAATATCTGAAAGAACGCAAAGAAAAAAGTATATGTTGCGCTGATCAGGCTCATCTCTGTAGCACTCAAGCCTAATGTTTCAGATATTTTTGGGTTAATAACCGCATATCCTGTCTGAAAGCCAAAAATCAAAATGACATAGCTGACGGCTAAAATCCAACAAAGCCACGCTTTTTTACTGGCAAACATAATAGTTCCTTTAAAAATTCCATAATTGGTACTTTACTGCCCACTCAAACAGGCGGCATCAGGAAAGACTAAACGTTGGGTTGAGATAATGAGGAAGAGAGGGAATTAGCTGTTTTCTTGCAAATTCAGGGGAATAGTTTCTCTATCCCCCTGAATCTATTTTATTTATCTATTTATTGCTGCTTCGGGAAACTTTCTTTAATCCAAAGCAGTGCAATAATCAAGGCGACAGCCAATGCAATCAGGGTAGGTTGCAGAGCGGCTTGGTAGTCGGCCAATGTTTCCTGAGTGCCAGCCAACATCTTACCAGGCAAGCCCATCAAAATACCACCTGCGATAAACATAGAACCGTTTACGATAGAAGATGAAGTACCGATTCTGTGCGGGGGTACGTTGTCTGACGCAGCAGTGAAGTTCAGCATATGGCCGGCATTGCAGAAACCGAAGATAAAGTACAAAACCATGGCGATTGTAGGAGTTACATCGATGTACATCGCACCGGCTAACACAAGCATCTGCACCATGGTAGCAATCGTAATTGGCAATTTACGTGATTTGGTGGCATTAGAGATGCGGTCGATCAATGGGCTGCCCACAGCCAGCCCCAGCCAGAGGCAAGCAGTAGCGTGGTTGGCGGCACTGGGATCCATCCCATGGGCAATCAACAATTTCGGACCCCATACCACACCCAAAGCGAGGATGGTACCAAACACAATTGCACCTTGAATGCTGATGGCCCAAATCTGACTCTTCTTCAACACCTCAACAATAGATTGCAATACAGAGGAAACAAATTCACCAACAGAGCTTTTCGGGCTTTCCACAGGGGTGGGGTTGCACACGAACATCACAGCGGCAACCAGCAGCAGCACACCGAAGATACCGAAGCCAGTGATGATGGTGCGCCAGTCCCAATTAGCCAAGGCGAAGTCAAAACCAGTTTGGCCGAAAGCGGAAGACAAGGCGGCCACGAGCTGCACCAAGCCGAACATCAGGCCGAATTTAGCCATACCAAACCAAACACCGCCCACATAACCCGCGCCCACAAAACCGGCGCTGGAGCCGATAGCCAATACAACCTGCGACAAGAGCAGCATTTCAAAGCTCTGTGCAAAAGCAAACAGGAATACGCCGATAATCACCAAAGTAATGGCAGGAATTAGGATTTTCCGGCTACCTAGCTTATCCAACAGAGCACCAGAGAACATTTGCGCAATAGCGAAAGTCCAAGTGTAGGTAGCGGCAATCAAGCCGACTTGGTCGATACTCAGATTCAGTGCTTTGGATACGCTGTCGTTAACAATGGCATATCCCGTTTGTACGTTAAACAACCACACCACAAACAATACGGCAATAACCCAAACGATCCATGCTCTTGTACCGCCGAGTTTAAATTCAGTTTTGTTACTCATGATCAATACTCCAAAAATCCGATTTAACTAAAAAATCGTTTTCAGGTAGCCTAATAATTCAAGAAACCTCTAATAGGCTACCTGAAAATATCAGTTGGCACGATAGACTTCTTTGCCTGCAACATACGTGGCAGCAATAGCGCGGTCATCCCCCAAAGTCATTTGGATAAACAACGCCTCTTCCAAATCTTTTGCATATTTCATGCGGTAGTCGATAATCGGCGTAGATTTCAAATTTAATACCGTTAAATCCGCTTCCATACCTACAGCAATCGTGCCAACTTTATCTTGTAGCCCAAGTGCTTCAGCCGTGCCACAGCTGGCCAAATAGAAACTGTGAAGAGAGGTATATGGCGTACCGTTCATTTGTGCTGCTTTATAAGCTTCATTCATGGTTTGCAACATGGAGAAGCTGGTACCGGCACCTAAGTCAGTTGCCAAGCCAACGTGGACAGGACGGTTTTTATCCCGCAGTTTTTTCACGTTTAGGCAACCTGACCCTAAGAAGAAATTAGAAGTTGGGCAGTGTGCAACAGCAGCACCAGTTTCACTGAATACACTTAATTCCCGATCAGTTAAGTGAATACCGTGACCATAAATCGCCCTCGGCCTAACCAATCCATATTGTGCATAAGCATCTGTATAGTCTTTGGCTTTCGGACATAAATCTTTCACCCAAGCCACCTCATTCACATTTTCAGAAACATGCGATTGAATGAGCATATCCGGATTTTCCGCAGCTAACGCCTGCATCATTTCCATCTGCTCTGGTGTAGAGGTAGGCACAAAACGAGGGGTAATCACATATTCGGCACGCCCCTTGTTATGCCATTTTTTAATTAGGGAAGAAGATTCATCATAGGCACGCTGCGGTGTATCCAATAATGCTTCCGGTGCATTCCTATCCATGCAAACCTTACCCGCCATAATCCGCATATCGTATTTTTCCGCTTCTTCAAAGATGGCATCTACCGATTGCGGGAATACTGTGCAATAAACAGTAGAGGAAGTAACACCATTTCTAAGCTGCTCTTTCAAAAATACTTTTGCCACTTCACTGGCGTGTTCTTTATTTTTGAACCCCTGCTCGGCGATGAAGGTGTAGTTGTTTAGCCAGTCTAAGAGCTGTTCGCCATAGGCACCGATGATTTCAGTTTGCGGGTAGTGGACGTGCGAATCGATAAAGCCGGGGATGATGACGCTGTCGGTGTAGCGTTTTACTTCCACGCCATCCAACTCAGGCAAAATATCTTGTGCACGGCCAACTTGGGTAATTTTTCCTCCTTCCATCACAATTACAGCATCAGATTCATATACCAAGCATTCATCCATTTCATGAAAAAATGGGTCTTTTTTGAATGTAAGCATCGCACTTCGGATAGCGGTTTTCATAGTTTAATCCTTTTTAAAGCGTATGAAATAGTTATATGTTGATGTTTATCCTATACAAAGATTACTTTAGAGCTATACAACCAATAAAGTTTCATATAAAATATCTTTGTATGAAGATACTTTACATCAAATAATATTGTGCCGCAATCTAAACAAGTAGCTTTTCAAGAGAAATTTAAATAAAAGTTGATATACATCAAGCCTTAAAACGTATAGCCTGGTTTTATATCACCTTCCAACTAATCAATAACTTGAAACTTCGTATTTTGGATAAATAACTGTATTAAAGTATAATTTTTATTTATATGGATAACCGAATATCGGGGCAGATAATGACTCAAATAGAATCAAAAGAAGTAATTGATGTTGTTGACTATATAACCGACCACTGGAAGAAATTTGATAATCACTTGGATACATCAGGCACTGAAATCATCGGCCGGATTATCCGGATTGGTTCGATTATTTCTCAGTTGGTAGATGAAAACTTGGCCAACTATAAACTGTCAATTGGCGAATTCGACGTATTAGCTGCATTGTTGCGAGAGCCAAACCAAACATTGACACCCAAACAGATACAAGATTTAGTGTTAATTTCATCCGGCGGGTTAACCAATAGAATCAACAAACTAGAGAAAAAAGGCTTAGTACAGCGGGTTTTAAACCCAGAAGACAGGCGCAGCTGGCTAATCAATTTGTTGCCCAAGGGCGAAACCCTGATAAAAAAAGTTGTCCCTTCACACTTAAGCATAGAAACCAAAGCAATAAAAAACCTATCCTTCCAAGAGTATCAACAACTCCGTGATCTATTGATCACCTTATCCAAGGACTTAGAAAAGAATAAATAAGCAACCATCCTTCACCAAATCAGGCTACCTGAAAAATAGAAACCCGCTGTTCTCTTATTCAGAACAACGGGTTTCTATTTTTCAGGTAGCCTCTTCAGCCAGCCTCTAGCACACGGTTATTGTGCTTTCCAACGGGCTTGTGATTCGCGGATAACGGCTTTGGCTTCTTCAATGTCGCCCCAGTGGCCAACTTTGGTGCTGCCAGGTTTTTTCAGGTCTTTATAGTGGTTGAAGTGGAATTCGATTTGCTTGATCAGCTGCGGCGGCAAATCAGCCAAAGTCTTGATGGCATTGCCGTTGTGGCGGTCGTCGGCAGGCACCACCACTACTTTATCGTCCACTTCGCCGTCATCTACAAATTTCATCACGCCAATCACTCTAGCTTCCATGTAGATGCCGGTGGGCAGCGGCAGGTCGGTAATAATCAGGGCATCGAGTTCGTCGCCGTCTTCATCTAGGGTTTGCGGGATGAAGCCGTAGTTGGTGGGTTTGGCGAAAATCTGCGGTTCGATGCGGTCGAGTTTCATTGCGCCGATTTTGCGGTCCCATTCAATTTTCTGGTTGGAGCCTTGCGGAATTTCCACCACCACGTTGATGATGCCGCCGTCTACATCGCCGGCGTCAAGAATTTTATTGAAGTCTGCCATGGTTTTTCCTTCTGTGCTTGAACGGTTTGAAAGACCCGATTATAGCGACCATCGCTGGCATAATCTATATATAGCCGTTCTAAACGGGCAATAATCCCACCTTAGCCTGCTTCGCTGTAACACATGCACCATTCAGGCAAAGGCTACCTGAAAGTAAAACTTCAACGAATCAAAATGTAGCGCGAGTTTCTGCGCCGCTCTAATTTTTCAGGTAGCCTTTGGGCTGGATATAAACTTCATTGCCGAATGCTTTGCCGCCTACTGATTGCCGCCATTCAAATGCCTTTTCCGCCGTAGGTTTGCCCGATTTAACCGCCGCAATGCTGGCATAAGAAGGAGTGCTGCTTTACAATTCACTCATTCGGCCTGCAAGCGGCTACTACAAAGGATTTCACGATGGCAAAAAAATATTTCGGTACGGACGGTGTGCGCGGCGAAGTGGGCAAATTTCCGATTACGCCCGATTTCGTATTAAAGCTGGCCTATGCAGCCGGCCAAGTGCTGACCCAGCACGACGATGAAATCAAACCCACCGTGCTCATCGGCAAAGACACCCGCATCTCCGGCTATATGCTGGAAACCGCGCTGGTGGCCGGTTTCACCGCTGCCGGCGTGAATGTTATCCAAACCGGCCCGCTGCCCACCCCGGGTGTGGCCTATCTTACCCGCGCGCTGCGCCTTTCTGCCGGCGTGATGATTTCCGCCTCCCACAACCACTATGCCGATAACGGCATCAAATTCTTCACCGAAGACGGCATGAAGCTGTCTGATGAAATCGAGCAAGAAATCGAGCAACAGCTGGAGCAGGAAATGCACACAGTTTCCTCCGACCACCTCGGCCGTGCCAAACGCGTGAGCGGTGCAGACGACCGCTACATCGAATTTTGCAAATCCACCTTTCCCGCCAATATGGATTTACGCGGGCTGAAGCTGGTGGTGGACACCGCCAATGGCGCCGGTTATCACGTGGCACCTAAAGTGTGCCACGAGCTGGGGGCAGACGTGATCGAAATCGGCAATCAACCCAACGGTTTTAATATCAACCATAAATGCGGCGCCACCTACACCAAAACCCTGCAAGCCGCCGTGCTGCAAAACGAAGCCGACTACGGCATTGCGCTCGATGGCGACGGCGACCGCCTGATGATGGTGGACAAACAAGGCAAAGTGTACGACGGCGATTCGCTGATTTATGTGATTGCCCGCGCCCGCCATAAAGCCGGTTTGCTGGTTGGCGGCGTAGTCGGCACGGTGATGACCAATATGGCGATGGAGCTGGCCTTGGCGCAGCTCAAGATCGAATTCTGCCGCGCCAAAGTGGGCGACCGCTATGTGCTGGAACAGCTGCACCAACACGGCTGGCAGCTGGGCGGTGAAGCCAGCGGCCACATCCTCTGCCTCGACAAACACAACACCGGCGACGGCACCATTGCCGCACTGCAAGTGCTGGCTGCACTGCAAACGCTGGATCAGGATTTGGCCGCTGCCGTAGATTGGCTGCCCTTCCCGCAAACCATGATTAACGTACGCATCAGCAAAGGGCAGGATTGGCAAGCCGCCTCCACCGCCGAGCTGCAGGCCGTGGAAGCCGAATTGGCCGGGCACGGCCGCGTGGTATTGCGCGCCTCCGGCACCGAGCCCGTGGTACGCGTGATGGTGGAAGCACGCGACACCAAGCTTGCGCAGCGCTGCGCCGAACGCATTGCCGACAGCATCCGTCAAAAATAACAGCAACTCACAGGAACACCCACAACCATGCTGGACATTCTAGAAGCCCTGTTCACCCAATACGGCTATGCCGCCGTATTCGTGGTGTTGGTTGCCTGCGGTTTCGGCATTCCCATTCCCGAAGACATCACCCTGATTGCCGGCGGCGTGATTTCCGGCCTCGGCCACAGCAATGAGCACATCATGGTGGTGGTGGGCATGATCGGCGTGCTCACCGGCGACGGCATGATGTTCCTGCTCGGCCATTTCTACGGCGACCGCATCCTCAAAGCCCGCTTCGTCCAACGTCTGATGCCGCCGCAACGTTACCTGCAAGTGCAGGAAAAGTTCGACAAACACGGCAGCTGGGTATTATTCGTGGCCCGTTTCCTGCCCGGCCTGCGCACCCCCATCTTCATCACTGCCGGCATGAGCGGCCGGATCTCATTTTGGCGCTGGCTGATTATGGACGGCCTCGCCTCCCTGATTTCCGTGCCCGCCTGGGTGTATCTCGGCCACTACGGCGCCGCGAACAAAGACTGGCTGCTCATGAAAGCCCACCAGTTCCAGCACATCCTCTACGCAATCATCGGCATCGGCGCATTGGTGTTGTTCTACTTCTGGCAGCGCAAACGCCGCCGCCGCCAATTTTTCCACGCCAAGCTGCAGGAAATGCGCCAAAAACGGCAAGCCGAACGCAGCAAACGGCAAAATCAATCTGCCGAATAGCATTGCACCGCATCTTGTTTTCCAGGTAGCCCTAATGGATAAAGGCTACCTGAAAACATATAAACCATCAGACTTCTGCCCGCCACCGGCCTCCCTCCCCAAGGCTACCTGAAACATGAAACTCACCCGCCGCCAACTGCTCGGCAGCGCCGCCGCCCTCACCGCCGCAGCCGCAGCCTCCCGCCTAGGGTATCAATACCTCCACCGCCTGCCTCCCGTGCGCATCCGCCGCATCGGCCTGCCGTTCGGCCACGAGCTGCGCAACGGCCAAGTTTCCCTTGCCCCCCAATCCGAACACCGCTGCCACACCCTTATCCTCGGCAGCGGCGCCGCCGCCCTCTCCGCCGCCTGGCATTTGGCCAAACACGGGCAGCGCAACTTCCTCCTCGCCGAAGGCATCGAGCGCAACGGCAACAATGCCGCCTATGTTTCAGGTAGCCTTTCCGCCCCCTCCGGCGCGCACTATTTGGCCCTGCCCTCACAGGAAAGCGTGTATGTGCGCCAACTCTTATCCGACCTCGGCATCCTGCTCGATGGCATCGACTGGCCCGAGCCCCTGTATCGCGAAACCGATTTGGTTTACGCCCCCGCCGAGCGCCTGTATTACCAAAACCGCTGGCAATATTCCCTGCTGCCGCAAGAAGATGCCGACAGCCGCCGCTTCCACGCCCTTATCGAAATCCTGCGCCGCGCACGCGGCCGCGACGGGCGAAAAATCTTCGCCATTCCCATCACCCATTCCTCCGCCGACGAAGAATGGCGCCGCCTCGACCAAACCACCTTCGCCGCCTGGCTCGAAAAAGAAAACTACCGATCCCCCAGCCTGCTCTGGTATCTCGACTACTGCTGCCGCGACGACTACGGCCAAGGCATTGCCCAAGTATCCGCCTTTGCCGGCCTGCACTACTTCGCCGCCCGCGGCCACACCAACGAAGCCGTGCTCACCTGGCCCGAAGGCCTCGCCCACCTTTCCGAAGCCATCCGCCGCCATATCCGCCTGCAAAATATCGACAGGCTACCTGAAACCACCGAGCTCACCTTCCCCCTGCCCACCGCCATCAACGCCTCCGCCCTGCAAATCAGCGAAACCGATGAAGACGTTGCCGTTATCCTGCGCCACAACCAAAGCGGCCACACCACCCTCATCCGCGCCCAAAACGTTATCTGCGCCATGCCCCTGATGATTGCCGCCCGCATCATCGCCCAGCCCCAACGCTACGGCTTCTCGCTCAACCTGCCTGCCTACGCCCCCTGGCTGGTGAGCAATTTCGTGCTCAACGGCTTCCCCCGCGAAGCGAAACGCAGCGAATTGGCGTGGGACAACGTAGTGCACGGCACGCAAGGCCTCGGCTACGTCGTGTCCACCAACCAGCTCATCCGCACCGCCAAACCCGAATACACCATCTTCACCGCCTACACCGCCCTCAACCACGACAGCCCGCAAAACATCCGCCGCTGGCTGCTCAAAGCCGGCGAAGAAGAACTGCTCGCCCACGCCGCCCAAGACCTCGTCCCAATCTATGGCAGCCGCTTCTGGCAACACGTTGCCTCCGTAGACATCGGCATCCGCGGCCACGGCATGAGCTCCCCCACCCCCGGCTACCTCACCCACCCAACCCTACTCCAGCTGCGCCAACATCACTCCCGCCTCACCTTTGCCCACAGCGACCTGAGCAGCTACTCCGTGATGGAAGAAGCCGTTTACTGGGGCGTGGAAGCCGCCAAGAAAATCCTGCCGCGCTGACGATGGTATAGCCGCAGGTGTAACCCAACAAAAGAATGTAGGCCGGGCATCCATGCCCAACTTACGGCTACGCCAGAAACCAAGCCGGCAATGCCATCCCCAATCGCCATACACGAAAAGGCTACCTGAAAAACCATATTCGGTTTTCAGGTAGCCTTCAAGCAGCGGGATAGATGTTTACAATATCTTGTTTTTTGTTACAATCCGATCATCGGCAATACCCTTATTCCCCTTTCCAAACAGGAGCGGCAAGATGAAGCAAACCATGATGAACACGGCAGCGGGCGTATTGGCGGCAGTGCTATTGGGCGGCGCGGGCTTGGCTTGGGCGGATGGTTTCGATCCGTGGCTGGCAGACGGGCTGAACAAGCAAATCCAGCAGAACCGCGAAGCACAACAACAGCCAACCTACTCCGGCCCCACCGCCGCCGAAATACGCGCCTGGGAGCAGCGCGAGGCGGAAGTGCAAGCCGAAATTGCGGAACTGCGCCGCACGCCGTTTTACATGGCGATTGCCTATGATTTCGACACCCGCCAATCCATGTGGAGCGGCGGCTATATTTCCGAGCACCGAGCCGTGGAAGAAACCCTGAAGCAATGCAGCTCGTCCAATTGTCGGGTTATCAAAACGTTTGCCAACACCTGCGCCGCCGTGGTTGAGCCAGACAGCCGGGCAAAATCGGCGGCAGATATTTTCGTTGCCTTAGATAAGGATGACAGGCAGGCAGCGACCAAAGCCATGCACTCCTGCGAAGCGCAGCACGGCGCGGGCAATTGCAGCTATTGGCAAGTCCGTAAACCCTTGTGTACTGGCTACGATTACAGTATCTACGGCCAGCGTTAAGCCAGTTACAGCCAAAAGGCTACCTGAAATTCCAGCGTTGCAGAAACTCCGCCTTCACTGCGTGAAGCCCCTGTTTTCAGGTAGCCTTTTCATTGCCCGCACCACTTATCAATCATGCCTCGCGCGCCAGCCGCACAAAGCACCCCTTTAGTTCCCTACTCTTCACCCCTGGAGCCTGCTCCACACCGCTGGACACATCCAACCAAGCAGCACCGGTTTGCCGCACGGCAGTGGCTACGTTGCCCGGGTTTTCCCTTCAAGTAGCCTTTGCATTTTGCAGCACCGCCAGCAATTTGGCTTCATCGAAATGCCAATGGCAGATTTCCTCGCCCCTCATGCTGCAACACCTGCACGCGCTCGTTATAACGCGCTTCCTGCTCCGGATCTTCATCCACATCAAACACCTGCAACTCAAAACCATATGCCGCCTGATACGGCTGCTGGGTGGAGCGCATTTGGTGGCACAGGCTGCAATATTCGCGAAACATTAAAGTTAAAACCATCTGATTCTCCTCACCAATCGGGAGACAGCCAGGCGGGCGGCGGCGGCGTGGCCACGCCGAATTGCGGCGGATAGTCGATGCCGGTGAGATACAGCCCGTCGGGCATAAAAGTGGGGGGCGCAAGCTTGCGGCTGCGGGCGGTCAGCAGCTCGGCAAAACCGTCCACACTCAACTTACCGCAGCCCACATACACCAGCGCGCCCATCAGGTTGCGCACCATGTGGTGCAAAAACGCGTTGCCGTAGAAATCCACCGCCATCAATTCCGGCGTGCCGCACAAAGCCACGCGATACAGGGTTTTCACCGGCGATTTGGCCTGGCATTCGGCAGCGCGGAAGCTGGAAAAATCGTGTTCGCCCACCAAGAGCGCGGCAGCTTGGCGCATGGCTTCCATATCCAAGGCATAATGCGCCCACCCCGCACGCCCCACCAACAACGGCGAGCGCACCGGCGCCGACTGCAACAGATAACGATAACGCCGCCCGCAGGCATCAAAACGGGCATGGAACTCCGGCGCCACATCCTGCACCCGCCACACGGCCACGCCCTCGGGCAATAGCGCGTTCACGCCGCGCACCCAAGCCTGATCCGGCCGCCGCGCGGCGGAATCGAAATGCACCACTTGTGCGGTGGCGTGCACGCCGGTATCGGTGCGCCCGGCCGTTACCACGCTGATGCGTTCCTGCGCCAATTCGCTCAAAGCAGCTTCCAAGGCACTTTGCACGGTGGCAATGCCGTCTGCCTGCTTCTGCCAGCCGAAAAAACGGCTGCCGTCATAACTGACGAATAAGACACGTCGTTTGATGGGAGATGGATTCATATTTTTCAAATTAATTGGTTTTATAGTGGATTAAAATAAGAATGGGACAAGGAGGCGAGCCGCAGATCGTAACGATAGTGCGACAAGGCAAGCCAACGCCGCAGCATTCTTAATTGTAATTCACTATAGCTCCGTCGCAGCCATGTTTTCAGGTAGCCTGTATATTGGGAAAGGCTACCTGAAAATCAGATAACGGTATAACTGGGCTGGTTGGCATGCTTACGCCAGCGGAGTGCTGTGTACAGCAGTTTTACGCCTGCCTTCTGACTGCTCACTATGAGCCGAAGCCAGCCTACTCTTTTCAGGTAGCCACGATATTGCTTGAGATGGCTACCTGAAAACGGAAACAACGCCGGCAAAAGCTGCCCCGTATAGAAAAACCCGGGCGGAACTGCCCGGGTTGCTGTGGCTAGTTGGATTACTGGCCGATGTCGTTCAACAATTGCTGCGCCTCAGCCTGAATGCTGCTGCCTTCTGATTCGTTAATCAGTTCCATCAGAGTCTGGCGGGCGGTGTTGGCATCGTCGATTTCCAGATACATTTTAGCCAGTTCCAATTGGCTTCCAGCGCCTCTCTCGGCAGCGGGCCAGCACTAACCGGCTCAGTATAGGCCGAAGCGGGCTGGCTAACTTCCACCGGAGCAGCTTGAGCCGGAACAGCCGGCGTGCTGTCAAAGTCCAAATCCATTACATTGGACGTAGCGGTAGCTTCTTCAGCTACACTGCTTACGCCTTCAGTATCCAAGCTTGATACATCAAAGGAAATGGTATTGTCCATTTCCGACGCTGCCGGCTGGGCAGGCTCTACCACTTCAACGGCAGCAGGAGTTTCATCCAACACCCAATCCAGCTCTTCTGGGGCAACCGGTTCAGCCTGTGGCTCGGGCGCTGGCTGCACAGGTGCTTGAACCGCCGGGGCAGCGAAAGCAGTAGGCTCTTCGGTAGCAAAGTTCAGCCAATCGTCATCCGAAGCGGCAGATCCAGCAGCAGCGGGTGCAGCCGGGGCAGCAGGTGCTGCAGCAGGTTGTTCGGACTGCAGCCAACTCCACTCATCGGCTTCGGCCTGCCGGGCCGCGTCTCCAGTACTGGGAGTACTGCCCAGCTGCTGCTGTTCGTCCAAGTGGCTCAAGTCCAAACCCAAATCCTGTTCACTCACCGGTGCAGGCTGCGCTGCGGCAGGAGCAGCCGGAGCGGCAGAAAAGCTGCCGGAATGGTCGGTAACACTCTCAAAATAGAAGCCGTCATCGTCCGCATGATCGTCACCGCGGGCAGGTGCGGCCATTTTGCGACGGCGGTTCATCAGGAGATACGCCAAACCACCCAACACCAACAATCCACCACCACCGTAGAGTGCCATCTGAGTGATGTCCATGCCCTCTTCCTCCATCGGCGGGGTTTCCACCACCGGCGGGGCAACCACGGGCGGCGGCATTTCTTCCACCGGCTCGGACACCATCATATCGGAAGCCTGCTCAGGCAAGCTGGCACCCATATCGGGCAGCACGGCAGAAGCCGGCATCTCGGGGACTACATCGCTGGCCATGGGCGGAACAGCAGGCTGCTCTTGGGGCAATTGCTGAACTGGCGGCTGGGCAGGTTGTTGCGGCTGGGGTTGAGCCGGCTCAACAGGCGGTGCAGGGGGAGTAATCGGCGGAGTGGGTGCGGCCGACTGAGTTTCCACCGACGGCAGCTGGCGTGCTGGAGCGGTGTCAACTGCCGGGCGCTCTTCCTGTGCGCGGTCGCTTACGCGGCGTGGTGGGTTGTGTGCCAAACGGCGCAGGGTTTCGCCATCGGGAATGGTGAGGGTGGCACCACGATACATCAAATCAGGGTTTCCGTTGCGGAAGGCGCGTGGGTTGGCGGCCACCAAGGCGTTGATGGTTTGACGCAAAGTCATGCCGGACGGCTTAACACGCTGGGCAATGTCCACCAGCAATTCGCCATCTTTAATCTGATAGCTTTCTCCCTGAATCTGCACTGGTGCTTCGCGACGGTCGGCAGTACGGCGGTGCCGTCTGGATTCGGCAGGATGGCGGCGGCTCGGTGCAGCTGCAGCACGGCGTTCGTGGCGCGAACGAGAGCTACTGGGGGCAGATTGATAATCGCGGGGATCCAAAATGGCGGTATATTGGTGGTTTTGATTACCTACGCCCAGCCAGAAAGTCATCACCGGCTCTTTAATTGGCGTGCTGGAATGCAAATGGATAACGGCACGGTCGCTGCTTCGGCGCGATACCGTGGCTTGCAGATTGGCACCATTGATGGTGGGCTTGGCCGAAGCCAAAGCACGTGCCTCGTCGCCCGTTACCACCACTGTGGCGGAAAACGGCTCGTCCAAACGCGACTGAACCTGCAAAACGCCCAAAGCGGCATGGGCACCGACAGAGGCTACCAAACCCAGCGAAGCCGCGATCAGTTTCATTTTATACTGCTTACAAAACATCAAATCCCCCTTAACAACCTAAAGTAATGCACTGCTAACCGTCTGAACCAACAGAAAAATACAGAGCCAAATAAGCAAAATTCCAGCCTGAGCACGGCAGTTGTGCAACGGATTAAAATCTCTAAACTTAGGTATCATATCGTTTATTTCCTATTTATGCCAAGCCATTTCTGCTATTTGGCCCGATTTTCTATACAGGAATGAAACATTTTTAATTATTTAACAAAAATCCAGTCTTTCAATCTTTCACCTTTCTGGTGTGTTTGCACTGTTGCCAACGCATCCTCCCAATCCTCAGCTTTGCGATATTTAAGTGCAGAATTTCCGCATTTGCTTTAAGATAAACACCTAAATCGCACCACTTGCAAACTGCCAGCTTACAAGATGATGCAAAGTTTGACGGCAGCCGGGCAAAACTATCCACAGATTTCGTTGCAACAAACGCCTTTGCCCGATTTCCAAATTTATCAAGAGAAACCGAATTATGTTGTTCATGCTGATGGCCTCCGACGTGGCCGATTCCACCAAAGCCAGACTAGCTGCCCGCAGCGCGCATTTGGCCAGGCTAGAAAAGCTGGCCAAAGCCGGCCGGCTGGTTTTGGCTGGACCATGTCCCCTGCCTGAGGGCGAAACCGGCTTTTCAGGTAGCCTCATCGTGGCCGACTTCGCCTCTTTAGACGAAGCTGAAGAATGGGCTGGGCAAGACCCCTATGTGGAAGCCGGCGTATATGCCGAAATCCTCATCCGTCCGTTTAAGAAAGTACTGCCTGCATGAGCACACAAATCATTCTCCAGCGCCCTGGAAACCGTTTTCTCACAGCCTGCTCGAACTGGCCAACGAGAGCCATTACACATCTGCCACACCGACAACCAACACACAGTCCAGCAGATATTGCACGATTTATACCCTGCCTAAATCCACGCCCTGATCATCCGCGCACAAACACCGGAGAATGCGCGCCGCAAAATCCTTTATAATCCGGCTATAACTATCTTGAATTTAAGGACAACAACATGAAACAAACTTCACTCGCACTACTACTGACTACCGTTTTGGCTGTCTCCCCGCTAGCTGCCCAAACCGTTGTAACCGTAAACAATACCCGCATTGACAGCACCGTAATCGACCAACAGGTAAGGATTATTAACGAGCAGAGCAACGGCCAGGTGGTCGACACCCCTGAGCTGCGCGAAAACATTGCCCGCCGCCTCGTAACCCGCGAACTGATGATTCAAGAATCACGCCGCCTGCGCCTAAACGAAAGCCCCGAATTCAAACAAATCATCGAACGCGCCCGCACCGATGCCCGCACCAGTGGCGAAGACCGCAAAACCACCTTCCACCAAGACTGGGAAACCTTTGAAGGCAATGTAACCGCCCAAGCTCTGGTGGCTCACATTCTGCGTTCTAATCCCGTAACCGAAGCCCAAGTACAACAGGCCTATCAGGAAATCACCAACCGCTATCGCGGCACGCAAGAAGTAAAACTCGGCGAAATCATCCTAAACAGCCGCGATAACGCCCAAAAAGCCGTGGCCGACCTCCGACGCGGCCGCCGTTTCACCGACGTTGCCCGCCAATACACCATCGACACGCCAAGCCGTGCCAACGGCGGCATCAGCCCCACTTTTACCCCGCTGAAAGATTTGGAAGAAGGTGCACCCATAGTGTACAACGCCGTGAAATCGCTCGGCCAGGGCAAATTCACCGAAACTCCGGTGGAAAGCAACGGCATTTTCGCCATTTTCTATCTGGAAGCCAAACGCCCCGTGCGCGTACCGCCGTTTGCCCAAATGAAACCACAAATCCAGCAAGACCTGCAAAACCTGCTGATCGAGCAGGAAATTGCCCGCCTCTATCAACAAGCCAATATCCGCTAAGCTTATTCAGCACAGAAAAGGCTACCTGAAAACTTCAGGTAGCCTTTTGTTATGCCTACTTATGGCGGCTGGTAAAAATTGAAAGCGGCATGGCAATACCACTGTTTTTGTTTTTCAGGTAGATTCTCCAGCCATCCTGCCCTCAAACCACCTGCTTCACCGGCAATGCCCGATACACCAGCAAAATCAGTACCAAACACAGCGGCAGCCACAGCGCTGGCGACTGGTTCGACAATTCCAGCATAAACACCAGCGTGGTAATCAGCATTTTCTACGGCACACCCAAAACACCACTGCTCCCACAAATGCTGCCGCCCCCATATCCACTACCGGCAGTCAAACATTCCACGCACAGGCTACCAGTGCTCATGTGTTAACCCACTCATCCGGAAAAGGAAAATCCAGTAGCGGATACTGAATCACATCACCCAATGCCGAGCGCACCATCACAACACCATGCCGCAAGCCAATAGCGCAGCAGCACTATCAAACGCCGCAGCGGTATGCTCTATTCCACCATCACGCAGTACGACAACTCTCTACATTCAGCGGATAACCAAACGCCAAATGCTGTACCGTGTGCAGCAGCAATGTCAGCACAATGCCGATGATGCCCACTGCTACGCCGATGAGCAACAGGGAAAGGACTAACTCGGAAAACAAGGTTTTCATATGGCATATTTTGAGGAGCTCAAACGGTAATATAGCTGAGGCAATTATTTTTCCCTACCAGGTGGTGAGCCGTAGACAGTATGAGTAATACGAGAAGGCGATCCAACGTAGTAGGAATAAATAAGAGCTTTAGCTACAAACACTTCAGGCTACCTGAAAACTTCTGTATGAATGAAGCAGAAAATTTTCAGGTAGCCTGTATGCGGTACGGAAATATTAAGCCTTATGCTGCCGCATACTCAGTGGCAGAGGTTTAAAAGACTGAGTGCACAAATCCGGCGAATGCTGCAATGCCTTCATGGCGGTACGGATAATATTCGGCGCAGTTTTGCCGATGCTGAATTGTTCGGGCATATTCATCCAAATGTTCATCAGCCCGCTGATAACTGACATCATAAACACCACCGCCAGATTAATATTCAAATCTTCCGGTAGCTTTTTCTTTTGCAGGCTTAACGTCAGCACATCGGTGAGCTGACGCTGCCACATATCCTGATAGCTGCGCATGATTTTCACCACAGAGTGGTTTTGCTCAGTGTATTCGCATTTCAAATGAATGATGTTGCAAAACTTTCTTACGGTTTCATCGGTTTCCAGCTTTTGAAACAGATTAATGGTGGCTACTTCAAAACTTTCCCAAATATCCGGCGATTGGGTTTCTATATCGTACGCCAACTTGCTAGATAATTCGACAAATACTTTTTGAAACAGACCTTCAAATAAATCTTCTTTATTTTTGAAATGCCAATACAGCGCGCCACGCGTTACGCCGGCAGTTTGAGCGATTTCGTTTAGAGATGAACGGCTGACCCCTCTTATATAGAATGTATCCAATGCTGCCTTAAGTAGGTAGTTGCGTGTTTTCTGCGCTTCAATTTTCGTTTTTCTCATCACTATTCCAGAATATTCACTGGTTTATTTATTATTAAATTCTGTCATGTTTAGAGCAGGCTTTCAAGCTTCCTATCGGCTCGCCCACGCAATAATGTTGCTTTTTAGTATATTAGCATTTCTTCATTTGAATAGCCATAGACAACATACAATAATGTATGTAAAATATTATTTCTCTAGCGGCTGCTTCCGCCCCCCCATAGGCTTCAAGCGGCCATAATTCATTAAATTAGACATCAACTTAACAAGGCCATCATCATAATGACATATTTCAGCATATCAGGGAAAACGAGCTTCAGGCTGAGTGCAATCGTCGTGACTTCCGTATTAGCGCTGTCTGCTTGCGGCAAAAGCGAGCCACAGCGGCAGGGGGAGCTGGAATTAGTAGTAAGCGTGCTTACCGTGAAGGCAGAAGACACCACCATCAACACCGAACTGCCCGGCCGTTTGGAATCATTCCGCTCTGCCGAAGTGCGCCCGCAGGTAAGCGGCATCATCAAACGCCGCCTGTTCCAAGAAGGCAGTTATGTGCAAGCCGGCCAGGCGCTGTATCAACTGGACGACGCCAGCTACTCAGCCGGCCTTGCCAGTGCACGCGCCCAGCTAGCTGCCGCCGAAGCCGCTCAGGCTAAAGCCAATGCCGATTTGGCACGCTACCAGCCCTTGGTAGCTGCTGATGCCATCAGCAAACAGGAATACGATGCTGCCGTGGCCGCACAACGCTCTGCCGTGGCCAATGTGAATGCCGCCCGCGCCGCCATCCGCTCGGCGCAGGTAAATGTGAACCACGCTCGCATCACCGCGCCGATTTCCGGCTATATCGGCCGCTCCAACGTATCTGAAGGGGCATTGCTCACTGCCGGTGGTGCTACCGTGCTGGCCACCATCCAGCAAACCAATCCGATGTATGTGAACGTTACCCAGTCTGCGCTGGATGTGATGAAACTGCGCCGCCAGATTGCCGAAGGCCAGATGAGCGCGGTAAACGGCGCAGTGGAAGTAACCATTATTTTGGAAGACGGCAGCGAATACCCGCAAAAAGGCCGCCTGCTGTTTACCGACCCGACGGTAAACGAAACCACCGGCCAGGTTTCCCTGCGTGTGGAAGTGCCGAACGACGACAATATCCTGCTACCCGGTCTGTATGTGCGCGTACGCCTGCCGCAGGCACAAGCCAACAGCGCCTACCTCATTCCGCAACGCGCCGTTACCCGTGGTGCCAAAAATACCGTGGTAATCGTAGCGTCCGATGGCTCAATGCGCCAACAGGAAGTAACCATTGCCGGCCAAAGCGGCAACAATTGGATTATTACCGGCGGGCTGAAAGACGGCGACAAAGTAGCCATAGACGGTACCATGATTGCCGGCATGATGGGGGCGCAAAAAGTGAAAACCCAGGAATGGCAAGCCTCACAGCCGCAACAATCTGGCACAGCTGCCGCCCCGATCAAGCCAAACAGCACTTCTGCTCCCGTCCTATCCGGCACAGCAGCCTCCGCTCCGACCGCCCAATCTGCTTCCCAAGCCAAATAAAGGGGCGTACGTAAATGGCTAAATTTTTTATTGACCGACCCGTGTTCGCATGGGTTATCTCCATCTTTATTATTTTGGCGGGTGTGCTGGCCATCCGAAAACTGCCAGTATCGCAATACCCGTCTGTTGCCGCGCCTACATTCAACCTCACCGCCACCTACCCCGGTGCTTCCGCCCAAGTGATGGAAGACAGTGTATTGGCAGTGATCGAGCGCAATATGAATGGCGTGGAAGGCTTGGATTATATGTCTACCTCTGCCGACTCCAGCGGTTCAGGTAGCGTTACCCTCACCTTCACGCCCAACACCGATGAAGACGTGGCACAGCTGGAAGTAAACAACAAGCTGAATGAAGTCTTGTCCAGCCTGCCTGCCACCGTGCAGCAATACGGTGTACGCATATCCAAATCTCGATCCAACTTTCTGATGGTGGTGGCGCTCTCTTCGCAAACGCAAGATTTGGAAGAAATGGCCGATTACGCCAAACGCAATATCGTGCCAGAATTGCAACGTGTTGAAGGTGTGGGTGCAGTGCGCCTGTTTGCTGCCGAACGCGCCATGCGTATCTGGGTAGACCCGCAGAAATTGCAAAACTTCAACCTCTCCTTTGCCGACGTTTCCGCCGCCATCAGCGCACAAAACGTGCAAATTTCCGCTGGCTCGCTCGGCTCTCTACCATCAGTGCAGGGGCAAACCATCACTGCCACCATCACCGCCGAAGGCCAACTCAGCACGCCAGAAGAATTCGGCAACATCATCCTGCGCAGCACCACAGATGGTGCCAACGTTTATCTGCGCGATGTGGCCAAAATCGAGCTAGGTTCGGAAGACTACTCTGCCAGTACCCGCCTCAACGGCAAGCCAAACGTCGGCATGGCCGTGATGTTGTCCAATAGCGGCAACGCCACCGCCACTGCCGCGCTGGTAAAAGAACGTATGGCCAAATTGGCGCAATATTTCCCCAGTGATGTTAGCTGGAGCGCTCCGTACGATACATCCACCTTTGTGGAAATCTCCATCGAACAAGTGGTACACACCTTGGTGGAAGCCATGGTGTTGGTGTTTATCGTGATGTTCGTGTTCCTGCAAAACATCCGCTATACCCTGATCCCCACCATTGTGGTGCCGATTTCGCTCTTAGGCGGTCTTGCCGGCATCTACTATTTCGGCATGTCGATCAACGTGCTGACCATGTTTGCCATGGTGCTGGTAATCGGTATTGTGGTGGACGATGCCATCGTGGTGGTAGAAAACGTGGAGCGCATCATGTCGGAAGAAGGCCTGCCGCCGCGCGAAGCCACACACAAAGCCATGGGGCAGATTTCCGGCGCCGTGGTCGGCATTACCGCCGTGTTGATTTCCGTGTTCGTACCGCTGGCCATGTTCAGCGGCGCCACCGGCAAAATCTACCAGCAGTTTGCCATCACTATGGTGCTCTCTATCGCTTTCTCAGCCTTCCTTGCTCTGTCACTCACGCCAGCCTTGTGCGCCTCGCTGCTCAAACCGATTAGGAAAGGGCATCACGAGGAAAAAACCGGCTTCTTCGGCTGGTTCAACCGCAAATTCACTGCTGGCAACAAGCGCTACGAAGGCTGGGTGGCCGCCCTGCTACACCGTGCCGGCCGTATGCTGATTGTGTACTTGGCGCTGGTGGCTGCCGCCGGCCTGCTCTACACCCGTATCCCGTCTTCCTTCCTGCCGTCAGAAGACCAAGGCAACCTGATGGTCAGCATCCAGCTGCCGGCCGGCGCCACCAAAGAGCGTACCGACCAAACCCTACTGGCCGTGGAGCAGATTGCCAAAGGCACGCCCGGCGTGAAAGATGTATTCACCGTATCCGGCTTCAGCTTTTCAGGTAGCGGTCAGAACATGGCTATGGGCTTTGTGATTTTGAAAAACTGGGACGAACGCAAAGGCGCAGGTGAAGATGCGGCCAGCATCACTCGGAAACTGACTGGTACCTTCATGTCCAGCGGCCTGATCCGCGACGGTTTCGCTATCGCCGTGAATCCACCACCCATCCGCGAACTGGGTAACGGCGGCCTGGAATTCTACCTGCAAGACCGCAACAGCCAAGGCCATCAAGCCCTGCTGGCGGCACGCAATAAATTGATTGCCGAAATGCGTAAAAACCCGATATTTGGCGACACCCGTGCCGCCGGCTTGGAAGATGCGCCGCAGCTCAAACTTACCATCGACCGCGCAGCTGCTGCCGCACAAGGCATCAGCATGGCTTCTATCCGCAGCACCTTGGGTACGGCTCTGGGCGGAGCGTATGTAAACGACTTCCCCAACAACGGCCGTCTGCAAAAAGTGTATGTGCAAGCCGTGCCCCAGGCCCGTATGCAGGCCGAGCAAATTTTGGCCATGACCGTGCCCAACGGTCAAGGCGTGGCCGTGCCGCTTTCCACCGTGGTCAGCGCCTCGTGGGAAGCCGGCATGGAGCAGAGCACTCGTTTCAACGGCTATCCCGCCATGTCGATTAGCGGCGCGGTCAAACCCGGTTTCGCCAGCGGCGACGCTATAGCCGAAGTAGAACGCATCGTATCGCAAATGGACGGCTACAGCGTGGAGTGGGCGGGCGAATCGCGCGAACAGGCCAGCGGCTCTTCCCAGCGCACCATGCTCTACGGCTTCGTATTGCTGGCCACTTTCCTCGTGCTGGCCGCCCTATATGAAAGCTGGTCGATTCCCGCTGCCGTGCTGCTGGTTGCCCCCTTGGGCTTCCTCGGCGTGGTGCTGGGCGTGTTCGGCCGCAACCTGTTCAACGGCGTATTCGGCATCCGGGAGGTGTTCTTCAACGACATCTACTTCATGGTCGGTATGATTACTGTAGTCGGCTTGAGCGCGAAAAACGCGATTCTGATTATCGAATTTGCCAAAGACCTGCAAGCGCAAGGCAAGAGCGCGATGGAATCAGCCTTGGCCGCCGCCCACCTGCGTTTCCGCCCGATTCTGATGACCTCCTTCGCCTTCATCTTGGGCGTGGTGCCGCTGTATGTCGCTTCCGGTGCCAGCTCCGCCAGCCAACGCGCCATCGGTACCGCCGTATTCTGGGGTATGTCTGTCGGCACGCTGCTGTCGGTGTTCCTGGTGCCGCTGTTCTATGTGTTGGTACGCAAGCTGTTTAAACCGTCCCAACACGAAACCGAAATGGCCGCCGCCCACACCAACATAAGCCCCGAGCAGGCCGAACTCTACGTTTCTGCCGCTGAAGAAGGGCTGAGCGAAGAAGAGAAACGCGACCTGCATAACGACCAGTAAAACGTTTTCAGGTAGCCTCTGCCGCATTGGAGGCTACCTGAAAACCATAAGGACAAAGCACATGAGAACAACCGTTTTAAAACCGATTGCCGGCAGCCTCGCCTTCAGCCTGCTGCTCTCCGCCTGCACCCTTGCGCCACGCTATCAGCAGCCCGAAGTAAACGTGCCCGCCAGCTTCCGCTACGACACCGCCACCAACCAAAGTAGCCGTGCCGCCGGCACCGGCTGGGAAGACTACTTTGCCGACCCGCGCCTTAAATCCCTGATTACCCTGGCGCTGCAAAACAACCCCGACCTACGCATGGCCGCCCTGAATGCCGAAGCAGTGCGAGCCCAATACGCCATTACCCGCGCCGCCTCACTGCCCGGCATCAACGCCAGCGGCACCGGCCAACGTACCCGCGTGGCGCAAGATTTGAGCGCCACCGGCCGCTCCTACATTGCTGAATCCTACACCGTCGGCCTCGGCATCGCCTCCTACGAGCTCGACCTGTTCGGCAAAGCCCGCAGCAACAATCAAGCCGCACTGCAAGGCTATTTCAGCAGCGCCGCCGCGCGTGATTCCGCCCACCTCGCGCTGGTTTCCGCCGTAGCCAAAGCCTATTTCAACGAACGCTACGCCGAAGAATCCATGAAGCTTGCACAAAGAGTGCTGCAAACCCGCGAGCAAACCTACCGGCTCAACCAAATCCAGCACAACGCCGGCGTGATTTCTGCCGTCAACCTGCGTGAAATGGAAGCCCTGATTGAATCGGCCAAAGCCGACTACGCCGCCGCCATGCGCGCCCGCGAGCAGGCACACAACGCCCTGGCCGTGCTGATCAACCAACCCGTGCCCAACAACCTGCCCGCCGGCCTGCCGCTGAACAAACAGTTCCGCATCACCCAACTGCCCGCCGGCCTCTCCTCCGACCTGCTGCAAAACCGCCCCGATATCCGCGCTGCCGAGTACAACCTACGCCAGGCCAATGCCAATATCGGCGCCGCCCGTGCCGCCTTCTTCCCCAGCATCAGCATCACCAGCAGCATCGGCACCGGCAGCACCGAAATGAACCGCCTGTTCGACGGCATAAACCGCACCTGGGCATTCTCTCCCACCATCAATGTGCCCATCTTCAACTGGGGCAGTCTGCGCGCCAGCCTGGATGTGGCCAAACTGCGCCAGCAATCGGCCGTGGCCGCGTATGAAAAAGCCGTGCAGTCCGCCTTCCAAGACGTATCCAACGCCCTGGTGGCGCGCGAAACCCTGCAACAGCAATACGATGCCCGCGTGCAAACCCAAAAAGCCTACAACGACCGCCTGCGCCTGATTAATCTGCGCTACCGCCACGGCGTGTCCAGCTCGCTGGAAGTGCTCGATGCCGAACGCAGCAGCTATTCCGCCGATGCCGCCGTGCTCGCCACCCAGCTTTCCATGCTGGAAAACCTGGCCGACCTTTATAAAGCCCTCGGCGGCGGCCTCAAGCAACACACCGAAGCCGCCCCAGCCGCCGCAGCAACGCCGGCCCAAACCACAGCAGAAGCCGCTTCTGCCCCTGCCGCAGCAAACGGCAAATAATCCGGCTGCCCTCATTACGTTTTCAGGCAGCCTGCCCTGCCGACCCTCCCACACATATCATAGAAAGGCCGGCAGTTTTTTATCCGTATTCACACCGCAACTGAGGCTACCTGAAAACACCAATTAACCCTGCCCTTGTGAAAACCCGCCCTGCCCCTATTTGCCCGTATCATCCCCCATCATCAAAAGGAAAATCCGTGAATCCCCTGCTCCAACTCGGCGAAGAGCCGCGTTTCGACCAAATCCAAACCACCTACATCCGCCCTGCCCTCGAATCCGCCCTCGCCGAAGCCCGGGCCGACATTGCCGCCGTTAAGGCTCAAAGCGAAGCCACCTGGGCCAACACCGTGGAAAAACTCACCGACATCACTGAGCGCGTCGGCCGCATCTGGGGCGTGGTATCGCACCTCAACTCCGTGGCCGACACCCCCGAGCTGCGCGCCGTATATAACGAGCTGATGCCGGAAATCACCGTGTTCTTTACTGAAATCGGCCAAGACATCGAGCTTTACCAACGCTTCAAAACCATCAAAAGCTCCCCCGAATTCGCCGCCTTAAGCCCGGCGCAGCAAACCAAGCTCAACCACGACCTGCGCGATTTCGTGCTCAGCGGCGCCGAGCTGCCGCCCGAAAAACAGGCCGAATTCGCCGCCTTGCAAACCGAAGGCGCCCAGCTGGCCACCAAGTTCTCGCAAAACGTGCTCGATGCCACCGATGCCTTCGCCCTCTATTTCGACAATGCCGAGCCGCTCTCCGGGCTACCTGAAGACGCCATGGCAATGTTTGCCGCCGCCGCACAGGCCGAAGGCAAAAGCGGCTACAAAATCGGCCTACAAATGCCGCACTACCTCGCCGTGATGCAATACGCCGACAACCGCGAACTGCGCGAAGAGGTATACCGTGCCTACGTTACCCGCGCCAGTGAACTTTCCAACGAAGGCCGGTTCGACAACAGCCCCAACATCACACGCCGCCTGGAAATCACCCTGCAAGAAGCCAAGCTGCTGGGCTACGCCAACTTCGCCGAGCTCTCGCTAGCCACCAAAATGGCCGCTTCACCCGCGCAAGTGCTGGATTTCCTGCGTGATTTAGCCAAACGCGCCAAGCCCTTCGCCGAACAGGATTTTGCCGCCGTGCAGGCCTTCGCCCGCGACACCCTCACCATTGAAAACCCGCAGCCATGGGATTTAGCCTATGCCTCCGAAAAACTGCGCCAGGCCAAATATTCGTTCAGCGAAACCGAAGTAAAAAAATACTTCCCCGTGGGCAAAGTGCTCCTCGGCCTGTTCGCCCAAATCAAACGGCTCTACGGCGTGGATTTCACCGAAAAAACCGTGCCCGTGTGGCACCCCGACGTGCGCTATTTCGAGCTCTCGCAGAACGGCGCGCACATCGGCGGCGTATATATGGATTTGTACGCCCGCGAAGGCAAACGCGGCGGCGCATGGATGAACGACTATAAAGGCCGCCGCCGCCTACCCGACGGCCAGCTGCAAAGCCCCACTGCCTATCTGGTGTGCAATTTCACCCCGCCCGCAGCAGGCAAAGAAGCCCGCCTCTCCCACGATGAAATCCTCACCCTTTTCCACGAAACCGGCCACAGCCTGCACCATCTGCTCACCCAAGTGGACGAGCTGGGCGTGAGCGGCATCAACGGCGTGGAATGGGATGCTGTGGAGCTGCCCAGCCAGTTTATGGAAAACTTCGTGTGGGAATACGATGTACTGCGCGGCATGTCCGAACACGAAGACAACGGCGCACCGCTGCCGCAGGAATTATTCGACAAAATGCTCGCCGCCAAAAACTTCCAACGCGGCATGTTCCTCGTGCGCCAGATGGAATTTGCCTTGTTCGACATGCTGATTTACAGCGAAACCGATCCCGCCCGTCTTTCCGGCTGGGCTCAAGTGTTGGACAACGTGCGCCGCGAAGTGGCCGTGGTGCAGCCGCCCGCCTACAACCGTTTCGCCAACAGCTTCGGCCACATCTTCGCCGGCGGCTACTCGGCCGGCTACTACAGCTATGCCTGGGCCGAAGTGCTCAGCGCTGATGCCTACGCCGCATTTGAAGAAAGCGGCGATGTGGCCGAATGCGGCCGCCGCTTCTGGCAGGAAATCCTCGCCGTGGGCGGCTCGCGCAGCGCCGCCGAATCCTTCCAAGCCTTCCGCGGCTGCGCCCCCAGCATCGACGCCCTACTCCGCCACAGTGGCTTCGATTTGAACGGTGCCTAAACCGCAGGGTAAAGAAAAGGCTACCTGAAAACGAAACGCAGCACATTTTTCTACGAAACTAAAATTTTCAGGTAGCCCTTCTACTGAATAAATTATAGTCATGCCAAACAGGAAAGAGACAAGGCTGCAGTCCCAGACAGCACGGGAATACCGCAAAGTGAACCAACATCGGATGAAGAAATAAGTATTTAGCTATATTTCGCCATCTTATCTACCCATACTGTTTATGCCGCGTGGCCTTTTACTTTTATGAAAATAATTGCTTTAGCCACATTAAAAAACGTATTTATCCCTTATACAGTAAAAACAATAAAATAAAGGCTACCTGAAATATTCAGGTAGCCTTTTTGATGTTGCAGATAACAGCGTGGGCTTATTCTGTGGCCGGCACAACAACCACGGTAATATTGGCTACAGCATCAGCATGCAGGGCAATTTCGACTTCGTATTCACCAACTGCTTTGAAAGGGCCGTTGGGCAGACGTACGTTGGCTTTAACAGCTTCCACACCAAATGCACGGATAGCTTCGACAATGTCGGCGTTGGTTACAGAACCGAACAAGCGTCCGTCCACGCCAGCCTTTTGGGCGATAGTGATAGATTGGCCTTCCAGTTTAGCCTGACGAGCCTGTGCATCAGCCAGGATTGCAGCCTGACGAGCCTCGAGTTCGGCACGGCGAGCCTCGAAGTCGGCCAGTGCAGCTTCGGTAGCACGTTTGGCTTTACCTTGCGGAATCAGGAAGTTACGGGCATAGCCATTCTTTACGGTTACCACATCACCCAGATTGCCCAAGCCACCAATTTTTTCTAACAGAATGATCTGCATAATATAAATTCTCCGTTAATTATTTGTGTTGGTCGGTGTACGGCAGCAGAGCCAGGAAACGGGCACGTTTTACGGCCACAGACAGCTGGCGCTGATAATGGGCTTTGGTACAGGTAATGCGGGCAGGGATGATTTTACCGTTTTCGGAAATGAAATCTTTCAGCAAATCAACTGATTTGTAATCTACTTGTTTGATGCCTTCTGCGGTAAAGCGGCAGAATTTTCTACGTTTAAATGTTTGACGAGCCATCTCAATTCAACCTTTATTTTCAATAATTGTCTGTATATGCAATATGGGGCGACGGTATTTTTGGCTGTAAGCCGCAAGAAATCCGGATATATCCACCATACTGCCTGCTTTGTATTGCCAGAATTTTGCCTGTTTGCCGATTAATTTCGCCTGGAGTTCAAACCGGGCGAGATAATGTTCGCCTGCTTCTGTTTGCCACGATTCATGCTCTAAAACCAATCCCAATACGGCTATGCCGGCCGGGGTGTAGCGCAAGGCATCGATATCCTTGATGCGGGCGGTAAGGCTTACAGTATTGTTCAAAATTTCACACTTAGGCTTCGGTGGCAACTTCTTCCTGAGGCTGGCCATTCAGCAGGTTCTTGGATTTTTCTTCCTTCATCATAGGAGAAGCTCCGGTAACAGCTTCGTCCATTTTGATGGTCAGGTGGCGCAATACAGCGTCGTTGAAGCGGAAACCGGTTTCCAGCTCTTCGATGGCAGCCGGGGTGCACTCGATGTTCATCAGCACGTAGTGTGCTTTGTGCAGCTTGTTGATGGGGTAGGCCAACTGGCGGCGACCCCAGTCTTCCAAGCGGTGAATGTGGCCGCCGGTTTCGGTAATCAGGGCTTTGTAACGTTCAACCATGGCAGGTACTTGCTCGCTCTGGTCGGGATGAACGATAAATACAATCTCGTAATGACGCATGTTCTCTCCTTATGGCTAAATACAGCCCGCCGTCATGCGAAAACAGCGGGCAAGGGGTTAGAAATATGGCATTATATCGGCAAAATACAGCGTAAGCAAGCATTTACTGGATGGAGCGATGATAATCGCAGTTAAATTGTGTGTCCGATGTTTGCACAATTAGCACAGGCTACCTGAAAAAGAAGAGCCAAATGGGCTTAAAACGAGTTTGGGATACAAAGAAAACCCGCATGCTTCAGCATACGGGTTTTCAATTTGGGGTGGCTGATGGGGCTCGAACCCACGACAACCGGAATCACAATCCGGGGCTCTACCAACTGAGCTACAGCCACCATAAAACTTTTGGCGCGCCCGACAGGAATCGAACCTGTAACCGCCCGCTTAGAAGGCGGGTGCTCTATCCGGTTGAGCTACGGGCGCTATCCTGTCGTTCACAATTTCTCAGAGAACTTTGGTCGGGGCGGTGGGATT
Source organism: Eikenella sp. NML03-A-027 (assembly GCF_001648395.1). Classification (NCBI taxonomy): domain Bacteria; kingdom Pseudomonadati; phylum Pseudomonadota; class Betaproteobacteria; order Neisseriales; family Neisseriaceae; genus Eikenella; species Eikenella sp. NML03-A-027. The sequence goes on along the minus strand of NZ_LXSM01000003.1, from coordinate 144,173 downwards.
CGAACTCACGACCCTCTGCTCCCAAAGCAGATGCGCTAACCAGACTGCGCTACGCCCCGATAAGAAATAAGGATTTTACCCACGCTGCTTTTGTTTTGTCAAGCAGGTGATTCAAAATTAAATGTCGCCTTGCTTTCATGGATAACATTTCATGTTAAATAACAATTTATTAATAGAATATCTAATTCACAACACCAGTACGTATTATGCACAATAAACTCACACGGGCAAGATTTCCAGCAGCCCAAAAGAGTTATTAGCAACATGCTATAATCGCCACGTCGACAATCGTTGAAACCTTAACAATTGCTGACTGCAGCGCATAGTGCTGCATGGATTATCTTTATTTTTTATCAATAGATTGCTACTTCTATTCGTGGCAGCCATTCAGCCAATTCATTTTACTTCCCCACCCAACCCGACAGAAAAGGAACAATCCATGACAGCCCAGATTCTCGATGGTAAAGCCGTTGCTAACGAACGTCTGCTGAAACTTGCCGACAAAGTGGCCGAGCGCCGCAAACAAGGCTTGCGCCCCCCGTGTTTGGCTGTTTTGCTGATTGGTAGTGATCCTGCCAGTGTAGTGTATGTGCACAACAAAAAAATTGCCTGTGAAAAGGCTAATTTCGATTCCCATTCCTACGAGCTGCCCGCTTCCACTACCGAAGAAGAACTGCTTCAGCTGATTGACGAACTCAATACCGCCCCCACCGTGGACGGCATTTTGGTGCAGCTGCCCTTGCCGGCACACATTAACAGCCAGTCGGTTATCGAGCGCATCCAGCCGGATAAAGACGTGGATGGCCTCCACCCCTACAACATCGGCCGGCTGGCCATGAAAATGCCGCTAATGCGCCCTTGCACACCCAAAGGAGTGATGACCCTGCTAGAAACTTACGGCGTGGAGCTGCGCGGCAAAAAAGTGGTAATCGTGGGCGCATCCAATATTGTTGGCCGCCCGCAGGCGCTGGAAATGCTGTTGGCTGGTGCCACTGTTACCGTATGCCACCGCTTTACTGTAAACTTAGAGCATGAGGTTTCTAAAGCCGACGTAGTGGTAGTGGGCACGGGCAAAGCCAGGCTGATTCAGGGCAGCTGGATTAAACCTGGCGCCGTGGTGGTGGATGTGGGCATCAACCGGCTAGCAGACGGCAAACTCTGTGGTGATGTGGATTTTGAAACCGCCAAAGAGCGTGCCTCCATGATTACTCCCGTTCCCGGCGGCGTAGGTCCGATGACTATCGCCATCCTGCTGGAAAACACCTACTATGCCGCCACGCTGCACGACAAACCGACAGCCTAAGGCGTACTTGTATGTGAAGAGCAAACTGCTATATCGGCAGTTTGCTCTTGTTTTTCTATATGATATAGCCACTCAAAAGGCTACCTGAAACCCTACTGGGCAAGCCACACAATATTTTCAGGTAGCCTCTCCCTCTTCACCCAAGATTTCCTGAAACGCCTGAAATAGTTCGCGCTCTTCAAAACGCGCATGGCCGCGCAGGATTTCGGCAAAAGTCTTCATCCAACCGGGATTGTCGAACTGAGGCGCGGCCAGCATTTGGCGCAACAGCGCATGTTCGTCCTCAAAACGCCGTTGCATGGCCGGCTGTGCCAATTTATCCCACCACGGCGCAAACAGCGCTTCCTCTTCGGCAAAATGCGCCAGCAAATCATCTTTCTGCTTGGCAAAATCGGTACGATGGTCGGCGGCAGGGTCGCGCAAGATGCGGGCACACATGGCCAGCGAATGGTGGTGGTCTTGCGACAGCGGAATCAACAGGGGATGGCGTTTCATTTTTCAGGTCGCCTGAAGTGGTTGAACGATGGCCAGATTATATAGCGGGCAGCGCAAAACGCCCACAAACACGCCGCCGTTTTATGATAGACTGCCCGCCGTTTGCCATTCCGACAGCTCCGTCATCCTGCGTGAAGAGGCCCAAGCTCTGCGCGAATACGCCGATGCTCTCGGCCGTGCCGTAGCCAAAAAACTGGCCGACAACGGCGCTCAAGAGCTCATCGCCGCCGTGTTGGCCGAGCAGGCTACTTAAAAAAAGTAGGAACAAAACTGAACAGCATCAGGGCAGTATTCAGTAAAATCAAAACGAATGCCCTCCAAACGTCTCAGGTAGCCTGTGCTTGAGACTACCTGAAAACACCTCTAAAGGAAAATCATAAACCCCAAATCCCTCTACCGCGCCACCCTGCTCGAATACCTCCATTGCGCCTCTTTCTCCGCCGACCTGGCCGAAGCCAGCACCGCCTGCCGCACCTACCGCAAACTCGCCAAAAAAGGCTGCCCCAACAACTGGTTCGTCCTCGGCCGCGCCCGCCAATACGGCTACGGCGTCAAGCCAAACCTTGCCAAAGCTGAAAAGCACTACCACCGCGCTGCCAACTACGGCCATGCCGAAGCACAGGAAGCCATCGGCTACCTATACGAAAAAGGCCTCGGCCTGCCACAAAACCACGCCAAAGCCCGCAAATGGTACGCCCGCACCGCCTTGCAGGTTGATGCCGCCGCCTGTAACAACCTCGGTTTTAACAACGGCAAAGGCGCGTGCCCTGCAGCAAAAAACTGGCGGAGAAATAGTACAAACTCGCCGCCCACGCGGGTAGCATCCTTGCATTATCCAACCTCGGTGTCCTGTATGAAGATGTAGGCCATCTGAAAAAAGCTGTCCGCTACTACTGCTGCGCTGCGGCAGCAGATGATAAATATGCTACCAAACAATTGAAACGGTTGGATAAGTAAATCACCTCTGTTTTCAGGTAACCCGATACCATCTGAAATAAATGGCTACCTGAAATGCTATCGGGGCAGGGTGATTTATGCCTTCATTTTCGGAAATGGGCAAAGGCTACCTGAAAATTGCCAAACTCTTTCTAGTTTGAGCTTTCAGGTAGCCTTTGTTATGCGCTAGGCGGCTTGGATAGTTATTGGATAGATTCAAGCCCGCAAACTGCCGTCGTCCATAGTGAGCACGCGGTCGAAGCGTTTGGCCAGTTGCTCGTCGTGAGTAACTACAATGAGAGCGGTACCCAGCTCATGTTTGAGCTCCAGCATCATTTCCAATGCATGGGTGGCGTTTTTGCGGTCGAGGTTGCCGGTGGGCTCGTCAGCCAGCAGGCAGTCGGGCTTGGTTACCAGTGCGCGGGCGATGGCGGCACGTTGGCGTTCGCCGCCGGAGAGTTCACCTGGGCGGTGGGTCATACGGCTGCCAAGGCCGACTTTTTCTAAAATTTCGGCAGCAGCAGCCTGCGCTTCGGCCCGGCTTTTGTGTGCCACCAAAAGCGGCATCATCACGTTTTCCAGTGCGGAAAACTCGGGCAGCAGGTGGTGGAATTGGTAAACGAAGCCCAAATGCCGGTTGCGCAGCTGGCCGATAGCCACCTGGGAGAGGCTGTTTAGGCCCTGACCTTGGATTTTCACTTCGCCGCTGGTGGGTTTATCCAGCCCGCCGAGAATGTGCAGCAGGGTGGATTTGCCGCTGCCGGAGGCGCCGATGATGCCGATGCCTTCGCCTGAGGCTACCTGAAAATCGATATTGCGCAGCACTTCTACTTTGAGGCTGCCGTCGTCGTAGGTTTTGCCTACGTTTTGGCATTGGATAACGGCTTCTTTATTCATAGCGCAAGGCCTCTGCGGGTTGGGTTTTGGATGCGCGCCAGCTGGGCAGCATGGTGGCCACGAAGGAGAGGCCGAGGGAAATAGCAATAATCGCTAGCACATCAGACAGCTTCACTTGCGAAGGCATATAGTCGATGAAATAGATGGCGGAAGTAACCAGCTTGCGACCGGCCATCTGCTCGATGGTGGCAACAATAGCGCCTACGTTTAGCGCTACGGTTACACCCAGCACTACGCCGATAGCGGTACCGACCACACCTAAGAGCGTACCCTGTACTAGGAAAATCTTCATGATGCCGCGCGGAGGCAGGCCGAGGGTGCGCAAAATGGCGATGGCAGCCTGCTTTTCGGTTACAGTCATAATGAGGGTGGAAATCAGATTGATGGAGGCGACAAGGCTGATGAAGAACATGATGACAAACATCATCTTCTTCTCCACTTCCACGGCTTGGAAGTAGTCGCGGTTTTGGTAGGTCCAGTCGAAAGCGGCGATACGGTTGCGCTGCTCGGCGGGCACAATAGTGGCGGTCACGTCGGGTGCGGTTTCCGGCTGCGAAAGGCGCAGCTGAATGCTAACATCGCCATCCCCGGCACGATACAGGGTTTTGGCGTCTTCAATATGGATAATAGACAAGCTGTTATCCACAGCGAAAATGCCGGTGGAAACAGTGGAAGCCACGGTGAATTGCTTCATGCGCGGCACCATGCCCACCGGTGTAACGTTGCCTTCAGGCGAAATCAGAGTAACTTTTTCGCCCGGCTGCACGCCTAAGCGATCAGCAATATCTTTGCCCAAAATCATTTCAAACTGGCCAGGTTTGAGCTGCTGATACAGCTCATTGGGCAGCTTTTCGCCGTATTCCGACACTTTCGGTTCTTCAGCCGGGTCGATCCCCTTTACCTGCACGCCCTGCACCTCACCGGAATTAGCCAACAGCGCCTGCCCACTCACGTAGGGCGCCACACCCAGCACACGTGGATTGGCTTGAGCGATTTTGGCCAAGCCTTGCCAAGTGTCACCCGGATCAGCTTGTAGATAGCTCATCTGCATGTGGGGGGTAACTTGCAGCAGCTGGCCGCGAATTTCTTTTTGAAAACCGTTCATCACGGAAAGCACCACAATCAGCGCGGTTACGCCGGTGGCAATACCGAAAATCGAGATAATGCTGATAACAGACATCAACCCGTTGCGTTTTTTGGCGCGCATATAGCGCAGGCCGATCCAAGTTTCTAAGGAAAGCATAGTGGAATGGGCTCCGCAGTCTGCCGAAGCAGGCTGCAATCATGGGATTGGCGGGGTTTCAGGTAGCCTTTATCTGGCTAAAAATCACTTCATGCAGCATCAGTTCGCTTCATTTGCAAAATATGCTTCAGCGGTGTATTTGATACGGCGGCAAGGTACACGATATGCAAACTTGGCCAAGCATTAGATTTGCAAAAAGCGGCGCACAGTATACAGGCTCTTTGCCGGGCAGGGCATTGGTATTACGCGCATTTGCCCTATTTAACGGCAGATGTACCCTTAGTGGGGCAGATATAGAAAACTGCATTCTCTGCCAAGCAGAAAATGCAGTCTGGGTAGAAAGCGTGGCTGAAGATTATTTCAGCTTGGTTTCTTTGTAAACCACGTGCTTGCGGGCAACCGGATCGAATTTCTTGATTTCGAATTTGCCGGGGGTAGTCCGCTTGTTTTTGGTGGTGGTGTAGAAATGGCCGGTGCCGGCGCTGGATTCCAGCTTGATTTTATCGCGCATGACTCTAATTCCTTAAATAATGTGATTAGGCTTCGCCGCGTGCGCGCAGATCAGCCAGAACGGCATCAATGCCAACTTTGTCAATCAAACGCAAAGCCGCATTGGAAACGCGCAAGCGCACCCAGCGGTTTTCGCTCTCAACCCAAAAACGGCGCGATTGCAGGTTCGGCAAAAAACGGCGCTTGGTTTTGTTGTTGGCGTGCGATACGTTGTTACCGGACATCGGCCGCTTCCCGGTTACTTTGCAAACTCGTGCCATGGTTAATTCTCCAAACTTCAAAAAAATATTAGATAGAAACGAAACTTGCTTTATACCATAGAAAGCATTTTCAGTTCAAGTTCTATCGCGATGAACTTGGCGGATGTGCTGCTGGATACAACATTTTGTGGGTAGGGTTCCTGAAACGGTGTGCTGGATAGATTTTTGTATTTAACACACTGTTTTAATGATTTAATTGCTTTAATTATTTTATTTTCAGGTAGCCTTAATTGCTAGGAGCAAGCGCTGCATCAGGCCGGTATGGTTTGATGAATGTGGTAGGGCTCATTTAATATTTTCCGTTTTTCAATCCCAGCGCGATACTTAAAATACAGCTAAACACCAGATTTAAAGGCAATACAATGGACAAATCAAACGCCGACGTGAGCAAATTCCTCAGTTATATCCTGCGCCACCATCCCGAAGCCATCGGTTTGACACTAGATGGCGAAGGCTGGGCTAATGTGGATGAACTATTAACTCAAACGGCGGCACACGGGCGCAACATCAGCCTGCCGCTATTGCATGAAGTGGTGGCTACCAATAATAAAAAACGGTTTACGCTGTCTGCCGATGGCCGCAAAATCCGTGCCGAACAAGGGCATTCCACGGCACAAGTGGATATTGCCTACACCGAAACCGAGCCGCCGGAAATCCTGTATCACGGCACGGCGCAGCGTTTTGCCGAAGCTATTGAAGAGCAAGGCTTGTTGCCGGGCAACCGGCATTATGTGCACTTGTCGGGTGATGTGGAAACGGCTGTATCGGTGGGCAGCCGCCACGGCAAGCCGTTGGTGTTGGAAGTGCAAGCCGGTCTGATGCGTCAGCAGGGTTTTATATTTTATTTAACAGCCAATAAAGTATGGCTGATTAAGGAAGTGCCGGCACAGTTTTTACGGCGAATGTAAGAGGCTACCTGAAACTTTTTCGACTGATCAGACAAGCTTTCAGGTAGCCTGTGTTAGCTATGGATTGATGGGCTACCTGAAGGTGCAAACTGTAACCCAGACTAAATACTTGGCCGGCAATATTCTTGAATAATCTACAGTGTGCTATTCCCCCCCTATTGAACAAAACCCTTGTTAAAATCCGCCATTTCCGCCGCATAGGCAAACAATTTACTTGCCACTTGCACCATGTGGCTTTACAGTTCAGGCTGTGCGAAATGGCACGTTTTTCCGGAGTAACCCATGCAACAAATAAAAAACCAAGAATGGCTGCTGGTAGACGGTGGCAATCTTGAAGTGAGTGTAACCCGCGAAGCAGATGCCGTGGAAGAAGCGCAACGCCTGCGTTTCGACATCTTTGGCCGCGAGATGGGCGCCGGCATACACAGTGAAGACGGCCGCGATATCGACCGTTATGATGAATTCTGCCGCCACCTGATTGTGCGCGACAAAAACAGCAGTCGCATCATTGGCACCTACCGCTTAATCACCGAAGAAGCGGCCCAAGCTGCCGGCGGCTGGTATTCCGATTCCGAATTCGACCTCTCCCGCATCCGCCACATCCTGCCCAAAACCGTGGAGCTAGGTCGCGCCTGCGTACATAAAGACTACCGTACCGGCGGCACGATTTCACTGCTGTGGATGGGTTTGATCAGTTTCATGCAAACACATGGTCTGGAATACATGATCGGCTGTGGCAGCGTGCATGTAGATGACGGCGGGCATTATGCCGCCAGCCTGTTTAACCAGCTCAAACAGACCCATTACTCACCCGAGGAATACCGCGTGTTCCCGAAAGTGCCGCTGCCGCTGAACGAACTGCGGCAGGATTTGGAGGTGGAGGCACCGCCTCTGATGAAGGGCTACCTGCGCGCCGGCGTGTGGATTTGCGGCGAACCGCATTGGGATAAGGATTTCGGCAGTGCCGATATGCTGGTGATGATGCCGATGGCCAATATCCATCCGCGTTACGCCAAACATTTTGTTAAATAAATCAGAAGACAAGGTTAGCTGATGCGTAGGCTCAGACTGATTGTCAGGCTATTTTGGGTGGCTGCCATTTTGTTGTGGGGCTGCCTTCAGGTAGCCTTGTTTTTCGGCCGTGAAGATAAGGCCAAACGCCAATGGCGGATTCAACGCTGGTCGCGCCAGTGCATGAAAGTGTTCGGTACCAAGCTGACCGTGCACGGCGCAGAACGTTTTTTCGCCGAAGGTGGCCAGTTTATGGTGGGCAACCACATCTCCTGGCTGGATATTTTCCTCATCAACTCCGTGCAGGCTGTACGCTTTGTAGCTAAGCAAGAAGTGCGCGACTGGCCGGTAATCGGTTGGCTGGTGGCGCGAGTCGATACAGTATTCATCAAACGCGGCAACCGCCAATCATCACAGCAAGTGATGGATGTGCTGTTGCAGATTTTGGCGGAAAAGGATTACGCGGTTGTCTTCCCCGAAGGAACAAGCACCGACGGGCGTGGCATCAAGCCGTTTAAGAGCGGGCTATTCGATACCGCCATCATCGGCAAATATCCGGTGTGGCCGGTGTTGGTGTACTATCCAAATGAAGACGGCAGCCCGAACACGGATATGGCCTATTGCGGCGAAATCAGCCTGTGGGAATCGTTCTGCCGTATCCTGCCGCAAAAGCGCAGCGAAGGCGTGCTGTATTTTCTGGAACCGATTTCGCCGGAAGGCAAAACGCGGCAAGAGTTATGCGCCGCCGCCCAGGCGCAAATTGCGGCCAAGATGGGCGAACTGCGCGGGCTGCCGCCGGAGAGCGTGGTGGAAGAAAAGGGGGCTGTGTTCGAGCGGACTTAAGCTGTCGTGATGATTGTTGGGCTGTCCAGTTTGTAGGGACGGCCTTTTGTTTGGTCTTGTAATTTTATTTTTTATTTCAGTGCATTGAATTTTCAGGTAGCCTGTAGATTAAGCAGACCATCTGAAACTTTGTGGCATTCGGGTTGAAATACCCAACAGGTTTAATCGAGTAACAAGCGGCGCAAGATATTTTCGTAAATGGCAGAAAGCCGGGGGATGGCAGCTAGATCGATGTGCTCATCGATTTGGTGGATGCTGGCATTTACTGGGCCGAGTTCGATAAGTTCGCGGGCAATGGCTTTGAGGAAACGGCCATCTGAGGTGCCGCCGCCGGTGGAGAGGACGGCTTGGATGCTGCATTCTTCGGCAATAGCAGCTTGGGCGGCTTGGGTAAGGCAGCCGGCTTCGGTAAGGAAGGGTTGGCCGGAGATCTGCCATTGGAGGCTGTAATGCAGATGATGTTTATCCAATATGGCTTCTACACGGCGTTGCAGGCTTGCGGCATCGGTTTCTGAGGAGAAACGGAAGTTGAATTGTACGGATAGCTCGCTGGGGATGACGTTGGTGGTGCCGGTGCCGGCGTGGATATTGGAAATTTGGAAGCCGGTGGGCGGGAAGTAGGCGTTGCCGTTGTCCCAATGCTCGGCAGTGAGCTCGGCTAGAGCAGGAGCGGCCAGATGAATGGGATTGGCGGCGAGGTGGGGGTAGGCGATGTGTCCTTGTTTGCCGTGGATGGCGAGGCTACCTGAAAGTGAACCGCGCCGACCGTTCTTGATGGTGTCGCCAAGGTTGTGTTCAGCGGTAGGCTCGCCGACGATGCAGTAGTCGATATGCTCGCCGCGTGCACGCAGGGTTTCCACCACGCGCACGGTGCCGTCTTTGCCGTCGCCCTCTTCGTCTGAAGTAATTAGCAGGGAGAGGCTGCCTGGAAATTGTGGATGCTGTGCAATAAAGCGCTCGCAGGCAGTAATGAAACAGGCGATGCTGGTTTTCATGTCGACTGAGCCGCGCCCGTAGAGTTTGCCGTTGCGTTCGGTGGGCCGGAACGGCGGAGATGCCCATGCTCCAGCGGAGCCGGGCGAAACAACGTCAGTATGGCCAGCAAAGCACAATAGTGGCGTACCGCTGCCGCGCCGCGCCCATAAGTTTTGTGTGCGGCCAAAGGGCATGTGTTCAATAGAAAAACCAATGGCGCGTAAACGTTCGGCAATTATCTCTTGACAGCCGTGGTCATCCGGGGTGATGGAGGCCCGGGCAATAAGCTGTTTGGCCAGCCAGAGGGAAGAAGTTTCGGTCATGAGGAGCAGAATTGGGTAGATGGTGATGAAGCTGGGTTATAGCGGGTTTGGTTGGATTTGCCAAGTTATAGGTAGTCTGCAAGCCAGGGAAAGCTACCTGGAAACCAAGCTATACAGTTTAAAAGTAGTTGATAAAAAGGGTTTATATAACATTTATTTTTACTGATGAATGAAACAGCTAGACAATATTGTGCGTGAATAGGGAATATTTTCGGCGAAATAGCTTGACTTGGAAATTAATCCTAAATACAATTCAAGACTTCACAGCGCACCCGTAGCTCAGTTGGATAGAGTATCTGGCTACGAACCAGAGGGTCGGGCGTTCGAATCGCTCCGGGTGCGCCATAATTTATCCGCGCCCATCGTCTAGCGGTTAGGACATCGCCCTTTCACGGCGGTAACGGGGGTTCGATTCCCCCTGGGCGTGCCAGCTTTCCGTACTATGAACCCCTATGGAATCATTGATAATTCGTTCCGGGTTGTAGTGTATAACCACTTCAGTGGGATTTATATCAATTTTCCTGATAAAGCTCTGCAATAAAATGCGGAGCTTTTTTTCATTTGCAGTATTCAGGAGGATAGTTTTCAGTGTGCGTAATGCGCTGTCGACATCAATCTCCGGGATTGCATCAACATCGGGCGCGCCCGCCAGCTTGTCGAGTTCGATGAGCAGGGTTTGTTCCCGTTCATCATAACCGGCCACGCGCTCAAGTAGAGAGCGGCTGTCTGAACCGGACAGCCCTGATTCCACCAGTTCGAATAGGGTATTGCGGCGGCGGCGCAGTTCGGTGAGTTCTTGCTGCAGTAGTTTGCGCTGCTCGGCATTATTGGTACGTTTTTCGACGTATTTCCGATAAGCCTCACCGATAAAATCGCTGACCACTTCTTGGGTAAGCAGTTTGTCGACCACAATATTTAGCAGGTAGTCATCCAGCTTTTCGGCCGATATGCGGCGCGATATGCAATTGCAACCTTTCTTGAAGCCGCTGCAGTTGTAGTAATTGTAGCGACGTTTGGTTTTACTGGTAGCAGTTTCAATGCTCATGGCCTTGCCGCAGTGACCGCACCGCAGCAAACCGGTGAATAGGAAACGGCTGGAAGGGCTGCCGGTTTGCTTATAATCCGGCCGGTAGCGTTTTTGTACGGCTTCGAAATCTTTTTCCGAAACCAACGGCTCGTGGGTTTGCCGAATAATCCACTCTTCCGGCGGATTGGGTTTGTTGCCGCTGCGTTTGTTATACACGGTCTGACCGATGTAGACACGGTTTTTCAGCATATGCGACAGACTGGCGGCCTGCCATTCGGCCCCGCGCCGGGTATAGCCGCGCCCAGTAAAGCTGCGGGCGATGGCAATGGCGCCCTCCCCCGCCGCAAAACGGCGGAAGGCTTCCTGCACCAGTGGTTTTTCGGCATCGTTCGGCACCAGTTTACGGCGTTTGCCCTGGCTGGTTATTTGATAGCCGAACGGTGCACGCCCGCCGTTAAACCAGCCTTCTTCCGCATTTTTCAACATGGCGCGGCGGGTGTCGCGACTGATTTGGCGCGATACCTGCTCATCCATAATCTCCATAATCGAATCGGTGAACCAGCCCTCGTCGGTGTCGCTATCGATATTCATCGATGCATATACCAGGCGGGTACCGCTCTCACGCAGCAGCAGTTTGTAGCGGGCGGCATCCAACTTATTACGGGCGAAACGGGAGGTGGACCAGACGATGAAGTAGTCCACATCGTTTACCGCACAATAATGAATCGCGCGTTGAAATGCCTGCCTCTTCACCGCCGAAGTACCGGTAATACCCTCATCGCGGAATATCTGCAGCACGCTGGCACCGAGCTCTTGGGCTTTCTTTTTGCATTGATCTGTCTGGGCATCGATTGAAATGCCCTCGTCGGCTTGGCGGGTGGTACTGACCCGCACATAGATGATTGCTCGTTTCATGATTTCCCTTCCTGTGTAGGGTGGATTTTACTGCCTATCCTGTGCCAAAAATACCCCTGTTTTGTTCTTGTCTTTGGTCGTTTAATGCCCGTATGACCGACCATTCTTCCCAATCCCTCGATACCGTTGTTTTCCGCTGCGCCGCCTGCAAGCACACCTTCGAGTGCGCCCCGCAGACGGTGCGGGATGCACCTGAATGCGAGTGGCACCCGTTTGCCTATCAGGCAGCCTGCCCGAAATGCGGGGAGACCTGTGCCCAGGCGGCCTGGCACCGCAATCTGATGAAGGGCTGGGCAAATGCCACCGGTCCGAAGACGCCGGAAGGCAAGGCGGCGGTGCGTAAGAATCTGGAAGGCCACCCGACGCCGGAGGAAACACGAAGGACCCGCTTCAATGCGCTCAAGCACGGCATGAATGCCCGCACCGCCACCTATTTCCCGGCCAAGCCGGACGGCTACCCGGCCTGCCGCACCTGCACCGTGGATCGCGAGTACTGCCGCAGCCAGCCGGCCTGTGTAAAGCAGACGCAGCTGTTTATGCTGCACCACGCCGCGTTCGAGCAGCGCGACCCACGGTATTTGACCGAGATTTATGCCGATATGCAGGCGGCCATCACCGCCATCGTCCAGCAGATACTGCAGACGATTGTGGCGGACGGGGTGGTTTTGCGCGCACCGGCATGGAAGGTGGATCAGGAAGGCAATGTAGTGATCGGCGAATACCTCGACCGGGCCAGCGGCGAGATGAAGGTGATTTACGAAGTCCACGCCCATCCGCTGATTCGCAGCCTGCAGGATTTCTTGAGCAAAAACGGTCTGTCGCTGGCCGATATGGGTATGACACCGAAAGTCATCGAGCAGGAAGAGCAGGCATTAGGCCACCTGAAACAGGATGCCGCCACCCAGCAGTCGCTTTTGGAATTCTCCGAGCGCAGTGCCAAAGCACTGGAAGATTTATCGGTACTGGCACAACGCGCCAACCAACGGCTACAACAAGATCCGGTGTTGATTGAATACCGGCAGCAGAACGGGGATAAATCATGAAAGAGTTTGCAATCAGCGCCCTGTTTCTGGGTAGCAAGGTGGCAATCGTGTATTTAGCCTATCTATCGGCGAAAGAACGGGTACCGCATTGCGGTTGGTTGGTATTCGCCGCGGTATTTTATGTATGTTTTTTCGGGTTAAAGGTGGATTGATGTTGCCGTCGGAATACTGTGCCGACTGCGGCGCCAAATTGGACGGGCACGAGCAGTTGCAATATTTGGACGTGTGCCGCGACTGCTATGAGGAATGGGCAGCCTATTTGGCGCAGTTGGCTCCACAGACGGAGGCTGCATGACGACCGCCGCCCAACGCATCCAAATACAGCATAGCGCCGAGCAGGAAATCATGCGCTATGCCCGACCCGACCCGGTTACCGGCATCAAGCCGCATGCCCTGTGGCACAAGCATGTGCACAACGTCGGTCTCGACCCGATGCAGGTGTTGAAGATGCAGGAGATGGACGACCACCGCAATACGGTGGATTTTTCCTGCCGCCGCACCGGTAAAACTGCAGTGAAAGAAATGTACTGCCTGGAATATTTGGCCACTACCCCTTTCCAAGAAGAAGGGATTGTGGCGCCGCGCCTACAGCAGAGCCAAACCAACCTGATGTATCACATCGATGCCATCCGACGCAGCCCGATTTTGAGTGGTTGGATCGGCTATAAATCCGGGCGGCGACAGATTGCCGATACCCGTTACCAGTTCCACAACGGCAGTAAGGCCGTCTGCTACGGCATCATGAGCCAAATTGACGGTGACGGCCTGAGTATCGGTTCGCTGGAAGAAATCGACGACATGCCGGCCGACCGGCTATTTTCCCGCTTCCTGCCGATGCTGGGTTCGGCTCGGCGCCTTGGGGTGGATAGTTCGGTGAGTTTCGACCCGCAGATCCGTATCACCGGCGTGTACAAAGGGGCGGACGTGCTGACCCAGTTGATTGATACCGGCGGCTACCATGTATTGCCGCCGGTAGACGTGTATCTCGGTATCGAACTGGGGATTTTGAATCAGGCGTTTGTGGATGAGATGAAGGAACAGTTACCGGATTCAGAGTGGATACGGCAGTTCTTGTGCATCAACGCTTCGGCGCAGAACCATATTTGGGAAAAATACATCCGCCGGGCGATGGCGGTGGGCTTGTCGGCTGGTTTGCAGGCAGCCTGCCCGCTGCCCGGCGGCCGCTACCGCAAAAAAGGTTTGCTCAGTTTCGGTTATGACCATTCTGGCCACGGCGAGAGCGCACATGCATCCAAGTCTGCCTTGGTGGTGTGCGAGCAGGTGGGGAATTTCGCTACCTTCCCGTTTGTGAAAACGTGGCCGGCGGGTACTGATGATGCGGTGGTGCAGCGTGACCTGTTCGGCTTTTGGGAGTATTTCCGCCCGGATTACGCGATGGGCGATGCCTATGGCTTGGGTATGCTGACCAACCTGAACGATATGCTGTTTGCTCGCGGTCTGACCGATATAGACCGACGCAGTATCGGTGATGGGCAATCGACTGCTTCGACATGGATGCACTGGCCATTTGCCCCGATCCGTTTCGAGGGCATGACCAAGCACAATATGGCCAGCTTGCTGCGCACCGCCTTTCATAACGGGCAGGCCGCCATCCCGTATGTGGACGACGGTAGTGACGCACTACGGACAAAAAACGCGGCAAATACCAGTTGGGGGCCGAGCAGATTGGATGAAATCGGTGCCGACAGCAGCGATTTTGCACTGTTTATCAGACAACTGGGTAATGTGAAATCGGCGCCGGCGAAAAACGCTGCCTACAACACCTACAAGATGGCGAACCCGAAAATCGGCGACGACTTGTTTGATGCGGCCTGTGCGGCGGTATATGCAATGGTTACCGCCGGTATTGAGGCTTACCAGCCGGGCGTGGTACTGACGCGGCGCATCAGCCAAGAGCAACTACTGGGGCAATTATGAAACTGAACCGACCGCCACCCCGCCCTCTTTCTGAGCAGGAAAAAATCGAAGTGGCCCGTAAGCGGGCGGAATGGATTGCCGCCTTCGGTGAGGACGACGACATGGTTCGTCGGTTATATGAGGCGGGACTGATCGAAGGCTGGCGGTCAATCGTTAAAGTGGAGCGAATCGAAAATGGGGATCATCAATAGGCTGCTGCGCCGTTTCGGGCGTAGCCAATCCGATGCCATGCTGACCGGTGAGGAAGCGCACGGCATAACCAGCGAAATCGGGGTGCGGACAACGCCGGAGCGGCAGCAGCGGCTGGAATACAGCTGGGAAACTATCGACTACGACTACCGCTCAGTGGTGTTGGATATCCGGCGTATGGATCGCGAAGACGGGCGGGTAAAGCGCATCCATAACCGGGTGGCGCGCGACGTGACCCGCGGCGGATTGGTGCTGCTGCAGGCCGACCCGAGTGCGCGGGTACAGCAGGCATGGCGCGAATTCGTACGCCGTCTGCAACTGGACAATGCACAGAAACTGAAATCGGATGCGCGCGGGCTGGTGATGGAAGGTAACCTGCCGATGCAGTGGGTGCTGGATAATAAAGGGCAGGTGGTGGCAGCGGTGCGCATGCCGGCGGAAACCATCCGCCCAATAGTGGGCAACGACGGCCGCTTCAAGGATGTGGCGGCGGCTTATGCGCAATACGATTTCCAACATGGTCAAGACATAGCAGTGTTCGGGCTGTGGCAGCTGACACTGGCGCGGCAAGACCCGGACAACTTCGACGACCTTTCTTCTCTCGGCCGGCCGTTTTTGGATGCCAGCCGCGAGATTTGGCGCAAACTGCGGCTGACGGACACCGACTTAGTGATCCGCCGCCACCACCGCAGCCCGATGCGCCTGTCGCATGTGTTAGAAGGGGCGAGCGCGGAGGATTTGGAAGAGTACCGCCAGCATACTGAGGCGAACAAAGACCAGATTACCACCGACTTCTACAGCAACAAAAAGGGCGGGGTGCAGGCGGTACAAGGCGACGCCACGATGGGGGAAATCGCCGATGTGGTGTATTTGCTGGACAGCTTTTTTTCAGGCAGCCCTTTGCCGAAAGGGCTGGCGGGCTATACCGACGGGCTGGCACGCGACATCTTGGAAGACTTGAAGCGCGACTACTACGACGAAGTGGATCAGATTCAGGACGTGCTGGCAATGGTGTACCAGCAGGGCTTCCGGTTGCACTTACTGCTGCAGGGTATTCCCGCCGATACGGAAAATTTCAGAGTGTCATTTGCCGAACGTCGCACCGAAACACTGAACCAGACCACCGACCGGGCGCTGAAACTGAAAGCACTGCAATTGCCGCAGTCGATGATTTGGGAGGAGCTGGGCTACAACCCGGCCGATGTGGAACAGCGGCGTGAGAACGATGAAAAGAACTACGACCCTTACCCAGAGGATGCACATATGCCGAGCGTGAAGGTAACGCCAGGCAACGCACCGAAGGGAGAGAGTATGACGAGCGTGGGCAATCATGGATGATATTCCGCGCGCACCGCATTCACGTCCTGATTTGTCCGAAACCTGGGCGCTGGTGGCAGCGATGGAGCAGTCCAGCCAGGCAGCCTACCGTGCCGCCGGGAAACGCATCCGGCAGCAGGTGGCCGATTACGAGCACATCGGCATTGCCGAATTGGCGGAAATCCACCGCCTGCTGGATAGCGAGCTGAAGCAGCTGGAACAGGTACAGAATAGACTGCTGCACGATGGCATGCTGGCCGCAGCGGCGGCAGCAGCATTGGGCTGGCGCGGCCGCCGGCGTGAGCCGGAAGCAGAACGGCTACTGGTGCGGCACCTGCTGGATACGCCGCAGAAGGACGGGCTGAACTTGTCGGCGCGACTGTGGCGTATCCATGCCGGTGCCGCACGCGACCTGAAAAGTGTTGTGGATGTGGCAGTGCAGCGCGGCTGGGATGCCGAACACGCCCTGCAGCGCACCCTGAATATCACACCGGAATTGAAGCAGGCGCTGGATGAGGCCGGAGCGGGTGCGGTGGCTAGGCGCCTAGAAGCTGGATTGCTGGCCAATCCGGGCAATGCGGCCATGAAATTCCGTCGCGTGCTGCGCACCGAAATCAACCGCGCGCACGGCGAGCGCTACAAGCAGCTGGCGCGGGCGGACGAGAATGTGGTTGGGCTGCGATTCATGCTTTCACCGCGCCATCCGCGGGTGGATATTTGCGACGAGCATGCGGCAGCAGATTTATACGGGCTGGGTCAGGGCGTGTATCCGGTGGACGAATGCCCGTGGCCGGCACATCCGAATACCTTCAGTTACACCGAAGCGGTGTATCGGGACGAAATCGGCAGCCTGAACCCTACGGTGGAAAAAGTACAAACCGAGATCGCTGCGGAAGCAGATGGGTTGTTGGAACGGGCCGCCGCCATCGAGCCGGTGATAACGGGCGACTTACAACGGATGGCTGCCGCCGTGCAAGCACGTATGGCTGGGTTGGATTACCGTTTCAAAGGCCGCGAATCCCTAATTCGCAAGATTGAAAGCAAAACATGGAGGCGTGATGTAACACCGGCCCGTGCCGCCGCTAATATCACGGATGTGTTGAGATATACGGTGTTGTTGGACAGTGAGAGTTTTGTCAGCCAGTATTGGCAGTTGCAGGAGCAACTGGCAGCCAGCGGTTACCAAACCAACAAGGTGTCGAATACTTGGCGTAAAAATGCAGTGTATAAAGGCATCAATACGACCATAATCAAAAATGGACAGGTATTCGAGCTGCAATTCCATACCGAGCAGAGCTTCAATTTGAAGAATAACGAGTTGCACAAACTCTACGAAGAGGCGCGGGAAATCTCCACCAGCACGGAAAGACGTGCCGAATTGCAGCGTCAGATGGTAGAATTAAGCAGGCAAATCCCGACCCCGCCCGGCATCAGTACGATTCAAACGAAAGCAGGGATACGATGAAACATCAATATTGGAAAGTAGACGGTAACCCAGACATCATTATTCGTGGTGATGAGGATGAAGACGGCAATGTTTACGAATGCGCCTTCTTCAATCGGCATACCCGGCAGTGGGATTACAGCGAATCCGGTTACTGGTGGGACGAGTGCTATATACAAGCCAATCTTGACGTACACAACCTGAGTGAGCAGGAAGCCTTAGCCCTGGTAGGTACAGTTTAAAATCTCCTAGTTCCGGTTATTCCGACATCTCCTTTTAGCGCCCTTTGGGGCGCTTTTCTTTTGCCAAAAATACCCCTGTTTTGTCATGCGCAAACAGCCTAACCTGCCATTATTGTCAGAGGGAGTTTCAATGAAACCGCGAATTTACCGCTTATCCGGAGAGAAACCGAGATGCCGCCGTGTGTTGTCTGCAGCGGCCACGCCGCCGCTGTCTGGCAAACAGACCTCATGGGTTACGATTACCCGCACCGGCTCGTTCACCGACCCGCGCTACGGGCTCTTTGAAATTACTTCGCCGATGCTGTTGAGCATGGTGAAGAACTTCGACGATCAGGTGGTGGGGCAGGAGATTTACATCGATGTGAATCATAAACCGGGCGACGGTGCTGCCGCCAAAATCCTAAAGTTGAGGGTGGAGGGCACGCGCCTGCGGGCACTGGCCGAATGGACCGATTACGGCCTGAAGGCGGTGCGGGAGCGTGGTTTCACCTATCTTTCCGCCGAATTTGCGGATAACTGGCAAGATAACGAGGGCGGTGCGTTTCACGGCCCGACTTTACTGGGTGCTGGATTGACGGTACGGCCTGTCATTAAGCGCCTAGATCCGATCACGCTGTCGTGCGAATCCGGCGGCGATACCCTAATTCTGGCCGAGCTGGCCGACGATTTGATGAAAAAAGCGAGAGCGAACATGGATAAATTAGAAGAATTTTTGAAAAAACTGGCCGAATCCGGCTATTCCGCCAACGTACAGGCACAAGTGAAAAAACTGGCCGAGGCGGCGGTGGACGAAAATACCGGCGAGGAAAAGGCCGCAGCAGTGATTGCCGAACTGGAAGGCATGGCGAAAACCCTGGCTGCCGCCGAAGACGAGGGCAAAAAAGCAGCCGCCCCGGCCGCGGCTGCCACTCCCGCCGCTCCGACTGCTGCTCCGGCACAGGCCGCCGCTCCGGCGAAAACCTTGAGTGAAGACGAACTGGAGGCGCTGGTGGCGAAAAAGCTGGCGGAAGCTGAGCAGGCTAAAGCGCGGCAGGCACAGGCACGCGAAGCCAACGAAAAACTGCTGGCGGAAGAAATCAGCAAGGCCGAAGGCCTGTCTGACGAGCTGAAAAAAGAATTGGCCGAAGGCGCAAAAGCGCTGCTGTCCGACCATGCCACCGAAGCACAGGTGAAGCAGCTGGCGCAGCACCAAATCAATATGGGCAACCGCATGGCAGCGACTTCCGCGCTGGCCGCAATGGGCTACAACGTGGCCGGCTCGCCGCACATTACTGTGCCGGACGAAGGGGCAAAACAATTGAGCCAGATTTATCAGGACAAGCTGAAGCAGTCCACGCTTTCAGGCAGCCTGAATTTCACCGACCAAGACAGCCCGTTTGCCCAGAAGGTGCTGTCCGAATTCGACCGCATCTTTGCCCGCGAGCTGAATGCCGAGCGCAAACTGCTGGCCGGCGGCGAAATGGATATGAACCGCAGCCAGCTGCCATACGGTGTGCAGCGCGAGGTAATCCGCCAGTCGCTGCATGACCTGAACGTGCTGCAGCTGGTGCAGACGCTGACCGATTTCAGCGCCCAGCAGACCACGCAAATCCCTTTCGAGGAGCGCGATTTGGCGCCGGTGTACAACGACGGCATGGTGTTTGAAGGCCAGCCGATCCCCTTTGCCGGCGTGAGCCAAAAAATGGATTTGGCCTACATCAACCAAATGAAACTGGCGCTGTCGGTAACTAACGAGGTGGTGCATTTCACCCGCGCATCCGTTATCAACTGGGACGCACTGGGTCGCAACATCGAAACCAATGCCCGCATTCTGCGTGAGCTGGTGGCCCGCCGCCTGATCAACGAAATCCAGCGCGCCAGTGACAGCTACGCCGCGATTGCGATTACCGATGAGGCGGTTACGCCGAACGCCACCAGCGGTATTTTCAAAACCGCGAAATTCCCGGTGGTGCGCCCACATCAGAGCCTGACCCTGCAGGGCGCGGCCGTGGGCGCAGCGGAAAATCCGATCACCATCAAGATTGGCGCCACCGTAGCGAAACCCTACGACGGTACCAATGCCCAACCTGCCGGCGACTACTTCCGCATCGTGGACTTGAACCAGGGTATTTTCCAGCTGGTGAACCAACTGGGTGCACCTAAGGCAGGCGCTACCGGCGTGAAAATCTCCTACAGCCAAGCCACCAACATCGTGCTGTTCAACTTGGATGTGGCCAGTGGTAACACGCTGGAGAAACACCTGAACGGCCTGCTGCGCGAAGTGGGTGCGGCCAAGGCAAACATGAGCGGCCAGCGTTACGAACATGTGGACTACCTGCTGATGAGCCCGGTGTTGAACGACACCATCAGCAATGCCGAGCAGTTTGTAGTGAGTTTGAAACGCAACGGCTCTGATACCACCGGCGGCGGCGATCTGATGAAGATTAAGGACATTCCCGCCTACTCGACCAATGCGCCGCATACCGATATGGGCGACGGCCGCATCATTATGGGCGTGCGCGGCAATACCAGCTACACGGTGGCCAAGCCGTTCAGCACCGGCGATCTGTTCGAGATCACCAATGCGCAAGGCCAGCCGCTGGGCAAGAAAGTGGCCTATGGCGAAGAGTACAACGCCATCCACACGCCGAAGCCGGTACGCCACCGCAGCATTTCGGTGGTGGTATACAGCAAAACCAGCCGCGACGCGATTTAAAACCCAAGGCCCGCCCCATACCGGGGCGGGTATAAGGATGAAGCATGAAACAACTTCCCTATTACAACGACCAGCCGCACGCTGTTTTTGTGGGTGCGGTAATGATCCCGCCGGGGCATACCCGCCTGGTGGACGCAGCCTTACTACCACAACCGGAAGCCGACCCCGCCCCACCCTCGCAGCCTGCCGACCCCTTGGTGGAACTGTTGAAAGGCAATGTGGCGCAGGTGGTGGATGCTATACCCGGCTTAAGCATCGAGGATCTGACCCGGCTCGGCGATTTGGAACAGACCGGTGCCCAGCGCAAAGGCGTGTTGGGCGCGATTGCAGCACGCCTGCTGGATGAATCGAGCCAGCAGCAGGACGGTGGTTTGCAGCAGCCCAACCAGCCGCCGGCCGTTGAAGAGGCGCCTAAGCAGGATGCTGAAAAAGATAGTGAACATCCCGAACAGGATGCCAAACAAGAACAGGTTGCCGAATGACTACACTCACCGCCGCCGCGGAACGGCTGACCAGCTCCATGCTGGACAGCAAGCGTATGTTTAAGGACGAGGATTATCCCCGCCTACTGCGTACCGCGCTGGCCGCATTGAATGCGGTGCGGCCGTTGCACAAGGTGGAGGTGTTGGAGTTGGCGGCGTGGCAGGCGTTGTATCCCTGCCCTGAAGACCTGAACTCGGTGTTTGCCTGCTGGTGGGGGCGCAGTTACAAGGCCCACACTGCAATCTGGGCGGACGACTACCCGGGGAGGCTGCCGGAATGGCGGGTACTACCCGGCGCCCAAGGACGGTTGCTGCAGGCACAACCGGCACCGAGTGCCCGGCAAATTCAGATATTAGGCAACCGCTGCGAGCTGGAATATTGTGCCGACCATGTATTAACCGATACCGCCTGCACACTGGATTCGGAACTACTGGATTTGCTGCATCTGCGCGCGCAAGCCGAAGCCATGCGCGATCTGGCCATGCGTAATGCCACTACCTCCTACCAGCTGCGCGAAGGTATCGGCAGTGTGCCGAAGAATGGCACGCCGGCCTACCTGTATCAGGAACTGTTGGCGGAATTCGAACGGCGGGTGCTGTGATGAGGATGCATTACCGCATTAACGACGCCCATGTGCTGGCCGCACTGCAGCAAGCGCCGGCAGCGATGGAGCGCCACCTGCAACGCGGGTTGGATGCAGCCGGACTGCAGATGGTGCAGACTGCCAGGCAGAAGCTTCGACAAAACGACAGCCTCGCACTTTCCACGCTGATTCAGGCAATCACGGTTGAGAAAACCGGCACGCTGGAGCGGGAAGTGCTGCCAGGTACCGATTACGCTATCCATCTGGAGAAAGGCACCCGCGCCGGTTACCGCCCGGCACCTGCGCCGCTGCTGGCTTGGCTGAGAACCCGTCGGGCGGCGGAGCCGGAACGGGCGGTTTTCAGGCTGCAAAAGCATATCCAGCGCCACGGCACCAAGGCCCATCCGTTTTGGCAGCCGGCTTTTGAGGATGCGGCGCCGCGGATGGTGCAAATTATCCGTGATGAAGTACGGCGCGGTGTGCGGGAGGTATTGGGATGAATATTTTTCAGGCCGAAATCGACCGCTTGAAAAGCGGGATTGCCGAAGCGCTGCCGGGCATAATCGTGCGCGGCTCGCTGATTGACCACGAATCCTTACGCCGCGACGAGCTGCAAAACGGGGTGATCACGGTGCTGTTGGAGCGGATTGAGAACGATGGCGACTGGCGCAGCAAGCTGCGGCTGCTGATTACCGGCCAGCTGGAAGTGCCGGGACGTCCGGGCGATGTGGAAGAGCAGGCGGCATTGGGTGCGGTAATCGAGAAAGCAGAAATCGCCTTGTATGCCCGGCTACGCGCTTATCTACGCAACACCGGCGGGCTGCCGCATATCGAGGCGCGCGAGGTGCAGTTTTCGGCGCAGAGCAAACCGCCGTTCGGTTGGTTTCTGTTGCGGGCGGATTACGGACCGTTGAACGAAGCTTGCCTGGATTGGGATTTCGGCGGCGGCGATGTGCCGGAAGCGATGTATCCGCCGCAGGTTGAGCAGGCCATCAGCCGGCTCTCCGGCGTGGATGTGAAAATTGATATTGAGCCGCACGAAAGCGCGGTCGAGCATCATAAGTGGTTGGATGGCGACGAATCAACCAGCCAGCCAGATGTGAAAACAAATGTGGAGCTGAAGTGATGGAACAGAAATATTTAAAACCGAAAGACGGGCTGTTGGTTCGGCTGGAAGACGGTATGGGCTATGTGGACGCGGAAGGCCAATTGTTGCCTCTAACGGCCTATTACCGCCGCCGTCTGTCCGACGGGGATTTGATTGAGGTAACTGAAGCGAAAGCGAAAGGCAAATAAAAATGGCTGATAATATTGTATTTGATACGATTCCTTCCGATACCCCGCTTGGCGGGATCTTCTTGGAAATCGATCCCTCCCGTGCATTGGAAGGGCCCGTGGCAGTAGAGCGTAAAGTGTTATTGATGGGGCAAAAACTGGATAGCGGCACCACCCCGCTGCTCACGCCACGCCGCATCACCAGCGCACAGGATGCGGAGGTACAGTTCGGACGCGGTTCAATGCTGCACCGCATGGCGTTGGGTATGCAGGCTGTGTTTGATGAAGTTGGCTTTTTGGATGTGTCCGCCATCGCGCTCGAAGATACTGGCGTGGCCGCCAGCGCCACCATTACCGTGGCCGGCCAGGCGATTGAAAGCCGGGTATTGAACCTGTATATCGCCGGCGAGCAGGTGCAGGTGGTGGTGGCCAGTGGCGAGGATGCCGCCGCCATCGCAAAAAAAATCAATACAGTGCTGGCCGCCCGTACCGACCTGCCCGTCAGCAGCGCGGTGGAAGACAAAGTGGTTACGCTGACGGCGCGCAATAAAGGCGAAACCGGCAACGGCATGGAAGTGGCGTGGCAGTATTTCGACGACGACCGCCTGCCGCGCGGCATCACCGTCACTATTTCCGGGGGCAGCAACGGCGTGGGGGCGTTGGCCGGCGGCAGCGGCGCGCCGGATGTGGCCGCCGCGCTGGCGGCGGTGGACGAGCAATGGTTCTATACCATCATCAGCCCTTATACCGACCAGAACAACCTTGCCAAAATTGAAGCCGACATGAATGGGCGCTGGGGCGGTATGAACATGAAGACAGGCCATGTGTTCAACGCGTTAAACGGCACCCATGCCGAGCTGACTACCTTCGGCAACAAGCGCAACAGTGCGCACGGCAGCGGCTGGGGCTTGAAAGGCTGCCCGACTTGGGCGCCGGTACGCGCCACCTGCTTCGGACTGACCTGCCAATACTACGGCAACCAAGACCCGGCCCTGCCGCTGAAGGCGGTGAAGGTGCCCGGGGTGCGTGCACCGCGCCTGCAAGACCGTTTCAATTACGGCGAGCGCACCTTGCTGGTGCGAGACGGTATTTCCACCACCACGGTAAACGCGGCCGGCGAAGTGTATTTAGAGCGGGTGGTTACCTACTACCAGCAGAATGCGCTGGGCTTGGACGATACCAGCCTGAGCAGTTTGGAAGCGAAGTGGACGGTGGATTACTACCGTTATCAGGTGCGCGCCCGCATCGCCCTGCGCTTCCCGCGCCACAAGTTGGTGAACGACGGCACCAATATCGGACCGGGGCAGAAATTTGTAACCCCGCAGATGATCAGCGACGAAATCACCGCGCTGGAGCGTGATTTGGAAGAAATGGGTATCGTGGAAGATGTGGATACCAGCAAGAAAAACCGACTGGTATTGCGCAGCAAAACCGACCCGGACCGTGTGAACGCAGTGCTGCCGCCGAATTTGGTGAACCAGTTCCGCACCTTCGCTGCGGTTGTGCAATATCGTTTATAAGGAATAAGTTATGAGTAATGTAACCGGATTATGCTATGTGCGCGTGAACGGCCAGCGCCTACAATCGAAAGAAGGCGCCACCCTGAAACCGGGCGGCCCGGTGGCCGAGATGGTGACCGCGGTCACCGGGGTAGTGGGCGCGGCCACAAAAGAATTGCAGGCTGCCGAAATTAAAGCCAAAATCGTACACACCGGCGATTTGGACATCACCGCCGTGCAGCGTTGGCGCAATTTTACCGCCACCTTCGAAACCGACAGCGGCCAGCGTTACCTGATCCGCAATGCTTCGGTGGTGGATGCGGTAGAGCTTTCCGGCCACGAAGTGGACGTAACCATCGGCGGGCAGGAAGCCGAGCGCGTATAGATTTCCCTCCTGTGTGTGTTGTGTGTGAAGCAAGCAGCCGCCCCGCGTGGGCGGCTTTATTGTGCACGGGTATAATGACTTCGCTTTTCGTTATTTATGGAGCAATTATGCTGAAGACTTATTCTGTTTTAATGCTCGCTGTTTTCCTGTCTGCCTGCGGCGGGCAAGACACATCGGCAGTTGAGCAGCCCGCTGTGGCTTCTCACGCTTCATCCGAGATCAGGCCGCCGGAAACAGCGTTTGAATTCACCACTGATAAACTTAACTCGGATGAGCTGACTGTTGGATTGCCAGTCAATAAGCCTACGGTTGATAAAAGCGGGGATGGGTTTAAACGCCGCCGCTGGCAAATTATAGGAATGGACGAGAGCAATATGTTGGAGGCGGTTGGGGATAATCAGCAAGATGTGCGCGTTTTATCCGGGCATTGTATGGAATACTCTACCGACGGGAATTCTGCTGGGTGGGCACCTGACGGGCGATGTGTCGAAATTTTTAATGGGATAGTGGGTAAGCTAGTCGCTTCAAACGAAGATGTACCCGGCTTGTTGATGGAGCGGGCCGGGCTCTACCCATATATTCCGCAAGCGCCAATGGCCGTCATCGACCGCGGTTCTATTTCTATTGATGTGGATAACCAAGGATATTTTTCTATCCGAAACCGAGCGGCTCATTAACGTTTATCTATCCTGTGCATAACGCCCTGCGGGGGCGTTTTCTTTTGCCCAAAATGCCCCTGTTTTGTCATGGCAGGCTACCTGAAAATGTAGCCTGCCATTGATGTATTTCCCTTTATGACAACACAGGAGATTCTTATGCGTACCCAACTTGTAACCTTAAAACTTGGATTCAAAGTCAACGAGCAGCGGCTGAAGGATGTGGTGCTGCGCGAACCGACGGTGGCGGACTATATCGCCGCGGAAGTGAACGCGCCGGTGTATCGGCAGTATGCCTTCAAGGTGGCGCTGATTTCGCGCCTGATCGAAAAGCTGGAAGGATTCGACGGCGAAGTGACGATGGGCATGATGAAAGAGTTGAAACCGGTCGATGTGGCACGGCTCTCTGATGCCCTTACCCAGCTGGAGGAGGGCGACGAGGGGGAAGAATAAGCGGGCGGCCGAAAAACTTCTGGCGCTGCGTGTTCCTCATCGCCATGAAGACCGGCTGGCGCGAGCAGGATATTTTGAACCTGCCGGTAGCCCGCTTCCAGTTTTATATCGAAATCTTAACCGGGAAAGATAAATGAGCAGGGAAGAGTTGAAAGTAGTCATCGGCGCGGATGCGCAAGGCTACCTGCGCGGCATGAATACAGCCGCTGCAGGCACGCGCCGCTTCTCTGCCGGCATCCGCGGCGAATTCGAGCGGGTGAAGGGCACACTGGGCAGCCTGAAAGGGATATTGGCCGGTATCGGCGTTACCGTGGGCGGTATCAAGCTGGCGGTAGATACCGCTCAATTCGAGCGCGATATGCGCCGCCTACAGGTAAACCTCGGCGCCAGCCGCGCGGAAATGGAATCGTGGCGCAGCGAAGCCTACGACAATCAAAAACGCTACGGCACACTACTCACCGACCAGAAAGAGTTGGCAGAAAGCCTGCAGGCTGCAGGGTTGGACATCACCGCCATCCGCGGTGCGGCCGAGCCGGTATCCAAAACATTACAGGTAGCCAAAACCAATGCCGACCAACTGGGTAAGGCACTGGGTGTGGCGCGTGAGCAGTTCGGCATTGACATTACCGACAAGGCGGCGGTGGAAGGGCTGTTGGATAGGATGGTGGTGGCCGGGCGCTTGGGTAATGCCGAGCTGGAAAACCTGCCGGATATCTTCGCCCGCGTGGGCGGCCGCGCCAAGGATGCCAACTTTACGCTGGATCAGACCTTGGCATTGACTGAGGCATTGTCGCAATCCGAACCGCAGGCCGAACGCCTAGCGACCTTGGTGGATAGCACTCTGCGAATCTTTACCAACGGTAAATATATTCAGCAGGCGGAAAAAGCCACTGGCGTGAGCTTCTTCGATGCCAAAGGCGCACGGCGCGACCCGTTGGCCGTTATCCGCGACATGAAAACGGCCTATGACAAGCTGACCACCGATGCACAGCGCAACCAGTTCATCACGTCCGCTTTCGGCAAGATGGACTTAGACACCCAGCGCGGTCTGCGCAAGGCGATGGATGACGGCACATTAGACAAAATCGACGAGTTCAACCGCCAGCTACGCAACGCTACCGGCACAGTAGACCGCGACCTCGGCACGGCAATGGACAATGCCGTGACCCAAGCCAACCGCCTGAAAGGCGCGTTCCATGAAGCAATCGAAGACGGCGTGATGCGGCCGTTGGATAACGCATTCACCAACGTGGTCGGCTTCATGATGGATTCGAAAGAACAGGGCGGCTTGGGTTTGAGTGGGGAATCGATGCTGAAAATCGGCGGTGGTGCCTTATCGGCCGCATTGCTGGGCGGAATGGCTATCAGGTTGACGCGCGGCCTGCGTGGTGGTGGCGGCCTGCTCGGGATCGGCGGTAATTTGGCTACCGCTAAAGCGATGGAGCATGCGGCCGGGGTGCAGCCGGTATTTGTGGTGAATATGCCGGGTGGCGGTTTTGGTGGCGGCGCACTACCCGGGTTGGGTGGCTTGGGTGGTTTGGGTGGCGAAGCGGCCGGGGCCGCCGGTGCGCTGGGTAAATTCGCCCAGGCGGCCAACATCGCCGCCGCGGCGGTAACCGCATTCAGCGCAGGTTGGGCGGTCGGCACGGCAGCCCGCGAAACCTATCTGCAAACCGAAACCGGGCAGAAGTTCGATAGTGCGGTGGGGCAGACGGTAGCAACGGTACTGTCTTGGTTTGGGAATGAGGATGCCCAGTATGCGCGTGAACATAGCGATGAGAACGTGATCGGCGAATTGGTGGCGCGTTTTCAGGCATGGCACGGCAATAAAGAGGCAATCGAGGCACTGGAAATCAACCGGCAGATGGAGGCCGAGCGGCAGCGTAGCCAGGCGGTGCTGGACGGCACATCACAGCAGGCCGCGGAAGCGGTGAAAGCATCCGGGGATGCTGCCGCACAGAGCATCTCGGCGGCGAAAATAGGTGGGGAAATTAAGGTGATGGTGAGTGCGCCGGCCACCCTGAACGTATCCACCACGGCAGTCGGTACGCCGCAGACCAAGTTGAATGTGGGCCGAACCAATACAGGAGCGCAGTAATGGCGTTACGTGAAGCATCGTTTAAGGGCGTACCGTTTAAGGTAGACGAAACGGAAGGCCAATTCGGGCGGCGCAATGTGCTGCACCAGTATCCGTATCGGGATTTGCCGTTCGCCGAAGACTTGGGACGCGAGGTGCGACGCTTCTCTGTGCATGCCTTTGTGCTGACGCAGCCCGAATATGACGCGCTGGTGGATGCGCTGGAAAGCGAAGGACCCGGCACGCTGATTCATCCGTGGTATGGCAGCGTGTTTGTGCAGCACGACGGGCAGCAGTCGGTAACTTATCCGCGTGCTGAGGGCGGGCGGTTTGATTTCCGGCTGTCGTTTGTGGAGGCGGGCGAAAACAACGAGCCGGACGTGCAGGAAGACGCCGGCGGCCTGCTATCCGGCTTGGTAGATGATGCGCTATCACAGGTAGGGATGAAGTTTGAAGCGGAATGGCTGCGCGATATCGACGGTTGGCTGGACGTGGCGGCTCAGCGGGCAGACGAGCTGATGAAAGGGTTTGAATATTACCTGACGCCGCTCGAGCGCGGTTTGGCGGGGGTAGAGAGGCTGACTTCCGGCGGCCGTGGTTTGTTGGCTAAGCCGATAGAGCTGTATTACCGCGTAGCCGGACTGATCCGTAAGATTGCCGCCCCGTTCCAGCGGGATACAGGCAGCTCATGGCAGGCAGACAAAAGCCAGAGTGCGGGTAATTTGGCCGAGATGCCGGCTTTCCAGGTAACCAGCCGCCCGGATAGAGACCGGGCAATGCTGGATACGCTGCGCGGGCGCGAGCCACAAATTAGCGCGCGACCGCAGTGGACACTGCCCTATTCCCCGCGCAACCAAACGGACTTGCCGCCGATGCCGCCCAGCTTGGCTGATGCAGTACGCCGCACGTTGGTGTTGGAACAGGCGCGCGGCATTGGTAGTCATGATTACGCCAGCCAAAGCGAATTGCTGTCTGATCGCGACCTAGCCCTCTCCGCACTGCATAACGAAATGCAGCAGGCCAGCGGGCGGCTGTTCCGCGCGCTGGATGCGGTGCAGGCACAAGTGGTACGCACCGCCCAGGCAAGGCTACCCACTATCCGCGAGCTGGCGGTGGTAGAAACACTGGATAACCTGCCTGCACTACTGGTGGCATACCGTGTCAACGGCAGCATTGAGGCGTATGAAGACGTCGTGGCGCGCAACCATGTGCGCCACCCGCTGTTTGTGCCAGCGGGTCGGGTCGAGGTGCTACGCGATGGCGAATAAATGTGAGTTATGGGTCAATAACCAGATTTTTGGCGGCTGGACGGAGATATCCATCCAGCGCGGCATCGAGCAGATGAGCGGCAGTTTTAGTTTAACGGTTACCGAGCGATGGCCCGGGCAGTTGGAGGTACGTCCGATTCAAACTGGCGACAGCTGCGTGGTGAAAATTGACGGGGTGGCGGTGGTGACCGGTTATGTGAACCGCACGCGGCAGGGCTACAGTGCCACCGATACATGGTTTTCGGTGGAAGGACGGGATAAAACTGCCGACCTGACCGACTGCTCGGCCATCCATAAAAGTGGGCAATGGAAAAGCGCCAGCCTGAAACAAATTGCCGCCGACCTGTGCCGGCCGTTCGGGATTGAAGTGTTTATCGGCGCGCGCGGCGAGAAAGCGGCAAACGAAACCATTGCCAGCTTCGCGCTGGAAGACAGCGAAACGGTGCAGGATGCGCTGCAACGCCTGCTGCGTATGAAAGCGCTGATGATGTGGACCAACGGCAGCGGATGCCTGGTTATCGACCTGCCCGACCAAACGCCGGCCGGAACGGCGCTAGTGGAAGGGCAGAACATCCTGAGCGCGGAGAGCACGCAGGATGAGAGCGAGCAATACAGCGAATACATCGTGAAATCGCAAGGGCGCGGCAAGCACGACGGCAAAGGCAACGCTACCGATGCCACAGTGAAGCGCTACCGGCCGCTGCTGATTCTAGCGGAAGACCAAAGCCAGAGCCCGGCGGCGCGCGCCAAGCACGAAGCCACTATGCGCGAAGGCAAGGCAGACCGTGCGGAAATAACCGTGCAGAGCTGGCGGCAGGCCGGCGACCAGGGCGACTTATGGCTCCCCGGCCTGCGCGTGCAGGTGCAGGCGGCGCGCATCCATAAAGACAACGAGGAGATGGTGATCTCCGAAATCGAATACATCCTGAACGACCAGGAAGGCACGATTGCCAAACTGCAGCTGGCCGACCCAAATGCTTACGACCAGCTGGCCGAACAACCGAGACAAAAACAAGGCCGCGGCCACGGTAAGCGCCGCGGTAGAAGGAAGCGCAATGAATCCCCTGCAAAAAATCCGGCTGCTGGTAGCGCGCGGCGTACTTAACCTGCTGCGCACCAGCGGCCTGCAGATGATGCAGATCAGCCTGCTGGAAGGCGAAACCCGCGATGAGGTGGAGCGGGTGCAGAACTACGGCCACAGCGGCCATCCGCCCGCCGGTTCCACCTTGGTGGCGGTGGCGGTGGGCGGCAGCCGCGACCACATGATCGTTGTGGCCTGCGAGCATCCGCAGTATTCGCCGACTTTGAAATCCGGCGAGAGCGCGATGTATGCCCAATTCGGGCAGCTGTTCAAGATGGACGAGCAAGGCAACGTAACGCTGAAATGCAAGGATTTTTCCATCGAGGCCAGCGGCAATGTTTCTACGCAGGCTGCCGGAAACGTTGAGCAGAAGGCTGGCGGCGAGCTGAATATGAGCGCTACGGCAGGCAGCCATATGGAAGGCGGTTTTAATGTGGACACCGTAACCGCGGATTCGGTGAGCGCCGACGGCGTGAAACTGGAAGACCATGCCCACAGCGGCGTGCAGAGCGGCGGAGATAACACCGGAGGACCGGTTAAATGACAAAACTGGTACTGGATTTGAACCTGGGCATCCCGTTTAATCAGCTGGAAGACGAATTAGTTTGTGCGGTGGTGCTGAGCTTGTTTTGCGATGCACGCGGCATTGAAGCCGACGGCAGCCCGGGGCGCGGATGGTGGGGTGACAGCCTCGCCGAAAACGACCGCTGGGGCAGCCGCCTGTGGGAGCTGCAGCGCAGTAAGGAAATCCACGAAACCCTACGGTTGGCGGAGGACTACGCCAGAACTGCCCTGGCCTGGCTGACGCAGGACGGCGTAGCCCGCCGCGTATCCATCACCGCATATACCCCACGACCTACCGTACTTGGACTACAGGTAAAAATCGACGATACCACGCTGAATTTGGAAGTGCGCCATGCCCTACGATAAAGAAAGCCTGCCTGAATTAAATCGACGGCTGGAAACCGAGCTGCCGCGCGCCAACGCTTCACCGGCGCTGCGCCGCAACCTGTTCACCCCGTTTGCGCGGGCGCTGGCCGCAGCGGTGCACGGCATCCACGAGCATATCGACTGGCGCACCCGCCAGATGTTCCCGCAAACCTGCGATGACGATGTGCTGGAAAACCTGCACGTTGGGTTATGGCTGCAAGGCAGCAAACGCCGTGCGGCCGTGCCTGCGGTGGGCAGGGTGGTGGTGCGCGGCGCGGGCGGGATCGAAATCCCGCAAGGCACCCTGTTCAACCGCAGTGATTCGGTGCAGTTTGCCGTGGTGGAGGGGGTGATTACCGATAGCGGCGGCAGTACCACGCTGCGGGTGTGCGCCACCCAGCCCGGTGCAGCCGGCAATACCGACAACGGCGCCATGTTGCGTTTCGCCAACCCGATAGCCGGCATTGAGAACACTGCTACCGTTGCTTATTTAAGCGGCGGCTCGGACATCGAGAGCCTGCCCGAGCTCCGCCGCAGGGTGGTGGAAAGCCGCAACCTCGGCGGACAGGTGGGCAAATTAGCCGATTGGATACGCTGGGCGAAGGAAGTTCCCGGCATCACCCGTGTGTGGCCGGCGCCAAAATTGAGCGGGCTGGGCACGGTAACCGTGTATGTGGTGCGCGACCACGACAGCAACATCTTCCCCGATGCCGCCGAACTGGCCGAAGTGCAGAAGCATTTGGAGCACAGTGCGCTGCCGAACGGCGAAATCCATGTGGTATCGCCACTGCCCAAGCCGGTGAATTTCAAAATCAAGATTACACCGGATACGCCGGAAGTGCGGGCGGCGGTGAAAGTGGAATTGAGCCGAGTGTTGGATGCCAACGCTTCCCCTGTGGCTTATGACGCGGCCGGCGATTTGGAACTGCCGGCACGTGGCCACGCCATCCCGCGCAGCCACCTCACGCAGGCCATATCCAACGCAGCCGGCGAATACGACCACCAGCTGCTACTGCCCGCCGGCGATATCACGCCGGCAGTAGGAGAGTTGGTTAGTTTGGGGCAAATCGAATGGGCTACCTGAACGCATTAGGCAAATTGCTGCCGCCCGGCATCGCGCTCGACCCACAGGCAGATGAACCGGCTGAGCTGCTACAAAAAACCGCCCGCGAACTGGAGGCGGTGGACGATTTAGATACCACGCTCTGGCAGGAGATTGATCCTAGGTTGGCTACGCTGCTGTTGGTGGAATACGAACACAGCCTGAACCTGCCCGACCGCTGCACGGTAGGCATCCAATCCGTCGCCGAACGGCGGCAGGCGGTTTACAACAAATTGGTGGATACCGGCGGCGCAAGACGTACCCGCTATTTAGCGATTCTGGAGAGATTGGGACAGAGTGAAGCTCAAATAGAACGGTTCACTCTGCACACCTGCGAGAGTGACTGTGAATTTGCGGTATTCGACCACCCCGACTGGCTGTTTACTTGGTCGATATCGCTCAAGGCCGACAAGCAATATATCGAAGCCACCTGTCAGAGCCACTGCGAAGAGCCGCTGGCTACTTGGGGGAATACGCATATCGAGTGCGTACTGAACCGAGAAAAACAGGCGCATACCCAACTGATTTTCAAATACATAGGATGAGACCATGAAACGGGCAGACCTAGAAAAGCGCGCCCAGCGCGACAAATTCGGCGCGGGCAAACACGGATTCCAAAGCGGCAACCCTGCAGGCGGCCTGCTGCCAACCATTCCCGGGGCGGCGTGGTTCGACCACACGCAGGAAGAGATTTGCGCGGTAATCGAGGCGGCCGGGCTGACGGTAGACCCGAGCCAGTACAACCAAATGCTGACCGCATTACGCAAAATCATCGACGAGCAAGCCGGCGGCAAAGGCCTGCCCGTTGGCGCGGTAATCGGCTTTCCGCGCGCGATTACCAGCCAAGAAGGCTTTTTAAAGGCCGACGGCAGCACCTTTGCCCAGGCCACCTATCCCGACCTGTACCGCGTATTGGGCGGCAACAAGCTGCCCAACCTCACGCGCTCCGACATCGGCATGACCGCCTATTTCCCGTTTGGCGACATCCCGGACGGCTGGATTAAATACGACGAGATTGCCACTAGAGTTACCCAGTCCGCCTATCCAGAGCTCTACCGCAAACTGGTGGCGCAATACGGCAGCATTGCCAACGTCAAGCCGGTAGATGATTACTTTGTGCGCAACGTGGGCAGCAGCGGCCAAATCGGCCAGCAATACCCGTGGACAGTAGGCGACCATCATCATGTTTTGGGGCTTGTGGCCTACGGCAACGACGACCTGCTGCTCAAACGCCTGCCGGTGGATAAGTATTACCCCAATCAAATCAAAGCGGGCGACCCGATGTTTGTCATCTACGGACAACTGGGCGGCGGCGAGGGCAAAAACAACGGCACAGATATGTTTGGGCAGGAGCATGTGCAGGCCGGCAGCGGCAAATACCACCAAAAACACGCTGTCCCCATCACTTACGACCACGCCTACACCGACCAATACACGCCCCAGCCCTATTATCAGGACAACACGCCGAAATACATCGGCATGGTGCTGTGCATCAAGGCCAAAGACAGCCTAGATGATGTGGTGATGTGGATTAAGGCTTACGGCAAAGTAACCAATGCCGGAGCGCTGGATGCCTCCACGCTGGCCGCACAGTTGCAGGACAAGGCCGACAGAAACCATACCCACCGCGCCGCCGAAATCAGCGACTTGGGCGAAGCGGTTAAGCAGCAGCTCGCCGCCGCCATGCCGCACCAAGCCAGCACCAACGGCTACACCAAACAGGCCAACGGCCTCATCGACCAATGGGGCGAGGTGTTGACGGGCTGGCAGGGAGAAGGGCCGGTGAAAGTGGTGTTTCCGATTGCGTTTACCTCCGAGTGCTACAACGTGCAAATCACCGTCAAAAGCAGCGGCCGGTCGGGCTCGGTGGGCACTGACTTAACCATCGGCGCGGGAGAGATAACGGCCACCGGCTTTAGCGCCATGCTTAACACATGGGCTCAAGGTGCGGCGGCCAATGATTTCCAGGGCTTTTTATGGCGTGCCATCGGCAAATAACGGGAGATAACTCATGACACTGTATTACTCACAATCCACCGGCGGTTTTTACGACGACCAAATACACAGCAGGCTACCTGAAGATGCGGTGGCGATTAGCGCCGAGCAGCACGCCGCACTGCTGGCGGGGCAGTCTGGCGGACAAGTGATTATGCCGGGCAAAGACGGCAAGCCGGTGCTGGCAGAGCAGCCGCCCTGCCCATCCAGCACTTGGGACGGCGAGCAGTGGCACATCGACCCCGAGTGCGCCGCCCGGCTTAAGGCCGAGCAGCAGGCGGAAATGTGGGAGCGCATCAAGATCAAACGCCACGAAAACCTACGCGGCGGGGTGTACATTAAATCCGTTGATAAGTGGTTCCACAACAACGACGAGAGCCGCCAGCAGTACACCTTTATGCGCACCCTGAAAACACTACCCGAAAACCTGTCTTGGAAAACGATGGACAACAGCTTTGTCATCATGACCAAGGAGTTGCTGGACGAGTTATCTATTAAGTTGCTGCTAGACGAGCAGGCCGACTATAAAAATGCTGAGCGCCACAAAGCGGTGATGGAGCAGGCTGAACACCCACTCGAATATGATTACAGCGGAGGCTGGACGCAGACTTTTGAGCAGGCGGCCGCCGAATTGGAAGAGGCTGCCAAATGAACACGCAACCGATTTATTTGGCTTTATACCGCGGGCGCAGAGACGGTTCGTGGTACCACCCAAAAGTGGCCGCCGCCCGCCTTTGCGATTGGCTGATCCGCACGCTCACCAAAAGCCTATACAGCCATTGCGAATTGGCCGTTAGGCTGTCTGAAAAAAATGAAACCGGTGCAGTGCAATACGCCTGCTACTCGTCCAGTATCCGCGACGGCGGCGTGCGCACCAAACCCATGCCGCTGCCGGCGGATAAATGGGACTTAATCCCTGTTCTCCAAAGTAACGCTTATACGGACACGCTCAAGCACTACGCCGCCACGCACGGGCAGCGCTACGACTGGCTGGGTGCCGTTGGCGTGATTACCCACTGGCGTGACGACCAACACAAATGGTTTTGCAGCGAGTGGTGCGCGGCAGCTTTGGGGTTGGCTGAACCCGAGCACTACAGCCCGGCCGCGCTGGCCGGATACCTACGGGCGGCGCTGCCTGAAAACGGAGAATGAAATGCCGGAACAGGATAAATACCAAACCATTGTCGATTTCCTCAAGCAGGTCGGTTTTCGGCGCGGTTTGCTGTTGTTTCTCGCCGGGGTCACGGTGTTGATACTGTGGAAAGCCGACCCCATCGCGCTGATCGACCGGTTCAGCCAGAAAAACGCCGGAGTAGTTATCGAGGGAGTGCACAAGGATGGGTTGACTACCCCTTATGTGCAAACGCCGAACGGGTTTGTAGAGGATAAAGCCGCCGAGCACGCGGCGGATGGAGTGGCAATGGAGAACGTACAAGCCATTTTGGGCTACAAGTTCGTGCCGAGCAGCAACCCCTACGAATATCAGGGGCGTTTATTAGTGTTCGCGAAGACCAAGCAGGACGAGCAGCGCATGGTGTCAGAAATCGGGCTGTCGTGGCTGCCGATTTTGAGCGGCAAGGCCACGGTCGAGCGCATCCTCGCTGGGCAGCCCAACGTGTCGGTGTGGCAGCCGGAGAAGCAGGGTTTTTACTTTGCCGACGGCACGGCGGATGAAACCCCTAGCCTGAATACCGACCTGCTGGCGCACGGCTACGGCGTGCGGCGGGTATACCGCTACCCGGTCAAAAAAGGCGGGCGCGTGGCGGGGTATCTCGCCGTGTATGCGGAGGGGGAATTGGACGCGGCGACGCGGGCGCAGTTGGAGACCGCTGCCGCGAGACTGGGAGCGTATCTATGAAAGGTTTATTAACGGGGTTTGGTAGCGAAGCTGCCAGTTTATCTAAGGTTGTGATGTTTTCAGGACATCTGGTCTGTAGTTGCATTATTGGTTGGCAGGCTTATACCAACAACCTGCATTTTGATTTCTTCCTAGCTTACATCTGCGCCAGCTACGGCGCGAACAGCACCAACAAAGCTCTGAGTATATTGAGTAAACGTCCTGCCATATCGCCGCCCGAACAAGGAGGTGAAGCATGAGACGGGGACTCCCTAAACGCTACATCGCCAGCATTGTGATTTGTGGCACGTTAGCCGGATTTACCGGCTATTCGTGGTATGGTTTTGCCGACGCACTGGCGTCGAAAAACGCCGAATTGGCGGCCTTGGTATCCGAGCGGGACGAATTATTAAAAATTATGGTGGCGCAGGATGGGTTGATACAGAGCCAGACCAAGGCACTGCAAAACGCCAAACTGGATAATGCCGGCAGTCAGGCGGAAATCCTAGCCCACACGCGACAGTTGGCGCAGATGCGGGCAGAGCTGGCTGCCAAACACCCGTCCACCGCTTACCGGTCGCCTGAAAAAGTCGGCCGAGCCACCGCTAACAACGTGAGGAGGATAAACCGATTATGGCAAAAGTAATCCTGACTGCTGCATTGTTGTGGCTGTCAGCCTGCACCAATCTCGCCGGCTACCCGACCGTGTGCAGCCAACCAAAACCCAAAACCGATACCCCTCGGCTGGCGGCGGCACA
Organism: Eikenella sp. NML03-A-027; assembly: GCF_001648395.1. NCBI lineage: Bacteria > Pseudomonadati > Pseudomonadota > Betaproteobacteria > Neisseriales > Neisseriaceae > Eikenella > Eikenella sp. NML03-A-027. Next base: position 107,277 of record NZ_LXSM01000003.1, on the reverse strand, counting down.
AATCAGAGCCGGTACCAGCCAAGACAGGGCGTTGGAACTGCTGACCCAATCGCTGCACACCGCCACCGTATACGCTAAGAGGCTGGAGGAGTTTGCTGACAGCTGCCGCGATAATCCCGCCTTCAAGGCGCGCCGCTAGACGGCAAAATTTCAGGTTGCCTGGAAATTAGAAAGGAAACGAAATGACACCGGAAACCAAAATCACAGTGCACTTTACCTACCGCGAACTTACCAATAGCGCGACCGGTAGGCGCTTAGGCTTAAGCAATACACCAAACGAGCAAGAGCTGGCAAACATCAAAAAGACTGCCGAGCGCCTAGAAAAAATCCGTGCTTGGCTGGGCAAGAAATACGGGCGCGAAGTGGGGATTTATGTGCTGTCCTGCTACCGCAGCGAAGCCGTGAACCGTGCCGTCGGCGGCTCGAAAACCTCCGCCCACCGTTTCGGCAGTGCGGCGGATATTGATGCATCCGGCATCAGCAACCTGCAACTGGCGAAAGACATTATCCAAATGCGCGACGAGGGCGCGATTGCCTTCGACCAATTGATTTACGAGTTCCCGGAACGCGGCGAGGCAGGCTGGATACATTTCGGCTGCCGCCACCATTCGGCAGAGCGCAATCAGATTCTGACTGCCACCAAGCGCGGCAATAACGGCAAAACCCGCTATCTGCCTGGGCTACATCCTTAAAGGAGCAGATATGGGTATCTTGATTAAATATTGGAAATATTGGGTGCCAGCGCTGCTGCTGGCCGCCATTATCGGCGGCGAGTATTACTACGGCGAGCAGCGCTACAGCGCCGGCTACAAGGCGGCTGAGACCAAGCTACAAGCAGAGCAGGAAAAAGCGGCACGAGAGCAGGCAGAGGCCGTATTAGCCAAAGAGAGGCGGCAACAGGCACAGCTGGCTGCCGCACAAAGTGAAATCGAAAAGGAACGAGAACATGCGAAAACTACTATTGCCGATCTGTATACTGAGCTTGGCCGCGTGCGCCAAACCACCGACGCACATCGCCGCGCCCTGTCCCAAACCGCTGCAGCCGCCGGCACACCTGATGGCGAAACAGCTGCCGCCGGCTGGCAGCTATTCGGAGAATGCACGGAAAGATATGCAGCGGTGGCTAAAGACGCCGACGAATTAAGGAACGATTCAGCCGAGTGGCAGGCGTATGGCCGCGTGAATCAACAGGCTGCCGAATAGCGAGCTAAACCAAGAAACCGCCGATTGAATCGGCGGTTTTTATATTTCAGGCAGCCTGAAAATTACGGATGGTGGGAAGGTGTAATTTTGTTATTTCCCATCCCATTCGAAATATTCCCCAGTAAACATAGCAGCTAGCTTGGCTACCCTGTGGGTGTTGATTAGGATAGAAGGAGTGATAGGTTTGAACCCTCCGATATAAGACCACATAAGTAGCCGCTGCTGGATATTTCTGGCCGTCATCTCCCGTCCATCTTTTCCGGGGAAAAGGAAAGATCCGGGCGGGCGGCCTAAACACCATTCCCTTAATGGTTTATGCCCGACATTCTCTTCTTCGATAAGCTGTAAGGCATCAGATACTTTTTTATTGAGCAGCTCGCTGATTTTCCAACCATATTCCAGCATCATAAAAACTGCGCAGTAATCGCGCAGCGCCAGCTCGTGAGTTTGCGAGCGGATGAAACTCAAAAACCTGCAGGCTTCCTGATATTCCAGAAACTCTACCGGCTCCAAATTCTTCACTTCACCCACTCCCGCATAAACGTGAGCAGGATTTCGCGCTTACCTTTGGGCAGCTTGTCGAACAGGCGCAAGAACTCGCGTTGCTCTTCGGTATAGCTGTTGTATTCAGGCAGGGCTTCAGTCAATACGACACTGGCCGGCTCATACACGATGCCGGTCATTTCACCTTTGCCAGTAGCCAGCCATTCGAAGTTCACATCCAGCACTTGGGCAATGCGCGACAAGTTCTCCGTGGCGGGATCTGTCCGCCCGGTTTCCCATTGAGCGACACCGGTTTGGTGGACGCCTACCTCATCAGCCAGCCATTTTTGAGAACGGCCGCGCTGTTTTCTTGCCAACTTTATTCTATTTCCAATCATAGGCTTAATTTTAATAGCTGAACTATTACACAGAAAACTTAGTATTGCTATTTGACTTATTTTAATAGTGATACTATTATTCGCACACAGCAAACACCAAGGGTTAAACAAAAACATGGAAAGCAAATTACTCAAGGCAAGGAAAGCAAAGGGGTTCACACAGGCTTATGTGGCGGAACAGGTTGGGTGTACTCAAACCAATATCAGCCACATCGAAATCGGCCGGCAGCGGGCAACCCCGGAAATTGCACAGAAACTGGCTGAGCTGCTTGGGCTTTCGCCGATGGATATTTTGTATCCCGGCAATCAGGCAGAGTAAGCCATCAACTGCAGTATCCGCCGTCACGCCATCCGCTACAAATGACAAACACACAAGGTTTCACACATGTTTAAAAACGATGTTTTCGAGTTAATCCGACAGAGCGCCTACCACTACGGCGTGCCGAAGCTGGCCGCCAAGATGGGGCTGGCTCCCGGCACGCTCTACAACAAGCTCAACAACGACGAGGGCTGCAGCCACCACAAACTGACCCTGCAGGACTTCATCGCCATCCTCGGCATCACCGGCGATACCGCCGCGCTGCATGGGCTGGCAGGGCTGTTCGACCACGCGGTATTCCCGCTGCCGCAAATGGAGCAGATGGGCGACGACGCGCTGCTGGATATGGTGAATCAGGTTTATGTTCAAGGCGGCCGCGCGCATACGGTAATGGCCGAGGCGCTGGCGGACGGACAGGTAAGCGAAGAGGAATACAGCGCCTACGATTTGGAATGCAGGCAATGGGTGGCTGCCATCGTGGCACTGCGGCGGCGATTTAAAAACATGGTGGTGATTGTGAATGAAAGAAGAAGCACCTGACTTCCTGCAGAAGCATGGCATTCGGCTTGTTTGCGATAACGCTCAAGGCGGGCAGCTTTCCGTTTCCGCCGAGCTGCTGGCCGACTTATTCGGTGAGGAGTTTCTCGCCGCAGTGCCGGCACCCCGTAACGAAGAATCAAAGGAATGCCATGAAAGAAATCGCCATTCAGCCGGGCCTTCAAATGATTTTGGCCGGAGCGAACCACATCACCACCCTCAGCCTGCCGCGTGAAAACGGGCAGCTATACATAGAAATCGGCAAAGACCGGTTCCCCGCGCGGAAGACCAATCAGTTTGAAACAGGCGGCATCCTGTGCCGCTTGGAAATTATCAAAGACGGACAACCAGAGATTATTTTCAGTTTAAGCGGCAGCCAGCCCCTGATGCTGACCCTGCCGGTAGGAGAACAAGCATGAACCATTATCTGACCGAAGCCGAGCAAGGCAAGCTGCTGGCCACCATCGGGCAATACCGTGAAGAAAAGGCGCAGCGCGATTTCCATATTGTTTCCGCGCTGATTGCCAGCGGGCTGCGCATCGGCGAATTCCTGCTGGTTACCGTGGGCGACGTGTATGCCGCGCTGGATACCAACTACCTCTACATTCCCGCCGCCAACCGCAAAGGCGGCAAACGCGACCACAGCGTGTACCTAACCAAAACCCTGCGCCGAGACCTGAGCAGCTTGCTCGCCATCCGCGAAAGCACCGATGCCGAACACTATCTGGTGGCCGGGCGCAACGACCAAACCCCGATGAGCGCGCGCAACCTGCAGCAGCGGGTGAAAGCCTGGGCGAAAGAAGCCGGGCTCGCGCATCTCGACATCACCCCGCACTACTTCCGCCACACCGCCGCCATGAACCTGCTGCGGCACAGCAGCGCCCGCGAGCCGCTGCGCGTGGTGAAGTCGGCGCTGGGCCACCGCAACATTAACAGCACGTCGATCTACACCGAGGCCAGCCGCGAAGAAGTGGCCGAGGCCATGAACGCCGCCGACCAAGGCCGGCAGCCCCGCATCACGCTGGCGCAACTGCGCCGCGAATACCAACGGAGAACCGCAGCATGAAAACCATCTTATTTTTAGCTGTCGCCCTGCTGGCCGCCCCCAGCTTGGACGCGCAAGACCATTATCTGCAACCGCAAAATCCGCCCGCCGACTACCCAACCCGGCAACTGCTGCAGGCCGCCGAACTGCGAGCCGAGGCCGAAGCCGCCGAGCTGGCCAAGCATTACGAAGAGATGAATGACTATGAGGTAATGCGCGGCGTGGTTTATGAACCCACCGAATAAGCAGCCGCCATTCAAGCTACCTGAAAATTCAACACCCCCTCACACGGAGAACTAAACCATGTATTTCAACCAAGCCCAAAAACGTTTCTTTCAAACCGCCTCCCTGCCGGAAAAGCAGGCGTGGCTGCGCAAAGGCGAGCCGGGAGGGCAGCAGATGAGCCGAGGCTTTGATTTCAATAGTTCGTATTTCGCGCCGTTCCTGCGAGGAATACAGCTAGACGGAGAATTTGAAACCTATTCCGAAGCGGTGGCCGCAGCGCAATGCTATTTGGACGAACTGAAGGCCATGCCTGATTTGCCGGAGCTGGACGAAGAGGCGCTGGGTATCACTACTTTCAATCAGGATTTATCCCGCACGATGAGTGAAGAGAAAAGCTACGGCATCGAACGCGTTATTCACATCGCGGCACAGGCCGAACACATCTGCGATGACTTCGCCCAATTTATCGATGATGAGCTCCCTGAAGAGCGGGTACGGCAGATGTTGGCAGAACAGGCCGGGCGGGCAGATTTCCTCGGTATGCTCGATGCCATTGAAGACGGTGCTTATCCAGACCACGATGAAGTGTTCAGCCTGTTGTACGAAAACGGCCTGATGGGCTGGTTGGTGCAGGCCGCAACGCCGGTGAGTAAGAGAGGTGCTGGCGGCGGCGTGATCTATTCGTGGGGCTGTTATTACACCCAATGGTTCTACGCCGAAAGCTACGAAGCGGCGCTGTGGCAGGTGGATGCCTGGGCGGAGCGGATGCGCGAGCAGGATTTGCAGGAGGGCGAAAAATGAACCGCGCCGCCATCCATCCCTACTTTGGCGACCTAACACGGCAGATTCTGGAGTGCGCTCAAGCCCAACAGAACCGACTCAACAGGAGGGTAGCAACCGCATTGAAGCTGGTTTGGGTGATGGACATACTCCGGCAAGCATTTACGGAAAAAAACATGCTGTGTCATCTAGCTATGGCTATTGAAGATGCGCCAACCTTGGTGGTGTTGGCACAAGACCGCGATTGGACGTATGACGAATTGCTGCAGGCTATCGGTATTGATGATCTGTGCAAAAAGCACAGCCTGCTGGTTGGCATGGTGAGCCGGAACGACGGCCTCTGCCGGCGTATCTACACCGAAGAGGGCGACGGCCCCGGCTTCGATATCTACCTCCTGCCGAAAGAATAAGCATGTATCCCCTTCCCATTCTCGCCCGTTTTGCCACACCGCACCGCTGCTTCGACCATGTGGTGGCCGCCATCCCGGGCATGGTGGTGGCGGTGCCGGAAATTATGATTTCAGGCTGCCTGAAAAACCTGCCTTTGGTTTGCCCCGTGCCGTGGCACGAAATTTGGAGTGTGCTGGACGTGGAGACCGACACCCCGGCCGGATTCGATGCCGACCTGTTTGTGCCGCCGCTGCTGCTCTCGCTGGGCATTGCCGAGCGCAGTTTCCTCAGCGCACCGCTGCCGGAGTACGCCGCCACGGTGTTCAGCCTGCCGGACGGGCTGCGATTGGGCATCAGCAACGACTATGTGCATAAGGTGGTGCAGTCATGAGCCAATCGCCTGCCATGAGCCAGTGGTTCGAGCAGCTGAAGATGCTCGACATCCACCAAGTGGCCGAGAAAATGGGGCTGGAGCGCGACGGCAGCCACGGCAACTACCGCTCCCCCAACCGCCCGGACAAACACCACAGCCTGAGCCTGCACAAGCAGGGCAAATACGGCCAAGGCTGGAAAGACCATGCCACCAACGAAGGCGGCAGCACCATCGACCTCTTAATCTACGGCGGCTTCGCCAACGATCCGATGAGTGCCGCCACCCTGCTCGGTAACTGGTTCGGACTGCCCAAACCGGCGCCGGAAAACCAAACACCGCGCCAGCTGACCAAGGCCGGTTTCATTGCGCAGAAATGCCTGGCCATGCCCGAGCCGCTGTTCGATTACCTCGCCGGCCGCGGGATTGCCCAAGACGTGATTCAGGCAGCCATCAGCCGCCGCACCGCCGGTTGGAATACCTGGACATCGCCCAAAGTCGCCGCCGGTTCGCCCGGCTACGGCGGCCCCGCCGCCGCCTTCATGGTGTACGACCGCAACGGCGTGTGTGTGGCAGTGGATTTGCGCTATGCCGACGCCGAGCTCAACGGCAATGTGAAAACCCAATGCCAGGGCGAAAAAAGCGGCCACTACTGGACCAGCGACCCGCGCCGGTTGGCTGCCGCCGGTACGGTATACATCGTGGAATCACCCATCAATGCCTTATCGGTGGAGACCGCCTTTGCCCATCATCCGCGTGTGGCGGCGATGGCCATCCGTGGCGTGGCCAATGTGGACAACATCGATTGGTCGCTGCTGCGCGGTAAACGGGCGCTGATTGCGCTGGACCACACCGACGCCGTGAACCCGAAAACCGGCAAACGCCCCGGCATGGATGCCGCCTACCGGCTCTACGACGCGCTGACCGCCGCCGATGTGGCCGCGCGTATGGTGGATATGATTGATTGGGAGGAAGGCGAAGACATCAACGACGTGCTGCAGCGGCACGGCGCGGAGGAGCTGCTGAAACGCCTGAAACGGCTCGACGGCTGGTTGATTGCCGGTATGCCCAGCCTGCCGGCGCATCAAGTGGAAAAAGGCAAGGGCCGCCGCCGCATCATGCTGCCGGCGCAAGACTGGAACGTGTATTGGCGCTACCGCATCAGCGACGACTTCACCCAGTTTGTGGACGAATTCAAAACCAGCACCGACGAAGACACCGGTGAAGAAAAGCGCAGCGAGACGCTGGGCGATCTGTGCGGCTTCCGGCTGGCCGCCACCAGCCGCCTGAACATCCAAGGCCACCTTGCCACCATCAACGGCAGCACCGACACCCAGCCGGAAGAGGTGTATTGCATATCGGTACAGCAACCGCGCCGCATCACGCTCACCCGCGAAGTCATCCAGAGTGAAAAACTCTACAACCTCGACTGGTGGAAACGGCTCGGCCCGGTGTGGAAGCCGGCGCAGTTCACCCGCATGCTGACCATCATGGAACGCAGTGCCGACTTGGCGGCGCGCGACGTGGTGAATTTTGTGGGGCTGGCGTGGCGAGACGGGCATCTGGCGGCAATGGAAGGGCAGGACACCTTTTTCACCGAACCGGCCAAACAGTGCCTGTACCACAACATGGTATTCCCGCGCGGCTCGCAGCAGCACGCCCGCATGGTGGTGGAAGCCTATCAAGAGACCTTCAAAGAAAACGCCGCCGCCATTGCGCTGGTTTGGGCGTTGGGCTGCCACCTGAAAGCGGTGCTCGGCTTCTATCCACACTTCCAGATGCAGGCCGAGAAAGGTTCTGGCAAATCCAAACTGCTGGAAAGCCTGCAGGCTTCGCTGGCGTTTCAGGTGCTCTCCGGCCAGATGCTGAAAACCGACCACCGCCGCCGTGCTTCGGTGTCCTACACCTCGCACCCGGTGGGCTGGGACGAATATTCCAAACTGCCGAAATCCGCACTCTCCGACATCGACGGCCTGCTGCAATCCACCTACCGCTTCGAATTCACCCGCGTTGGCGCCGCGCTCACGCCCTATCTGATGTGCAGCCCGGTGTTGCTGGCCGGCGAAGAGGTGGACGTGGAGAGCCTGCAGTCGAAAACCTGCCGCAGCACATTGAGCGTGGCCAAGCAGGGCAAAATCATCCCGCACAAGCTGCCGCAGTTCCCGGTGTGGCAATGGCTGCAATACCTCGCTTCGGTCGACCCGGAAACCATCCGCAACCTGCACGGCAAATGGACGGACTACTGCGCCGCCCGCGCCAGCGGCGACAGCACCGACGCCACCGCGCGCCGTATGCAGGAAAACTACGCCGCGGTGCTGACTGCCTGGGCTTTGCTGTCCGACTATGCCGATTTCGCCCAAGAACAGGGCGGCTTCATCGAAGACACCATCGCCGAAATGAACAGCCACCTGATGGACACCGACGGCACCCGCCTGCCGTGGGTGTGGATTATGGAAATCCTGCTCTCCGAGCTGGACGCCAAACGCTACGACCACCCCTTCTTATGGGAGCGCGACCACCAGCACGGCTGGGTGCTGTTCCTGCGCCCCAACCACGTGATGGACCACATCGGCACCGCCAACCACCTGCGCGACAAGTTCAACCACCTGCCCATCAAAACCGGGCGCATTTTCAAACGCCAGCTGATGGCCAGCGGCGTGGTGGTGCCGGGATTGGAAGACGTGGAGCGCTCGATACAAGGCAAACGCACCGCCCACCTGACCGGCATCTCGCTGGCCAAACTGGAAAAACTCGGCCTGTATGCCACCCCGTGGGAACCGGCCATGAAAGACGGTATTTAGCCGCCACCGCGCCTGAAGGATTCAGGCTTTATTTGGAGATAGAAAGAATGCAAGCAAGCGAATTAAAAACCACCGGCAAACAGCTTTTTAAAGTCTGTTTGGGCGGCGAATCAGGTGATTTATGCAAAATCGAAGTAGCGATTGATTTCGATATGCCGGACGTAAGGAAAAACATCATTGGTATGAGTTTATTTTGGCACGGCTGCCCAAGTGCCGATGCACCGTTTGAGGTACACCTGCAGGCGTGGCTGCAGAAACTAGCCAACTACTGTTTCTACAACACGATAGGCGAAGACTGGTGGCATGATGATTTAGTCGAATCTTTCAATAAGGCAGAGGGCTATATCCCGCTAGATGGTTCACGCGGCATTTTGCTTAAGTCATCGTGGATTAGGGAAATATATGACAAAGAATTCGAAATTGTAGAAAACACGGAATACGAAGGCCAAGTCGAACCGAATTAAAACCCGCTATTTAACACAGGAAAAAGCAATATGAAAATCACATACAACCCACCACGCCCCAGCGTGAATTACGAAATCAAACTGCAGGCCGCTTGCGAGCTGCTGAAAAACAGCCCCAAACTACGACCGGATACGGATGATGAAGCCGCGTTTAATCGCGCTGCTGATGACCTCGCCATGTGCGGCGACGAATATTGGGACGGCTATGAGCTGGCCAAACACCTAGAGTACCACGCTGGCTGGGACATCACGTCGGATATAGTGGAGGAATTGGAGGATTACCACATTTATATTGACCGCTTCCTGCTACGCGAAGAAAAAAAATGGGCGGAAGAGCATCAAATCCAGCCGCCATTCCCGATCGGCAGCCGCGTGCGGGTTCCATATGGGTTTGAAAGAGTAACCGCCACCATCACCGCCCTGTACGCATACGAGCCAGCCCGCTATCTGGTAAAACGCGACGAGCAGCCAGAAGACGACACCTTCCGCAGCATCATCAAATTTGAAGACGCCGAACTGCTGGAGGAGGGACAGTCATGAACCGCCTGCAACGCCGCCAAGCCGAACGGCAGGCCGCGCGCAAACCGGGCGCGCCAGCCCGTACCTTGCGCCAGCCGCACGCGCAAAACCGCCTGCTCTTGCTGAAAAACCCGCAAAAGCTGCCTGAAACCGCCCTGCTCGATTCGCGCATCAAGCTGCATCTGTATCTGTTGCAGCTCAAACAGGCGCACGATGTGGACGGGGTGCGCTACTTCCAACACTTCCTCGACCACATCCGCACCATGTGCCTACTGCAGGAGCGTCCGAAATACAAAGATGCCGCCGATAAGGCGCAGCAGGAGCTGGAAGCCAGCCCCCAAGACGGGCCACGCCGCTTCCCGTGGTTGAGTGCGCTGGTAAACAGCTTCGACCGCGAAATGGAGCATACCAGTGCCACCCTGCTGGTGGAATGCAACGACCACGCCGCCGCCTGCGGCCAGCTGGCCTGTATCGCCGTCATCATCGCCCTGCCGGACTACACCGCCGCCGCGCTGAAACAGTTGCTTGCCGGCGGCACACTGAAGGCCGCTGCCGAGCAGGCCGGCGCCGGACAGGCGGAATTGAAGAAAAACTGCCTGATCATGCTGCACCAGCTGCACAACCTACTGTGGGCTGAGGTGGATTTCGCGCGGCCGTGGACGCTCACCGCCGCCCGCCGGCACAAACAAATCTACCTGCAGGCCATCGACCAACTGAAAAGCGTGGCCGGCCAGGCCGCCGCACGCGTGGCCGACTTCCGCCGCCTGTTCGGCGTGGCGCTGGTCAACCTTGATGCTTTTATTAAAACTGCTTAAAAGGAGTATTCCGATGAATCAATTCAAATTCGGCGACCGTGTACAAGATGCAGACGGCAAGCAGTTTGTTTTCCTGCGCAGCTTCCTATCAAGCTGTACTGTAGCGGGAGAGGACGGCCGTACCTACGACTACCTAACCAACCGGCTGCAACCCATCCCCCATCCAGACACCGAGCGCATCGACTGGCTAGCCGCACAAGACGATATCGATATCACACTAGGCAACACCGTCCAACTAAAGCCCTGCCTGCGGGCGAATATCGATGCCGCCATGCAGGAGCAGGCCGCCGCGGAATCAGAGGCTACCTGAAATGCCATCTATCCTAGATCCCTGCTGCGGCAGCCGCATGATGTGGTTTAACAAGCAAGACCAACGCTGCCTGTTCGGTGACGCCCGCGCCGAAACCCATCTGCTCAAAGACCGCCAGTATCTCCGCCATTTGGAAATCCGCCCGGACGTGCAGCTCGACTTTACTGCGCTGCCGTTCCCGGACGGTCAGTTTAAGCTAGTGGTGCTCGACCCACCTCACCTTGTCCATGCCGGGCGGAAATCATGGTTGGCCAAAAAATACGGTACGCTTGGATCGGACTGGCGCGAAGACCTGCACCGCGCCTTCGCCGAATGTTTCCGCGTGTTGGAAGACGGTGGCGTGCTGATTTTCAAATGGAACGAAAACCAAATCCCCGTGAAAGAGATATTGGCTTTGACCGACCAACAGCCGCTGTTTGGGCATACCACCATGAAACACAAACGAAACCAAACACAGACGCATTGGTTTACTTTCATGAAGGAGGCTCCTTGAAAATGGAAAATAAACCTCAAAGAGATGCAGCAAAACAGGAAATACCCAGCTTGGCGCGCCAAGTTTTTGAAATATGGTTCAATGCGCTGGTTAAATATGAGCCGGATGCTTTGAATGACGTGATGGAGACTGCATGGAAGGCGTGGAGTGAGCAGGCGGAACGGACGGCACATGAATGCAACCATGCTTATTTGGCCGGTGTGGCCGATGGATTGAAAGATTGGAGCTGGATTGGTGTGAAATACAGGCTGCCTGAAAAAGAAGGCGATTATTTAGTCAGTGCTGCCGGTTGTGAAGCGAGGATCTGCCAGTTTAACGGGAAGAAATTCTTTTATATGGAATATGATAATGACTGGGACATGGTGGAAGTGAGCTTTGATCCCGACTATTGGATGCCGCTGCCTATAGGCCCACAGGTAAAGGGGTTGGGGGAATGAGCAGCTGCCTATCCTGCCTGCATTGGTGCACTTATGAAAAAGGCTCGGATAAAGTGGATCGCCCTACGCCGATGCTGCGCCATGATATGGCGCCCTGCGCCCTGGGCGAGCCGTGGAACTACCTGCCGCAGCGCCATCCGGCCTGTTCGCGCTATCAGGCACTGCCGGCAGCCGGACAAGCAAAACGCGCCCGCTGGATAGCGGACGCGAAATTGCAATGTTACAGAAAATAAACGCATGAAAGGAGAATATTCACTTAAAGAGCCATCACGAATAAGACGGCGGCGGTTGGTGTGCGCGAACACGCCTTCCGCCAGCCTCAGCAGAGCGAGCCTGCATCAGCCCGTGGCCGCCACCCGATCAGGCGGCCTGATTCTAACCCAATAGAAGGAATCACGCCAATGCAGTATAGACTTGTGCGCGAACTCCGCTGCCCGCGCTGTGGTAAATTATTGGCCCGCTGCAGCCAGGGCAAGGCGGTGGTGCAGATTAAATGCACCCGCTGCGGTTTCCTCGCTGCATTCAATTAACCAGAACGCCCGTGAGCGTCATTTTTTATGAAAGGACGCTTTATGGGCGTTTTATCGTATAAACCGCTGCCCCTGATTCCTTGGATGGGTGGTAAACGGCGGCTGGCCAAACAGCTGCTGCCTTTATTTCCCGAACATAGCTGCTACGTCGAGCTTTTCGCCGGCGGGGCAGCCTTGTTCTTTCTGCGCCCGGAGCCAGCACGCACGGAGGTGTTGAATGACATCAACGGCGAGCTGGTGAACCTGTACCGGGTGGTGCAGCATCATTTCGATGAGTTTGTGCGCCAGTTCGACTGTGTGCTCACGGCACGGGATACTTTTGCACTTTGTCAGGCTACGCCGGCAGGCTGCCTGACGGATATTCAGCGGGCTGCGCGCTTTTTCTTCCTGCAGCACACGGCTTTCGGCGGGAAAACCCACAAGCAGCATTTTGGCACGGCCACCACCGACCGCGCGTTTAATGCGGCCAATGTGCGCCATAAGATTCAGGCGGCTCAGAAACGGCTGGGCGGGGTGTATATCGAGCATGAGCGGTGGCAGGACTGTTTGACCCGATATGACCGACCGCACACCTTCTTTTATGCCGATCCGCCGTATTGGCAGGCGGCTGATTACGAATCTTCGTTCTCTTGGCAAGACTATGAGGCGCTGGCTGCGCGTATGCGCACCATGCAGGGCCGCCTGCTGCTGTCAATTAACGACCATCCCGACATCCGCGCGCTGTTTGCCGGTTTCCGTACTATAGAGCTGGAACTGGCTTATTCAATCAGCCGGGAAAAGACGGGGAAGGCCAGCCGCGAGCTAGCCATCTGTAATTGGTAACTTCCTTCCAAATGCGCCCGAAGCCCGGGCGCTTCTTTTTTAGGGTATGACTTCGCTTTTCCTACCATTCTTTACATTCGGCTTTTTCGGCTTTGGCGGGCTGTTGCATAAAAAACAGGCTAAAAAGGCCGTTACCGCCAAAAGATTGGCGCAGTTTCAAAAAAAACTTGTGGATTTTCGCCTTGTTTTCACTTAACTGATTGATTTATTGTAAATCAGCTTCCACAGTTTTGCTTTTTAATCCACAGTTTCGCTTCTATATTCCACAGTTTCGACATTTTGTATGTGGATGGGTTTTGCGCCGTTTTGCCCGTTTATCATTATTTATTTTAATTTTTTCAAAAAGATAAAGAGATAAAGAGCGGAGAAAATAGGAAATGGTGTGTCCACGGAAAATAGGGTTGCTTAAAAAATAGTCCACGGAATTGTTGGTGCATCCACGGGTTTTTTGTGGATTTCCGTAGATTGTAAGCTGCTGATTAAATATAATATTATCTGTAATCTTTCCTTTATCCACGGAATCACGGCCGTTTTTGCTAGTGGTTCCCCGAAACAGTATGCAAACCGTCTACGAAGCCTTCTTATTATTCAAAGCCGAAAACCAAGGTAAAGCCGACCGCACCATTGCCGCCTACCGCGACATTCTGCAGCGTTTCGACACTTGGCTCGACGGCAAGCTGCCTGAAAGTGTCAGTGCCGACGACTTGTTGGTGTTCACCGGCCCGTATCTGCACCGCAGCAAGCTCAGACCCATCAGCCGCCGACCATACATTGCCTGCCTGCGTGAGTTTTACCGCTGGCTGCACAGTGTGGTGCACCGCATCCCCGCCAACCCAGCGGAAAATCTCGACTACCCGGAAACCGGGCGCAAGCTGCCTACTTTCCTCACGCTCGATAATGCCGAAAAGCTGATCTGGGCGCCGGATTTAGAGACCTTCACCGGCGTGCGGGATGCGGCCATCATCTCCGTGCTGCTCGGCTGCGGCTTGCGCGTGGCTGGGGTGGTTGGCTTGAACGAGAGCAACCTGCAGACCCAGATCATCGACCGCGAGCCGCGCCTGTGCCTGCGCACACTGGAAAAGGGCAGCAAAGAGCGCCTGCTGCCTGTGCCGCGCGAAGCCGACCTGCTGCTGCGTATTTATCTGGAGCATGACGAGCTGAAAAGTATCGACCGCAGCCTGCCGGACGGCGACCGGGTGCTGTTCGTGACCACCAACAACCGCCATTGCCCCGAACACCAATACCACGGCGAGCGCCGCCGCTTCACCACCCGCGGCCTGCATGCCATGATTCGCCGCCTCGGCCTGCGTGCCGGCATCCCAGCCAACCAGTTGCACCCACACGCCCTGCGCCACCTGTACGGCACCGAGCTGGCCGAGAGCGACGTGCAGGATGGCGTCCGCCAGCAACTGCTCGGGCACAGTGACCCACGCAGCACCCAGATTTACACCCACCTCGCCACCCGGAAGCTGACAGGTGATGTTGACCGCGGTAATCCTCTGGCAAAAATTAAAACGCCAGTTACAGAACTGCTCGGGAAATTACCACGTCCATAGAAGCCTCTTTTAGGTCTCTTTTGATTCCTACAACTCATAGTGGCTGAACCACTTTCTTGCCACCAATCTATGATAGACGGTGTTTCCAGCAGTTCCACAAACTGACCCTAAGAACGGGCTAAAACAAACTGATTCCTACAACTCAACACTTCGCATAACACCAAAGAGCGAAGTTCAGCCACAGCAACACAAGGACAAAACGAAGATGAAACCGACAGAAAAGCGAAGTCATAGCCACGGAACTGCACGGTCAGCAGGGGTGGGGGCTCGGCAAGACACCTCGCAGCCTCCCGCCCAGGGGGGTGGGTACCTAGATACCTACAGGTTTTGTGAACTTGAAAAATCGGATTATGCTGCCGAAAAAATCGACCCGCGGCTAAAAGACCTGCACCAAATCGGGCTGAATCCGACCCTGCTAAAAGTGGCCGCCACCATCGGCGTAGATAATTTTTTAAAGATGTGGGAAATTTTGGACAACGACGAGCATTTGCGGACGGACTGGGGCGGGATTATGGTAAAAATCCGCGCCTTTAAATCCTATCGCCGTTATTTGAGGAATCGGCATATTGTGATGCTGCACAAAAATAATGATGGGGTTGGAATGACAAAGATAGCTAAAAAGGCTACTGAAAATTTGGGAGAGAGGATTCACCCTTCACAGATTTACAAGATTATCGCCAAAAGCGAGAGTTAGATTTCTTGGTGTGAAAGATTTCGGGGAGATGGATGTGCATTTTCTGAGTTCGTAGTACGGAAAGTACGGCGTGCCAAGATTTCAAGAGTTCAGTTAATTTTGGGCTTTGGAATAACAAAAAATAATGACTTTAGAACTTAACTTTGTTTCCAAAGTTAAGTTCTTCTTATTTATGTTTTATGTATTGTATCTGCTACAATTATCTGCTATTGCTTTATCGGAATTACTGAAACTGATACAAGATGGCTAATCACAAACAATACAGGAATACAACAAGGTAAGCCAACATAGTAGGAAGTAAAGTGCTTTGGCAATAACCAATACATTACAACCCTTTTTGTTCAACCGCAATTAAAGGCTACCTGAAATTTTCAGGTAGCCTTTTTACCATCATTTTATGATTCATCCCATCACAATAGCTGCTCTCAGCTGTACTCAGCCAACTAATTATGCAAATGTTTCAATCCGTGCTGTCAGTTTCTCAGCACTCAAACCCAGGTCGTCCAGCAGGATAGTCGGGTCGCCGTGGCCAGTAACGATGTCTTCGATGCCCAGTAGCAACACGGGCAAGCGGCAGCCTTGTTTGGCCAGCACCTCCAACACCGCGCTGCCGGCTCCGCCTTGCACGGCGTTTTCTTCAATGCACACTAGCTGCTGATGGGTGGCAGCCAAATCGGCAATCAATTCTTCGTCCAGCGGTTTCACAAAGCGCATATCGGCCACAGTTAAATCCAGCTGTTCCGCTGCCTGCAACGCGGGCTGCACCATACTGCCGAAAGCCAACACAGCAGTTCCCCTGCCCTGCCGCCGCACCACGCCTTTGCCTACCGGCACGGTATCCAAGCTGCTACCGATTGCCGTGCTGCCGCTGGCGCCGCGCGGGTAGCGCACGGCAGTGGGGCAATCCAGCACGTAGCAGGTGGAAAGCAGCAAGCGACATTCTTCGCCGCTGCTGGGGGCAGCCAGCACCATATTCGGAATGCAGCGCAGGAAGCTCAGATCATAGGCGCCGGCATGGGTGGGGCCGTCGGCACCAACCATACCGGCACGGTCGATAGCAAACAATACCGGCAGGTTTTGCAATGCCACGTCATGCACCAGTTGGTCGTAGGCTCGCTGCAGGAAGGTGGAGTAAATCGCCACCACGGGTTTTATGCTGCCACAGGCTAGGCCGGCAGCAAAGGTAACGGCATGCTGCTCGGCAATACCGACATCGAAATAGCGGTCGGGAAAGCGTCGCTCAAACTCCACCAATCCGCTGCCTTCACGCATGGCAGGAGTAATGGCGACCAATTTGCCATCTGCAGCGGCTTGATCGCATATCCATTGGCCGAAAATCTGGGTGTAGCTCAACGGGGCGCCGCCGCCGCTCACCGGGCCTTGGTCGGGATTAAATTTGCCCACGGCGTGAAAACCGACCGGATCGTTTTCAGCCAGTTTGTAACCCTGCCCTTTTTGCGTGAGCACATGCAAAAGCTGCGGGCCTTTGCGCTGTTTCATATCTTTGAGCACAGCCACCAGTTGCCGCACATCATGGCCATCCACTGGGCCGGTGTAGGTGAAGCCGAAGTTGTCGAACAGGGAATCGGGGCGGATGCGCGAGCCGTCGAGCACGCTTTTCAGCCGCTGCTCCACTTTCTGCGCGATGTGCAGCGCACCGGGCAGTTTGTCGAGCACTTTTTCGGATTTGTGTTTGATGCTGCGCAGGGTGTCGCGCCAGTCTTTGGCCTGGCTGCCGGCAAGGTATTTGGGGAAGGCACCCACGTTGGGGGAAATCGACATTTCGTTGTCGTTGAGGATAACCAGCAAATCGGTATCCATATCGCCCGCATTGTTCAACGCTTCAAAAGCTTGGCCAGCGGTCATCGCTCCGTCGCCGATAACAGCCACGCTACGGTTGGGGCTACCTGAAAGTTTATCGGCCACCGCCATACCCAATGCCGCACCGATGGAAGTGGAAGAATGGCCAACGCCGAAATCATCGTATTCCGATTCGCTGCGCTTAGGAAACCCGGCCAAACCGCCGTATTGGCGCATGGTGTGCATGCGGTTGCGGCGGCCGGTGAGCACTTTATGCGGGTAGCTTTGGTGGCCCACATCCCAAATTAAGTGGTCGTTAGGCGTGTCGTACACATAATGCAATGCCACAGCCAGCTCCACCGCGCCCAGATTACTGGCAAAATGGCCACCGGTTTTGCTGATGCTGTCGAGCAGAAAGGTACGCAATTCAGCAGCCAGCTGCGGCAACTGGTCTTCACGCAAACGGCGCAAATCCTGCGGGTAGTCGATGGTATCGAGAAGCGGCGTGGTAGTCATGGTGTGGCGATTCCCTATTGATCGGGATAAATAAAGCTGGATTATATAGCCATTCTGCCCGGCACAGCAGGCAAATTGGCATCAGCATGCCAATCCTTGCTATGATGACACTTTCCCACCCGGCACACTGCCATGACCGACACCGCCCAAATCATTACCAGCTACGGCCGCCGCTTTATTGTACGCACCACCGGCGGTCACACCTTCGAGGCCACCACCCGCAAAAAGCGGGTAGACTTCGCCTGCGGCGACCAAGTACACATCACGCCGCTGAATGCCGAGCAAGCGGTGATTGAAGATTTCCTGCCGCGCCGCAGCCTGCTCTTCCGCCAAGATGCTTGGAAAACCAAGCTGATTGCCGCTAATGTGAGTCAACTGCTGATTGTGCTGGCTGCTGTGCCTACACCCAGCGAGCTGCTACTACAACGCGCCCTGCTGGCGGCAGAAGCAGCCGATATCGGCGCAGTGATTGTGTTGAACAAAACCGATTTGCCGGAAACAGGACAATGGCGCAGCAAACTAGAGTTTTATGAAGGCCTGGGCTACCCCGTGCTGCCCGTTAGCGCCATGCAAGATGCCGCCGCCCTGCTGCCAGTGTTGAATGGGCACACCAGCATCCTGCTTGGCCAAAGCGGTATGGGCAAATCTACCCTGATTAATGCCCTGCTCGGCCAAAGCATCGCCCACACCAACGAAATCTCCAGCGCCCTCGACTCCGGCAAACACACCACCACCCACGCCCAGCTCTACGACCTAAACGAAACCGCCCACATCATCGATTCCCCCGGCCTGCAGGAATTCGGCCTGCACCATCTTCAGGTAGCCTCCCTGCCCCACTATTTCCCCGATATGCGCGACTTCATCGGCCAATGCCGGTTCCACAACTGCAGCCACCGCCAAGAACCTGGCTGCGCGATCAAAGCCACTGCAGAAGCCGGCCATATCCGTGCCAACCGCTTACAGCTTCTGCAACAGCTGACCGATGAACTATCCACAAAAAAGTGGTAAACCTCTGAGGCCGCCTACCGACATTACTGCATTTACATAGCCCTGCATATCTTTACCCTCCTGAACCTTGCACAATCAGAATAGATAATTTACCATTTTTACAAAAGCAATCTATCAGATAATAAAAATTCTGTTTGCACTAGAAAATAACAGCTTTAAAGAGAGTAAATTATGACAAAAAAAACCACCAACTACGTTGTAACCATTGCTGATGCCATCAACAGCAACCAAAACCGCCAGGTCTTGTTGCAGCTGCCACGCGAGGAAGTGCGCTATCTGAACCAGGCCGAATTTAAAAAATTCGTGGCCGACAAATGCCAAGTAAGCGCGTTTAAAATTCATTCTATTGAGCGTTTTTACAAATAAGCTCTTGCTGAAATAGCTTCAGCTATTCAGCCATATATAGCAAAACCGCTCCGGTATTACACCGGGGCGGTTTTTATATGAGGTGGCGAGCCAGAGCCCCGGCACTGCTGAATTCAGGGTGGGCTGCTTGCTTCCGCACCTGACCCCTTGTCCCAAACCTGCATGCGGGGAGACCCGCCGTAGAAAGTGCGAATTATACGGAGCCGAATGCGTTTTGCCAAGACAGCACCATTTTCAGGTAGCCTCAACTGGTACAGCTGATGGGTGCAAACTCAGCTGCTACAGTGTTTCAGGTAGCCTGGTATTACCTGCCCTCACGAAGATAAAATTCACCTACTTGCTCAACATTCCTAAAAAGGCTACCTGAAAGCCTAATCCAGCTTTCAGGTAGCCTTTTGTATAAATCAACAACTCAATTACTGTCGGAAACCTTCCAACACCTTAACACGGAATATCGGAAACTCATCCAGCTCGTCCAACACAAACAACTGGGCATCATGTTCTTTTTCAAACCCTTTTTCGAATTTTTCCAACAATATGGTGCGGGCGTTGCTAACATCGTATTTTTTGGTGATTTTCAAACGCACCGCCCATTGGCGGCGTGCCGGGTCTTCGATAATCATCATCAGGCATTGCAGCTCGAAGTCACCCTTGTCGTCGTTGCCGAAAAATTTGTCTGAAAAATTGCGCAACATACTGCTTTCCCCCTTGACATTACAAAATGTCTAAAAAATTTAACTTGATTATACGTTTTGCCCACAGGCGATACCATTGCCTGTGGGCGCGATATATTTGACTTAAATCAAACAAATGGCGAATTAGGTATGTTTAAACAATCTCCCCGTTAATATAGGCAACAGGCTGAATTATAAAACCAAATATATCATTTGACCCTCGCGATAAGACACCAAACCACCCAACAGGTTCGGCAGGGAGGAAATACGCTGGCTGCCAACTGTCACCGCGCGTTCCAGTACGTGGATGCGGTTTCTCGCGCACAGGTGATCGAAATAGCCCAGGATGCACCAATGGATGTTCGGCGTGTCGTACCAATCACTAAAACATATCCTTGCTCACAAGCATATGTGCCCACCGAAGGTTACCTGAAAACGGTTGTGCCAGTAGTCGAAATCGGCGGCGGGGTCGAAATAGTCCAGCGCCTTGGTCATAAGCAGGTAAGTGTTGACATTGAAGCGGTCAGCGAATTTGTCGCCCTGGTAGCGCAGGTAGCTTTCCACCTCAAATTCAATGCTGTAGCCGTATTGCAGCTTACCGCTCCTCATCTGACGGCCGAATTTTTTGCCCAGCCCGTCTTCAGCCAGATAAGTGATGTGCCCCATCATGCGGGCAATCTTCAGGCCGCGCCGGGGCACGGCTTGGCGACTGGAGTAGTGGCCTTCGTGGAAGTCGGGATCGGTGAGGATGGCCTGGCGGGCCATGTCGTTAAACACGATGTTTTGGGTGGACAATTTAGGCGCAGAGGCAATCACCGGCACGTGACGCACACGTTCGGGGAAGTCGGTTGCCCATTGCAAGGTCTGTATACTGCCGAGACTGCCGCCCCTTGATGCCGAAATGGTCGGCCAGCATGGCTTGCGAGCGCACCCGGTCTTTTACGATAACCATCGGAGAATCCGAGCCGTAAGGTTTGCCTGTGGCGGGGTTGATGCTCAACGGGCCGCTGCTGCCCAGGTTATTGGGCCCGACCACAAAAAAGCTTGGTATCCACCGGTTTATTGTGGCCGACCATGTTGCCTCACCAACCGGAGTGTTCGTCGTCCGGATGGTGGCGGCCGGCCACGTGGTGCGTGCCGGACAGGGCATGGCAAATCAGGATGGCGTTGGATTTATCGGCGTTGAGTGTGCCGTAGGTTTCGGTAATCAAATCAAAACGGGGCAGCGTATCGCCATTTTGCAGGGCAAAGGGCTGTTCGAATGCAATGGTTTGCGGGGTAACGATGCCCACGGAAGCGGGTGGGTTCATAGATAGAAATTGATGTGATTAATTTATGCGGATTATAGCGGATGAGGCGGGGAAATTCATGGTGGGCAACGGAGAAGGCTACCTGAAACTGCATTGGAGCTGCTCTGCTGCTTTTTCAGGTAGCCTCTTGCCCCAAACAAACAGGCTACCTGAACATATTTTCAGGTAGCCTGTTACATCATTCAAATCAAGTTATAGCAGATTACATTTAAACCGATACCGCGTTGGCTCGTCTGACTGTACGCGCGTACTGCCTGCGGCTCGCCGCCTTTCCTCGATTTAAATTGCATTCACTATATTACTTCGCCACCACTTGGTTCAGCTCGCCTTTGGCATAACGGGTGGCCATTTTTTCTAGCGAAATCGGTTTGATTTTGCTGGCCATGCCTTCGCAGCCGAAGGCCTGATAACGGGCCAGGCAGATGCCTTTCATGGCTTCGATGGTTTTGGCCAGGTATTTGCGCGGGTCGAATTCGGCAGGGTTTTCGGCTAAGAATTTGCGGATTGCCCCTGTGCTGGCCAAGCGCAGGTCAGTGTCGATATTCACTTTGCGCACGCCGTGTTTGATGCCTTCCACAATTTCTTCCACCGGTACGCCGTAGGTTTCGCCGATGCCGCCGCCGTGCTCGTTAATCACTTTCAGCCATTCCTGCGGCACCGAGCTGGAGCCGTGCATCACGATATGCGTGTTCGGCAGGGCGGCATGGATTTCTTTGATACGGTCGATGCGCAATACGTCGCCTGTGGGCGGACGGGTAAATTTATAAGCACCATGGCTGGTGCCCACGGCAATCGCCAACGCATCCACACCGGTGTCGTTCACGAAGCGCACGGCATCTTCCACGCTGGTGAGCATTTGGTCGTGGCTCAATTTGCCCGCTGCGCCCACGCCGTCTTCTTCGCCAGCTTCGCCGGTTTCCAAGTTGCCCAACACGCCGATTTCGCCTTCAACCGACACGCCGCAGGCATGGGAGAAGTTCACCACGGTGCGGGTAACGTCCACGTTGTATTCGTAGGAAGACGGGGTTTTGCCGTCGGCCAGGAGCGAGCCGTCCATCATTACGGAGGAGAAGCCCAGCTGGATAGAGCGCTGACACACATCGGGCGAAGCGCCGTGGTCTTGGTGCATCACCACGGGAATATGCGGAAACTCTTCCACCGCCGCCAAAATCAGGTGGCGCAAGAAGGGGGCGCCGGCATATTTGCGCGCGCCGGCGGAAGCCTGCACGATAACGGGCGCGTTCACTTGGTCGGCCGCTTCCATGATGGCGCGCATCTGCTCCAAGTTGTTCACATTAAAAGCGGGCAGGCCGTAGCCGTGTTCGGCGGCGTGGTCTAAAAGCTGGCGCATGGATACCAGAGCCATAGCAATCTCCTGAATGATAATTGGTTGTGAAAATCAGTGGGATTATAGCAGCAAACCGCCCCGATGGCGGGAGTGTGAGCCGCATCAATTCAAATTGGGCATGGCAGCAGGCCGCAGCGGCAAGTATGGCAAGGCGGGCAAAGCAGTAGAATGCTCATTTGAAGCAGCTATATAATTCGGTTTTTTATTTTTCAGGTAGCCTCATGCCGCCCTCCCAGCCCGTTTGGCTGTTCGACCTAGACGACACCCTGCACCGCGCCGATGCGGGCATTTTCCGCCTCATCAACCGCCGCATGACCGAATTCATGGCACGCGAACTGAGCCTGAGCCTGCCCGAAGCCTCCGATTTGCGCGAGCACTATTGGCAACTCTACGGCGCCACGCTCGGCGGTTTGCAGCAGCACCATCCTCAGGTTTGCCCCGCCGAATTCCTGTGCCAAAGCCACCATCTGCCCGAACTCATCGCCACCTTGCAGCCGATGCCGCACATCGATACCGCGCTCGCCGCCCTACCCGGCCGCAAAGCCGTGTTTTCCAACGGCCCTGCGTTTTATGTGCGCGCCCTAATCGAAGCCATGCGGCTGGGCAGCCATTTTGAAGCCCTGTTCGGCGTGGACAACCTTGCCCTGCACTACAAGCCGCAGCCGCAAGCCTTCCATATGGTGTGCGCCGCGCTGGCCGTGCCGCCGCAGCAATGCGTGCTGGTGGACGACAGCCCGGCCAATCTGCAAGCGGCCAAAGCTTTGAGGATGCGCACGGTGTGGTTTGGCAGCCGTGCCCAACCGCAGCCCTGTGCCGATCATATCGCCCGCGATATGTGCGAGCTGCAGGCTCTGGCTGGCGAAATCATGTAAAATCTGGCTCTTGCATTCCAATACTGGTTTTCAGGTAGCCTGTGTAGCCCGGTCGAAGCTCACGCTTTCAGGTAGCCTCTTTGCCATAATCGAATAACAAGAAAGAACACCTCATGCAACACACCGATTCTGCCGATACCCAACACGAATATTTTGCCGACCGCCCCGGCTTCCCCGCTAAAACCATCGTGGCCACGCTCTTTATCGGCGCCTTCTTCGGCTACCTGAACGACACCCTGCTCAACGTGGCGCTCACGCCCATCATGCGCGATTTCCACATCGACAAAACCACCGCCCAATGGCTCACCACCGGTTTTCTCCTGGTGATGGGCGCATTCACGCCGATTACCGCCAGCGTCATCCAATGGTTTGAAACCCGCAAAATGGTGCTCATCACCCAAGCCACCTTCCTCGCCAGTTCGCTGATTTGCGCCCTCGCGCCCAATTTCGGCGTGTTGCTGGCCGGGCGCATGGTGCAGGCCATATCCGCCGCCTTCTTCGTGCCGCTGCTGTTTAACGGCATCCTCAACATTTTCCCACCCAACCGGCGCGGCACGGCCATGGGCGTAATCACCATGATGTTTACCGCCGCCCCCGCGCTCGGCCCCACTCTCTCCGGCATCATCATCGACCACACCCACTGGCGCGTGCTCTTCGCCGCCACCGCGCCGTTTATGCTCGTGGCCATGTTCCTCGTGGGCAAATACCTCAGTGTCAACCTCAGCCCCATCACCCGCCCAAAAATCGACATCCCCTCCGCCCTGCTCTCCATCGGCGGCTTCGGCGGCCTGGTGTATGCCTGCAGCAACTTCGCCAGCCTGCCCCTGGCCGAATTCGTGCTGCTGTTGGCCGGCTCGGTGGTGCTCATCGGCTGGTTTGTACGCCGCCAATTCCACATCGCCACACCACTCTTAAACCTGCGTGCTCTGCAATACCGCCAATTCAGCCTCTGCCTCGCCATCCTCGCCTGTGCCGGCTTCCTCTTCCTCGGCCTCGAGCTGATGATTCCCATCTACACCCAGCAAGTGCTGCTGCTCTCCGGCACCGCCACCGGCCTCATCCTCATGCCTGCGAGCATCGCACAAGCCTTGGCCGCTCCACTGTTTGGCAAACTGCTGGATAAAAAAGGCGGCCGCTTCGTGGTGCTGCCTGCCACCATTATGCTCACCGTCGCCCTGGCCGTATTGTGGGGCTACCTGAAAATCGACACCCAAACCACCGCCCTCTCCGCCATGTTTGCCCTAATGGCCGTATCCGTATCCGCCTGCATCACCGGCGAAACCCACGGCCTCAACGCCCTGCCCAAACACCTCAACCCGTACGGCGTCGCCATCATCACCACCATCAACCCCATCGCTGGCGCCATCGGCGCAGCCTTCTTCGTGGGCACGACCAACATCGGCGAGCGCCTCTCCAGCGGCAGCAGCCCACAGCAGGCCATGCTCAACGGCATCCACCTGAGCATGAGCCTCGCCCTGGCCGTAGGCATCCTCACCATCGTCTGCGCCTACCGGCTCAAACCGCACAGCGAAAGCAGCGATTAGAATTTATGCCAGACAAAGCAAAAGGCTACCTGAAAGCTCACAAAGCTCGTTTTCAGGTAGCCTTTGGCTTATTACATCATCACTCCGATGCACATCCTTCGCCACGGCACGGCGGGCACGACGGCCGCTCGTGGTAGCTGGCAGCCAAAGCCAGCATAGCGGTTTCCACAGCCGCCGCATCTGCCTGCGCGGGGATTTGCGCCACAAAATAATTCACCGAACGGCTGCCCGGCAGATAAGCCACCAGCTCCTGCCCGCCGTTGCTGTAGCCGGTAAACCGCCACAGCTCGCCGCTCACCCCGTCGCGTGCACGGATACGGCGCAGCATGGCCGGCCGTATGCGCTCATTCGATTGGGCATATTGCGCCACCACATCATTCACCTGCCCGCGTACGGCTGTAGTAAAGTTCTCGTTCGGCTTGCGGCCGATGCTGCCCGCATAAATCATCACCCGCGCCGCACGCAACTTGCCATCTTGCGGCAAAAACACCATCGGCACGCCCTTATCGGCCAGCAACCGGTTATCCTGCGTCCAGCCTGCTGGTGCGTGGAAACCATAACAATGGTTTGCCCCATACGCATAGCCCGTGTCCCATGCTGGAGCAGCATATGCCCCACTCATCACCGCACAAATGGCCACCAGCATCAAACCCAAACGCTTCATGATTTTCTCCCATTGCTTGAACGGCACGATTGCCTCCCGCTACTCTACCATTAAGCCGATATACTGACCAATCTTTCAGGTAGCCTCAACACCGGCAACCACCCCACGCCGACCAAAGGCTACCTGAAAACTCAACGGACACACAGCTATCCCCAACTCCCTACCTCCCTCAAAGCCTAAAAACCAACAGCCAGCCCCGGCTGTTCGCGTTATAATTGGCACCAAAAGCAACACTCGTCTCACAACAGAAAAAGGATAAAGCCATGCGCCCAGCCGTTCTACTGCTCGCCCTCATCGCCCTTTCCGCCTGCACTTGGGAAACCTACCAAGACCAACAAGGCAAAACCGGCCTGCGCCAGCGTTATGCCCCCGGCACGCCCGTGGTATACCAAGACGGCACCTTCGCCCGCGACCAACGCTACAACGAATACCGCCCCGTGCCCGTGCCTGTTACCCGCGAGCAACACCAACACAGCGTGCCGCGCACCACCTGGAGTGGCGACAGCGTGCCCGAAGCACCAAGCAGCCATTAATGTATGCAGTTTGAATCCTCCTTTTTCAGGTAGCCCCCAGCAGGCTACCTGAAAACCATCACTCCCAAGAAATCGTTTCAAGAAGGCCCACCCATGCACCAGCCCCTCCATATCGTCATCCTCGCCGCCGGCAAAGGCACGCGCATGTATTCCGCCCTGCCCAAAGTGCTGCACCGCATCGGCGGCCAAACTATGCTCGAGCGCGTTATCGATACCGCGCAAAGCCTCAGCCCACAAAGCATCAACGTGGTGATCGGCCACGGCAAGGAGCAGGTGCGCGAGCAAGTACAGCGCGAAGGTATCCGCTGGGTGGAGCAAACCGAACAGCTCGGCACCGGCCATGCCGCGCAAACCGCCCTACCGCACCTCGGCAACATCGGCCGCACTCTCGTGCTCTACGGCGACGTGCCGCTGATTAACCGCGCCACCCTGGAAGATTTGCTACAAGCCGCTGGCAGCGAAATCGGTCTGCTCACCGACATTCCGCCCAACCCCTTCGGGCTGGGCCGCATCATCCGCGAGGCCAACGGCCAAGTAGCGGCCATTGTGGAAGAAAAAGACGCCACGCCCGAGCAAAAAGCCATCCGCGAAACCAACACCGGCATTTTTGTTTTGCCTAACGCCCACCTCGCCCGCTGGCTGGGCAGCCTCTCCAGCAACAACGCCCAAGGCGAATACTACCTCACCGACGTCATCGCCCTTGCCCGCGCCGACGGCGTGGCCGTGCATCCCGTTCAGGTAGCCTCCTCCCACCTTGCCGCCGGGGTGAACAATAAAATCCAGCTCGCCGAACTCGAGCGCATCTTCCAACGCGAACAGACGCAAAGCCTGCTCCAAGCCGGCCTCACCCTGCGCGACCCGGCCCGCTTCGACCTGCGCGGCAGCCTTCAGCACGGCCAAGACGTGGTGATTGATGTGAACGTGGTGCTGGAAGGCGAAAACCAATTCGGCAACAACGTATCCATCGGCGCCAACTGCGTGATTAAAAACGCTGTCATCGGCGACAACACAGTTATCGAGCCCTTCTCGCACCTCGAAAACTGCCGCATCGGCAGCAGCGCCCGCATCGGCCCCTTCGCCCGCCTACGCCCCAATGCCGATTTGGCCGACGAAGTGCACATCGGCAACTTCGTGGAAGTGAAAAACAGCACTATCGGCCGCGGCAGCAAAGCCAACCACCTCACCTACCTCGGCGACGCGCAAATCGGCTGCCGCAGCAACATCGGCGCCGGCACCATTACCTGCAACTACGACGGCGTGCATAAACACCAAACCGTTATCGGCGACGAAGTGCGCATCGGCTCCGGCAATATGCTGGTCGCCCCGCTCACCATCGGCCACCGTGCCACCACCGGAGCCGGCAGCACGCTCACCCGCAACTGCCCCGAAGGCGAACTCACCCTCACCCGCGCTCGTCAAACCACTATTTCCGGCTGGATGCGGCCGGAGAAAGAGAAAAAATAAGCCGGAGCTTAAAGTTTCGACTGCATGAGGCCACCTGAAAGAAATATCTTCAATATAATCAAACAATTTTGAATTTTCAGGTAGCCTTCCTGTTGCCTGATCGGGCTAGCTGAAACCTTTTTGATAGCGGATGAATCAAAACCAATACTGCGTTGGCTCACCCTGCTGTGCTGCTCTCACTATCTGCGGCCCACCGCCTTGTTCTGCTTTAAACTTGATCCGCTATAAAACCCAAAAACTATTTTCTCTCACGCACAAAAGAAACCAGCCCCACCATCTAAAATGGCGGGGCTGTATTGTTTCCAGCTTACATATGCTGCGTGAAGGTGCGGGTAATCACATCGCGCTGCTGCTCGGGAGTGAGGGAGTTGAAGCGCACGGCATAGCCGGACACGCGGATGGTGAGCTGCGGGTATTTATCGGGGTTGGCAGCTGCGTCTTCCAACATTTCGCGGCTCATTACGTTCACGTTTAGGTGCTGACCGCCTTCCACTTTCGGGCGCATGTAGCTGTCTACAGCCACTTCTTGGTAGGTTACATCGCCCAAATCGCTCAGGGCAACGATTTGGTCGGCAGCGAAATGCTCGTCCTTGCTGCACAGACAACGCGCCTGCTGGGTTTCGTCGTCCAACAGCCAGAAAGAGCGCACCAGGGCGGGGTGTTGGGCGGATTGGGTAATTTGAATGCCTTTAATCATGATGGTTCATCTCCAAGAGTTGTGTTGTAAAGCTATAGTTTTAAAATAATTCCATACCAGCAGGCTGCCGATATGGGGGGGGGGGGAAGGATTAGGGTTAAACGCAGCAGCGGCCAAAGCGCAGTTTTTGGTTTAACAGGGCATGGTAGCACAGCTGTTTCACCACGAGTACGGAGGTATTATCCTCCAAAGCCACGAGGGCATGGGTTTCCTGCGGTTCAAGCCGCGCCAGGGTCATCGGCTGCAAATCAATCTGCCCCTGCTCGGTTTTCAGGCATACCGCGCCAGAGAGGACGGTGATGGTAATGATGGCTTCAGCCGAATAGGGTGGCACTTCATTGCCTTTTTGCAGGTTGAGCTGCACGATTTGCTGGTCAGCATCCTCCGCAATAATACCGCCTACGGGTTGGTTAGGGTTGAGTTGATAGCCTCGCATGGTGTTTTTCCTGAAAACCGAATGCTGCCAATGCCAGGTTGGCACTACAATAGGGCCATTGGGATACGACAACCATTCGGTTTTAAATTAAATTCGGCAAAAAACGCGCCGACGGCCAGACTGAAACGGCACAGGGCAAAAGGATGTGGGCAATTATTCCAAACCTGCCGCCCTATTCTGCTATTTTACAGATTTTACTGGCCTGCCTCAATTATCGACCGCTCCAAAATCCGCGTGGCGGATGCGATTGGCTAAAAAACCACACAAGGCAAAAGGCTACATGAAATTTCAAGTAGCTTGTTTATGACTGCAACCCGCTATTTGACCTGTTGGCGTTCGCCACCCGCCGTTTGGTTATCCAAATCATGAGACAACAACTTGGACGCTTATAGAATTCCTATTCCCAAATCAGCTCTTCGGCTTTCACCATGTCGATAACGTAGCGGCAGCCGGCGAAGGCCATATCGTGGTGGCAGGTGGTTACACCCACCCACACCGCCATGCCACCCACTTCCAGCCACCTGTAGTGGTACACGCACACGGCTGCTTCCAAGCCAAAGCAGCGTTTGGCCTCTTCAATCACGGCCTGCCCTTGCCGTCGCGCCAACTCTTCATACACGCTGTACACCAAATAATCCACGCGCTACCCGTCGTTTTGACGGCGTATCCAGTCTTCGAAGTTGAGGAAAGCACAGCATTGCTCATTTATTAAGGGGACCGTACTAGATTAGCAACTATGTTACCCTCAAAGTATGAAGATAACACACTGCAAATTAAAAAAAGTACAGAAAGAACTGATCCGTTTTTTGTGCTGGAAGTTACTGCCCGTGCCACTGCCGATATTTTAGGTATCCATCCCAATTCGGCAGCCCTGTTCTACCGCAAAATCCGCTAAGTCATCAGCCATCATCTGGCACTGGCTACTAATGAGATTTTTGATAGCCCAGTTGAGTTGGACGAAAGTTATTTTGGCAGACGGCGTAAGGGTAGGCGCGGTCGCGTGGCGGCAGGTAAAGTGGTCGTCTCCGGTATTCTGAAACAGCATGATAAGGCCTATACGGTGGTTGCAGATAACGACAAGTATGAAACTTTACTGCCTGTCATCAAATAAAAAATTATCCCTGACAGCATCATTTACACGGACAGCCTAAGCAGCTACGACAGACTGGATGTGAGTGGTTTTATCTATCACCGCATCAATCATGCCAAAGCGTTTGCAGACCGTCAGAACCACATCAACGGCATCGAAAATTTTTGGAATCAGGCAAAACGCGCCTTACGCAAATACAACGGAATCGACCGCAAATCTTTCCTGCTATTCTTGAAAGAATGCGAATTCCGGCTTAACTTCGGCACACCATCCCGGCAGCTTAAAACGCTGCGGAAGTGGTGTGGAATTTAGGGCTAATCTAGTACAGCCCCTTATTAAAACTGTTGGTGCAGGGCTTGGCTTTCTATTGCTTATTCATTCAAATCAAATATTCAGCCTACTACTACCGGAGGGATAAAGGCCACGATGTCGTTGGCAACAATCAGCTGCTCTCAACCGGCAAAAGCATGTACCGCCACGCGCACACGTTCCTGTTGTATAGAGTAAAGCTGTATTGCTGTGAAAGTTGTTCGTATAAGGCTGCCGTGGCCCAGCCTTCGGCGATGTGGATTTTTCCTTCTTTGCCTGCTCGCACAGGGCGGCGAAATACAGCTCAGTAATTTCAACAGTTGAACTCAATGTTCACCTCCGAATTTGTGTATCTAGGCAGATATCTTGGATTTGGATAAAGGGGATGCCACGCTGATAGGTGGCAGCAGCAAAGCCTGCAAGGTCGCCGATTACGCCGCCGCCGAGAGCGAGGATGGTGGTACGGCGGTCGGCATGGTGCTGCAACAATCCAGTGTAGATTTGCTGGAGGGATTCGTTATTTTTGTATTGTTCGCCGTCGGGCAGGATGATGCTGCAGGTACTGATGCCGAGTTGTCGGCAGGCGGCTTCAATAGGAGCAAGGTAGAGCGGGGCAACGGTCTGGTTGCTGATGATGGCGGCTTTGCTGCTAATGTGTGGGCGGATGTGTTCGGCCAGATTATCAAGCAGGCGAAAGCCGATGTGGATGGGGTAGCTGTGGCCGGGGGGACATGCAGAGTTTGCTCTCTGCCATCCTCTCCTCCTTCAGCCAAATATTTTTCCCACCCCACTCTTGAATTCAACGTCACCAGCCTTATCTTCAAGCCCGCACAAGTGGTGTGCCGTGCCCTGCCCGGCATATTTCTGTTTACCCTCAATCGGGTAGCAACAAATCATCAAATTCAATTCTGGAGAGAAGATTTATGAAAATTCGTCCGTTGCACGACCGTGTGGTTATCAAACGCCTGGAAGCCGAAGAAAAAACCGCTTCCGGCATTGTTTTGCCCGGCTCTGCCGCTGAAAAACCCGATATGGGCGAAGTAGTGGCCGTGGGCGCCGGCAAGCTCACCAAAGACGGCGGGCGCCGTAAGCTGGATGTGAAAGTGGGTGACCGCGTGATTTTCGGCAAATACAGCGGCCAAACCGTGAAAGCAGACGGCGAAGAGTTGCTAGTGATGCGCGAAGAAGACATTTTCGGCATCGTGGAATAAGCAAGCTCGTCAAGATAATAATTTCTGATTTTTTATTTTAGGAGTCATACATATGGCAGCAAAAGATGTACAATTTGGCAATGAAGTCCGCCAGAAGATGGTAAACGGCGTAAACATTTTGTCTAACGCCGTGAAAATAACACTCGGCCCGAAAGGCCGTAATGTGGTGTTGGACCGCACTTTTGGCGGCCCGCACATCACCAAAGATGGCGTTACCGTGGCCAAGGAAATCGAACTGAAAGACAAGTTTGAAAACATGGGCGCACAGATGGTGAAAGAAGTCGCCTCCAAAACCAACGATGTGGCCGGCGACGGTACCACTACCGCTACTGTGTTGGCACAAGCCATCGTGGCCGAAGGTATGAAATACGTTACCGCCGGCATGAACCCGACCGATCTGAAACGTGGTATCGATAAAGCCGTTTCCGCTTTGGTAAAAGAATTGCAGAACATTGCCAAGCCCGTGCCGGAGAAATCCAAGGAAATCGCCCAAGTGGCTTCTATTTCCGCCAACTCCGACGAATCCATCGGCAACATCATCGCCCAAGCCATGAACGAAGTGGGCAAAGAAGGCGTGATTACCGTGGAAGACGGCAAATCGCTGGAAAACGAAGTGGAAGTGGTAAAAGGCATGCAGTTCGACCGCGGCTACCTCTCCCCCTATTTCGTCAACAACCCGGAAAAACAACTGGCCGAGCTGGATAGCCCGTTTGTTCTGTTGTTTGACAAGAAAATCAGCAATATCCGAGACCTGCTGCCCGTGCTGGAGCAAGTGGCCAAAACCAGCCGTCCGCTGCTGATTATCGCTGAAGATGTGGAAGGCGAAGCCTTAGCCACGTTGGTGGTGAACAACATTCGCGGCATCCTGAAAACCGTGGCCGTGAAAGCCCCAGGCTTCGGCGACCGCCGCAAAGCCATGCTGCAAGACATCGCCATCCTCACCGGCGGCACTGTGATCGCCGAAGAAGTGGGCTTGTCTTTGGAAAAAGCCACGCTGGAAGATTTGGGCCAAGCCAAACGCATCGAAGTGGGCAAAGAAAACACCACTATCATCGATGGTTTGGGCGACAAATCCGCCGTAGAAGCCCGTGTGGTCGAAATACGCACCCAGATTGACACCGCCACCAGCGAGTACGACAAGGAAAAACTGCAAGAACGCGTGGCCAAACTGGCTGGCGGCGTGGCCGTAATCAAAGTGGGCGCGGCCACCGAAGTGGAAATGAAAGAGAAGAAAGACCGCGTGGACGACGCGCTGCACGCCACCCGTGCCGCTGTAGAAGAAGGCGTGGTGGCCGGCGGCGGTGTAGCCCTGCTGCGTGCCCGCTCTGCCCTGAGCAAAGTAGAAACCGCTAATGCCGACCAAGAAGCCGGCGTGCAAATCGTATTGCGTGCGGTTGAGTCTCCACTGCGCCAAATCGTGGCCAACGCCGGCGGCGAGCCGAGCGTGGTGGTGAACAAAGTGCTGGAAGGCAACGGCAACTTCGGCTACAACGCCGGCAACGATAGCTATGGCGACATGCTGGAAATGGGCGTAATCGATCCGGCCAAAGTTACCCGCTTTGCGCTGCAAAACGCCGCTTCCATCGCTGGCCTGATGCTGACCACCGAATGCATGGTAGCCGACATTCCAGAAGACAAGCCCGCCGCTCCGGACATGGGCGGAATGGGAGGCATGGGCGGAATGGGTATGATGTAATTGTCCCAACGCCATGCAAAAGCACCCTCGCCTGAGGGTGCTTTTTCTTGCCTGCCATTTGCCGTTAAAGGCTACCTGAAATTTTAGCTTCGCAGAAACTTCACTGCGCTGCGTTTTCAGGTAGCCTCTTCCCCATCACTAATCCGCATATTCTCTATAAATAAATTTCTATATATAACAACAAATAATAATCAAAATGAAAATTCATCACGCCAAACTTAATCCAACATCAAACTTTGGCACGCTTTATGCTTATCCACTATCGAAATTTCTTTTTCTACCCATCTAAACTATCCAACAATTATTAGGACACCAAATAAATGGCTACAGCAGTGAGAAAATTATCCCGTAACAACAAATCCCGCAGCAAACACAGCGGCGGCGCATTGCGTTCAGTCGGCCTTCTGTTGGCTCTGATTCTGGTAGGTGGCGGCGTATATGCCTATATAAACCCAGAAATCATCGAGCAGGCAAAATCCATTGTCGGCTTGGCCGAACCGGCCAATGAAAGCGGTATGGGCGCAACCGCCCCGCAAGTGCCTGCTGCCCCCACCATCACCGATCCGAAAGCCGTTGAAGCACTGAATATGGCGAAAGTATGGGTGGAAACCCGCTTAGCCAAAGGTACCCGCTTGAATGAAATCAATGAAGCAATCGATGTTCCTGCTGGTCAGGAGGAATTCTGGCAGAGTATCACTCTTAGTCAAGGCGCGATTACTGCTATTCCTGCCGGCAGCACTGCCGAACGCGCGGTTCTCCTGCTGCCAATGCAGTCGCAGGGTCAATTGATTTGGGCTTGTGCCGGCGATATCCCGCAGGCTATCGAAAGCATCTGCACCCAGTAAAAGTTACTCTCTAGCTGTTCTTTTAGGCTGCTTGATTTTTCAGGTAGCCTGCTTTTTGCCTGCATGATTCGTAGTATATAGCTAAAGTACGTTTTTCATACAAAGCAGCAAGCCACAGACAGTACAAGAGTGCGGCAAGGTAGGTCTACGCCGTATAAAGAAATCAATGCATTTAGCTATAAATCTTTTACAACACAAGCCAAACAAAGGGCTATCTAAAACCCATTTTCGGGCAACCTTTACCATACTGGTTGCTTAAATCTGCCCTTACCTCAATACAGCCAAAACCAGAGTATCTATTTTCCCGAGAACACAAACATTCCGGTATTACCTGCTGCCCAATCTGTCCACACTCACCCACGCAGTTCTTTGGGCAGCACAAACACGATGCTCTCTTTCTTGCCCTCCCTTTCCTGCACCGTTTCATAGCCCCAACTGTGCACGGTATCCACTACCTCTCGCACCAGCACCTCTGGTGCAGAGGCTCCAGCAGTAATCCCCACCCGCTCTTTGCCGGTGAACCATTCCTTTTTCAGGTAGCCTGCATTATCCACCATATAGGCATCCACGCCATGCTGCGCGGCCACTTCGCGCAAACGATTGCTGTTGGAAGAATTGGGCGAGCCTACCACCACCACTACATCGCTGGCCGCCGCCAGCTGCTTCACCGCCTCTTGACGGTTGGTGGTAGCATAGCAGATGTCTTCCTTGTGCGGGCTTCGGATATTGGGAAAGCGCGCCCGCAGCGCATCGATGATTTCCTTGGTTTCGTCAATCGACAGCGTGGTTTGGCTCACGTGCGCTAGCTTATCGGGGTTGTGTACTTCCAAATCGGCCACATCCGCCGCCGTTTCCACCAAAAGCATACTGCCAGGCGGCAGCTGCCCCATCGTGCCTTCCACTTCCGAATGGCCAGCATGGCCGATCATGACGATTTGGTAGCCGTGCTCGTCCAATCGCGCCACTTCACGGTGCACCTTGGTTACCAGCGGACAAGTGGCATCAAACACACGGAAACCACGCTCCGCCGCCTCCTGCTGCACCGCCTTGGATACGCCGTGCGCCGAATAAATCAGTGTAGCGCCGGGCGGTACTTCCTCCAACTCCTCCACGAAAATCGCCCCTTTGGCGCGCAAATTGTCCACCACAAATTTATTGTGCACCACTTCATGCCGCACATAAACCGGCGCACCAAACAGCTCCAATGCCCGTTCCACAATACTGATGGCACGGTCCACTCCTGCGCAAAAACCGCGCGGATTGGCAAGCATAATGGTTTTCACCATATTTTTCCTCTGTGTGTGTCTGTTGCTATCTTTAGGTAGCTTGATCTCGCCTGCCCTGACAGAAACCGTCAATTACGAACAATACTGCGCCAATACAGATAAAACTATCGGCCACATTAAACGCAGGATAGTAGCGATTATTCCAATAAAACAATAAGAAATCGATTACATGCCCGTAGTTGATGCGGTCGATGACATTACCGATGGCGCCGCCGATAATCATCGCTGCTGCCACATCACCCAAACGGCCGAATTTCCCAGAACGGATACCCAATGCCAAATACAGCGTAACCACCGCCGCCAAGCCGGCAAACAAATATTTCTGCCAGCCTGAGGCACCGGCCAGGAAACTAAACGCCGCACCGGGGTTGTACACATGTGTCAGATCGAAAAACCCCTCGATAACCGGTTCGCGCCAGTTGAACACGATATGATCCAACACCCACAATTTGCTCCACTGATCCACCACCACCACCAAAGCAGCCAGCAAAGCATACGACCACAGCCGGAACCACGAAACTTCTTTCATATTCATCATTACCCAACAGATAAAAAAGTGGCCGCACTGTACTATAAAGCGCCTGCATGCAGCCAAACTTATGGAACAGGCTCCAGCGTCAAACAAACATCCCGCCTCTCTCAACTCCATTCAGGCTATAGCTGAAGCAACATCTTCTCCTACCAGGCCATGAGCCGCAGACAGTACAAAAGTACAGCAAGGCAAGCCAACGCAGTAAGAGAAGAGAAGTGCGTTAGCGATACCTGAAAGCAAAGCGCCGTGCAGAGCAGTGATAATCTGAGCACGCCGCAGTCGATGAGGCGGATTGTTTGCGTAGCGGCATGGGACAGCGGTTTGCCAAAGTGCCCCGCCGGAGAGCGTCAGCAGGGTGCAGCCTGCCCAGAAGAAGCTTTTCTGCTGCGCGGTTTTGGCTGAGCGGTGCGGCCGACGGCGGGCGGTATAGAGCGCAAACAGCAGGCAGCCGCCCAAGCCGAGCACACCGCCACCATATTGCAGCCACTTATAGGCTGGCAGGGCGAGCACCAGCTGCTGCAGCGGGGCAAAATGCTGCACAAACCAGCCGGTCGAGTGGGTGAAGGTATCCAAAAACAGATGGGTGGCCATGCCGAACAGGGCGCTGCCCAAAAAGGCAAACAGCACAGCCGCCATTTGGCGGCGTTTTTGCGGTGCGGCGGCTATGGTATTTTCAGGTAGCCTGTAGGCCGCGCTGAGGCAGTTGGGCAGGAAGTTGCGCAAAGTGTGGTGCCATAAGGCGAGATAGAGCGCGTAGATGGCGAAACACAGCGGCAGGTTCGGCCACAGCAGATTGGCCAAACCATGCCCGCCCGGCACTGCGCGGCCGTGCAGGAAATACACAAAATCCGGTGCGAGGCTGCCGATAACCATGGCCGGGAAGTGAACGCGGCGGTGGCGGGCAAAGGGCAGCATGGCAACGGGGTGAGCAAGGGTGAAGGGCATGGTCGGGGAAGATTTGAGGGTATGGTAAGAAATTACCTGAAACTTACTTCATTCGTTTTCAGGTAGCTTTTTTTGAGTTGGGTATGCAAATGCTAGTGTGTGGGCGCAAGATTATAGCTGAAACAATTATTTTTTTATACCAGGCGGCGAACCGCAGGCAGTATGAGTAATACGGAAAGCCAAGCCAACGCGGTATGAAGAGAGTAAGGGTTTTAGCTATGGTAAACCAAAGGCTACCTGAAACCCACTCATCAGCGTTTTTTAAACACCAAATCCCACACACCATGCCCGAGCCGTTTGCCGCGTGCTTCAAATTTGGTTTCGGGGCGGTAGGCGGGAGTGAGGGCGTAGGCTTCGGCGGTGTTTTGCAGCTCGGGGAAACTGCTCAGCACTTCAAGCATCTGCACGGCGTATTCTTCCCAGTCGGTGGCGAGGTGGATGTAGCCGCCGCTTTTGAGTTTGGGCAGCAGTTTGGCCACGAAGGGGGCT
Organism: Eikenella sp. NML03-A-027; assembly: GCF_001648395.1. Classification (NCBI taxonomy): domain Bacteria; kingdom Pseudomonadati; phylum Pseudomonadota; class Betaproteobacteria; order Neisseriales; family Neisseriaceae; genus Eikenella; species Eikenella sp. NML03-A-027. The sequence continues at coordinate 70,451 of NZ_LXSM01000003.1, read as the reverse complement.
TGAATCAGGCGGCGTTTGTGGTGGCGTTTTTTGTGCCAAGGGTCAGGGAAGAAGATGTGGATGCCGCTCAAGCAGGCATCGGGCAGCATGGGTTCCACCACTTCCACGGCATCGTGGCGCATCACGCGGATATTGGTAATATCCTGCTCGGCCATGAGTTTGCACAAATTTCCCACGCCGGGGCCGTGCACATCGATGGCGAGAAAATCTTTTTCAGGTAGCCTTTGGGCGATTTCGGCGGTGGCGGTGCCCATGCCGAAGCCGATTTCGAGGATTTTCGGGGCTTCTCGGCCGAAGGCGGCGTTTAAATCAATAGGCGCGTGTTGAAAATCCAAGCCGAAGCGCGGCCAGTTTTCATCGATGGCGCGCTGTTGGGCGGGAGTCATGTGGCCTTGGCGCAAAACGAAAGATTTGATGCTGCGCGGGTGTTGTTCGTGTTGGGCATCGGATTGGGTCATGTTGGGTGTCTGCAATGTGTGGATCAAATGGTGCTATATTGCCAGCATCGGGCGGGGCGCTCAAGTTTCAACCGCTTTCCGGCAAACACAGCGGCTGTGCTTTGTGCGATAATCCGCTAGATTTATTCACACTTCAGAAACAGGGATTGATTATGGCAGAAGCAAAAAACAAGGCAGATAAAGCGTCTACTCCTGAAGACGATAAGAAAAAGGCTCTGGCCGCCGCGCTGGCGCAGATTGAAAAGAATTTCGGCAAAGGCGCCATCATGAAGATGGACGGCAGCCATCAGGATGAAAACTTGGAAGTGTTTTCCACCGGCTCTTTGGGCGTGGATTTGGCGCTGGGCGTGGGCGGTTTGCCGCGCGGGCGTATTGTGGAAATCTTCGGCCCGGAATCTTCTGGTAAAACCACGCTGTGTTTGGAAACCATCGCACAATGTCAGAAAAACGGCGGCGTGTGTGCCTTTATCGATGCGGAAAACGCGTTCGACCCTATTTACGCGCGCAAGCTGGGCGTGAAGGTGGAAGAGTTGATGGTGTCGCAGCCGGACACGGGCGAGCAGGCGCTGGAAATCTGCGATATGCTGGTGCGCTCCGGCGGTGTGGACATGGTGGTGATCGACTCCGTGGCCGCGCTGGTGCCGAAAGCGGAAATCGAAGGCGAAATGGGCGACAGCCACGTGGGCCTGCAAGCCCGCCTGATGAGCCAAGCCTTGCGCAAGCTCACCGGCCACATTAAGAAAACCAACACTTTGGTGGTGTTCATCAACCAAATCCGCATGAAGATCGGCGTGATGTTTGGCAGCCCGGAAACCACTACCGGCGGTAACGCGCTCAAGTTCTACGCCTCCGTGCGCCTCGATATTCGCCGCATCGGCCAGATTAAAAAAGGCGACGACATCTTGGGCAACGAAACCCGCGTGAAAGTGATTAAAAATAAAGTGGCGCCGCCGTTCCGCCAGGCCGAGTTCGACATCCTCTACGGCGAAGGCGTGAGCCGTGAAGGTGAGCTGATCGACTGGGGCGACAAAGTCGGCATCATCAAAAAATCCGGCGCGTGGTATAGCTACAACGGCGATAAAATCGGCCAAGGCAAAGACAACGTGCGCGTGTGGTTGAAGGAAAATCCGGAAGTGGCTACCGAAATTGAAGCGCAAATCCGCAAGGAAGTCGGTATCAATATCGAGATTACCGAAGGGCAACGCGACAAGACCGACGGCGAACAGCCGGAAGAGTAAGTCTGCCGAAAAGGCTACCTGAAGATACCAAACGCAAGATTTTCAGGTAGCCTTTTTCATTTTGGCTTCGCAGAAGCCTTGCACGAACAACTGCACCAAAGTGCCGCCCTGCCGCCGAAATGGTACAACAGAGGCTGGATAGGTAGTTGGAATAAGGAAAGGCACCTGAAATAAAAATGGAGCTACCTGAAATCACAGCTGCAACGCAATTAAAACTCACTTCGTGAAACTGCACTTTCAGGCAGCCTTTTGCAAGAGAGCAAAAGGCAATAAAAAACTTTTGTTGCGAAACAAAGGTTTTTCAATTTGGCGGAAGCGGTGAGATTCGAACTCACGGTGGGCCTAACCCACGACGGTTTTCAAGACCGCTGCATTAAACCACTCTGCCACGCTTCCAGTTTAGGAAGCGCGCACTATACAGGTTTTTTGCGAATTTGAACAGCATTATTTTGTGTAGCTGTTCCAAATAGGAAGGGGTACTGTGTTGGTTCGCCGATTTGTCTCATTTGGCCATACAGCAGGGTGGAGAAACCGTGCTTTTAGGCTGTTGCAATAGAAAACAGGCTGCAACTGCATGCAGCCTGCTGGCTATTTTTGGTGGGTCTGGCTGGTCTCGAACCAGCGACCAAAGGATTATGAGTCCTCTGCTCTAACCCCTGAGCTACAGACCCGGCTAGAAAGGGCGGCATTGTACCGACAAGCCGCCGGCCTAGCAAGGATTACTGCTTGTTTTCCTCGCTGTCTAGGAAGCTGCGCAAGCGGTCGCTGCGGGTGGGATGGCGCAGTTTGCGCAGAGCTTTGGCTTCGATTTGGCGGATGCGTTCACGGGTTACGTCAAACTGTTTGCCCACTTCTTCCAGCGTATGGTCGGTGTTCATGTCGATGCCGAAACGCATGCGCAAAACTTTGGCTTCACGCGGAGTGAGGCTTTCTAAAACGTCTTTGGTGGCTTCACGCAGTCCGGAATACATGGCGGCATCGGCCGGGGCAATATTGTTTACGTCTTCGATAAAGTCACCTAAGTGGCTGTCGTCGTCGTCGCCGATTGGGGTTTCCATAGAAATAGGCTCTTTGGCAATCTTCATGATTTTTCGGATCTTGTCTTCCGGCATTTCCATCAATTCGGCCAGCTCGGCGGCGTCTGGGTCTTCACCGGTTTCCTGCAGATACTGGCGCGAGATGCGGTTCATTTTGTTGATGGTTTCAATCATGTGCACTGGGATGCGAATAGTACGCGCCTGGTCGGCAATCGAACGGGTAATGGCTTGGCGTATCCACCAAGTAGCGTAGGTGGAGAATTTGTAACCGCGCCGGTATTCGAATTTATCCACCGCTTTCATTAAACCGATATTGCCTTCCTGAATCAAATCGAGGAATTGTAGGCCGCGGTTGGTGTATTTTTTGGCGATGGAAATTACTAGGCGCAGGTTGGCCTGTATCATTTCTTGCTTGGCAGCGGCGGTTTCTTTTTCATTGGCCACCATGTTTTTGCTGATTTTTTTCAGTTCCGCAATGGAAATCTGCGCGTGTTTCTCCTGTTCGATGAGAATATTCTGCTTTTCGATGATGGCATATTGGAAACGGCTCAGGGCCTCGCTCCACACATGGTTTTTGCTGATTTCGGCTTCCACCCAATTTAAATCGGTAATATTGGACAGGAAATTGTTGATAAAGTAATCGCGATCCATGTGTACACGGTTGAGGCAGATGTCGCGGATTTCGCGTTCCAGGCGGCGGATGCTGTCTACGCGAGTGCGCAGATTGTTGCTCAGAGTTTCAATCTGGCGGGTGGTAAAGCGTACATTAAGCAGTTGATCGGCAATATAGTTGCGCAGGTTCAGATAGGTTTTGTGCTGGCTATGGTGTTTTTGCAGCGCAGCAATCATTTTCTGATAGGTAGCTTGGATGTTTTCAAAGTGTGTCAACACTTTTTGCTTGAGCTCTTCGAGGTTGGCGGCAGAGATGGCGCCAGTATCTTCTTCAGTATCTTCTTCATCTGCATTGCTGTCTTCGTTTTCATCCAAATTGGTATTGGGAGCCGCCTCTTCGGCTTTTCCCACACCGATGCCCAATTCATCAAGCAGCTCTTCGTGCGGGTCAATAATATCTTCCACCGCTTCGTCCACCCGGATTTCACCGTTGCGAATCTTTTCGATCAGTTCGAGGATTTCAGCAATCGAGCCGGGGCAGGCGGAGATGGCCTGAATCATGTTACGCAGGGCAGTTTCGATTTTTTTAGCGATAACAATTTCGTCTTCGCGCGTGAGCAAATCCACCTGCCCCATTTCGCGCATATACATGCGCACAGGGTCGGTGGTGCGGCCGAATTCGGAGTCGGCGCTGGAGAGGGCGGCTTCGGCTTCGGCAACGGCATCGTCGTCGGTCATGTTGGCCGTATTGTCGGCCAACAGCAGGGTTTCGCTGTCGGGCGTTTCTTCGGTTACCTGAATGCCCAGGCCAGAAATCATATTGACGATATTGTCGATCTGCTCGGCATCCGACATATCATCGGGCAGGGCATCGTTGATTTCGGCGTAGGTGATGTAGCCGCGTTCTTTACCTTGCAAAATCAGCTGTCTGAGCCGTGCCCTTTGCTCTTCCGGCGTGAGTGGGCGGTTGCTTTCGTCTTGTTCTTCGGTGGCGGGGTTGTTCTGTTCGGACATGTTTCTCTCGTTGTTCACAGGTCGGTGTAATCGGCATTGCCTAAATGGTGCCGTTAGCAGGAGGACGCCTCAAAAGCTCCAGCAGCAGTTTGGTTTCGTCATCGCTCAAGCCGTGTTCGATGCGTTTGCGTTTCAACGCTTCAACTTGCTGGGTTTTCAAGGCGTTCATCAATTTTTGCATACCCGATTGGAAATCCAGTGCGTCGGATTCGCCATCCCCCTCAAAGTGGGCGCTGTCCGTACCGGACTGCATGATGCGGCTGATATTGCCGTAATAGGGGGTGTTGCGCATGGCTTCCATCAATCCGGCACTGGATAGCGGCGAGCGGCTGCGGCGCACATGGGTGGCCATGACGCTCAGGCAGGCAAGGTCGGTATCCAGTTCCAGATGGTCGGGTAGGTCGATATATGTAGCCCATTGCGGATTTATCAATAGGCGGCGGATTTGTTGTTGCGCCAAGCTCAGCATTTGCGGCTGGCGGAAGGTTTGGCGCGGTAGGGTGTAGCGTTGCTGGGCAATGTGGCGTTTGGGGGCTTCTTGCCCCATCAGATACGCCAGATTGGCCGGATCGATGCCCACTAGGTTGCTCAGTTCCTGCTTGAGCAGGAAGGCGAGGGCGGGGGCGGTAATCTGGGTGAGCAGCGGAGTGGCGGTTTTTACCAGTTCGGCCTTACCTTCTTGGCTGCGCAAATCGAGCTTGGCGGTGAGTGCGTCCCAAAAATAGGCGGAAAGCGGCTTGCTTTGGTGCAGCAGCATATCTTCAAAACGTTCCCGGCCGTGTTCGCGCACATAGCTGTCGGGGTCGTGACCTTCGGGCAGGAAGAGGAAGTGCAGCGATTTGCCGTCTTTCAGCTGAGGCAGGGCGTTTTCCAATGCGCGCCAGGCGGCTTTGCGGCCGGCCGCGTCGCCGTCGAAGCAGAAATAGATGCTGTCGGTTTGGCGCATCAGGATTTTAACGTGCTCGGCGGTGGTGGCGGTGCCCAGTGCGGCCACGCAGTAGCCGATGCCGAACTGCGCCAGCGCCACTACGTCCATATAGCCTTCCACCACCAGGATGCGGCCGGCTTCTTTCACGGCGGCGCGGGCTTCGTAGAGGCCGTAGAGGTTTTTGCCTTTATCGAACAGCGGGGTGTCGGGCGAGTTGAGGTATTTGGGTTTGGAGTCGTCCAGCACGCGGCCGCCGAAGCCGATAACCTGCCCGCTGCTGTTGCGGATGGGGAACATGATGCGGTGGCGGAAGCGGTCGTAGTGGCTGCCGTCTTTTTCAATCACCATGCCGCTGTTGACCAGTGCTTCGGAAGGGTAGGGGGCGAAACTTTGCGCCAGCGGCCGCCAGCTGTCGGGCGCATAGCCCAGGCCGTAGTGGGCGGCGACTTCGTCGGAAAGGCCGCGTTTTTTCAGGTAGCCTTTTGCCGTTTCGTTGGCAGCCAGCTCGCGGGTGTAGAAGGCGGCGGCTTGGGCGGTGGTTTCTTCCAGGGTTTGCTGGCGCTGTTTGCGGCGCGCGCGCGCTTCAGGGCTTTCCTGGCGGCCTTTTTGCTGCGGCACCACCATGCCGGCACGGTCGGCCAGATACTGCACGGCTTCGGTGAAGCCCAGCCCTTGGTATTCCATGACGAAACCGATGGCCGTGCCGTGTGCGCCGCAGCCGAAACAGTGATAGAACTGTTTGCTCGGGCTGACGGAGAACGACGGAGTCTTTTCTTTGTGGAACGGGCAGCAGGCCATGTAGTTGGCGCCGCCTTTCTTCAGCGGCACGCTCTCGTCGATGATGTCGACAATATCGGTTTTGGCCAGCAGCTCGTCGATGAATTCGCTGGGAATCATGGCGGGCCGGGGTTTCGGTAGGAAAGGTTACCTGAAAATGGGTTGGAGGATTTTTCAGGTAGCCTCAATGCTGTGCGGACAGCTATGGGTTTATTTGGCAGGAGGAACGTAGCCTTGCACCACATCGGCTTCGCCGTCGCCGAAGAAGTAGTTTTCCATCTGTTGCGACAGATACTGGCGCGCGCGCGGGTCGGCCAGGCTGAGGCGGTTTTCGTTGATGAGCATGGTTTGGTGGCGCGTCCAGGCATCCCATGCTTCCTGCGATACGTTTTCAAAAATGCGCTTGCCCAAATCGTTGGGCAGGGGCGGGAATTTTAGGCCGGGCGCTTCTTTGCCCAGCTTGATGCAATTTACCATGCGGGTCATGTGCTTTCCTTTTCGGGTGGTGTGAGTGGGGGTTTAACGGTTGTTTAAGCCCAATACGTCTTGCATATCGTATAGGCCGGTGCGTTGCTGTTGTAGCCACACGGCGGCACGTACGGCGCCGGCGGCGAAGGTCATGCGGCTGGAAGCTTTGTGGGTGATTTCCACGCGCTCGCCTTCGCCGGCAAACAGGGCGGTGTGTTCGCCCACAATATCGCCGCCGCGCACGGTGGCAAAGCCGATGGTTTGCGGGCTGCGCGCACCGGTGTGGCCTTCGCGGCTATACACGGCGCAATCGGCCAGGTTGCGGCCAAGGGCGTGGGCAATCACTTCGCCCATGCGCAGCGCGGTGCCGCTGGGGGCGTCCACTTTGTGGCGGTGGTGCGCTTCGATGATTTCGATGTCGTAGCCTTCGTTCAACACGCGGGTTACGGTGTCAAGGATGTGGAAGGTGAGGTTTACGCCGATGCTGAAGTTGGCGGCAAATACAATGCCGGTGTGTTTGGCGGCAGCGGCGATGGCGGCTTTGCCCGCTTCGTCGAAACCGGTGGTGCCGATAACCATTTTGATGCCGCGCTCGGCGCAGCGGGGCAAAAGGCTACCTGAAACATGGGGGCGGGTGAAATCAATGAGCACGTCGCAGTTGGCGAGCACGGCATCGACGTCGCTGCTGATGGCTACGCCCGTTTTCAAGCCGGAGGCATGGCCGGCATCCAAGCCTAAGGCTTCGGAGCCTGCGTGTTCCAGCGCGCCGGTGAGCACGGTGTGCGGATTGGCCGCCACGGCTTCAACCAGCACTTTGCCCATGCGGCCGTTTACCCCGGCCAGGGCAACTCTAATGGTGGCAGACATAATATTCCTCAAGCGGGATTATTGTGCGGTTTGGCCGGCAGGCGCGGCTTGCTGCTGTTGTTGCTTGCGCAATTCGTCCAACACATCGCCTTCGGCTTTAACCAAGGAATCGTTCGCATCGAAATACAGGGTGAGGTTTTTGCGTTCGCGCACTTTGCCGCCGCGGCTCACTTCGAAAACGTAGTCCCAGCGGTTGCCGTGCAGCGGGTCGCGCAGCAGCGGCGTGCCCAGGATGTGCTGTACCTGCTCTTTGCTCAAGCCTTGGTGCAGCGAGGCTACGGCCTGCAAATCGAGTTCGTTGCCCTGCACGATGGTGAGCTTGTAGGAGGGGAAGCGGGCAAGACGTTCGGTGCTGCACGCGGCCAAACCGATGCAGGCGGCCAAGGCCAAATAAACGGATTTATTCACAAACATGCCTTTCAAGATAAATCGCGCACCGCCCCGGCTGAGTAATTTAAAGGTGGGCAAGTGCCTTAAAAATGCGTATTATAACGGTTGTTGACAAATTTGAGCGACAGAACATCATACATCATGGAAAACAATATTGCACAACTCAAAGGCAGCGGCCTGAAAGTAACCGGCCCGCGTTTGAAGATTTTGGATTTGTTTGAAACCCATGCCGAAGAGCACCTGAGTGCGGAAGATGTGTACCGCATCCTCCTGGAAGAGGGCGTTGAAATTGGCGTGGCCACCATTTACCGCGTTTTAACCCAGTTCGAACAGGCCGATATTTTGTTGCGCCACCATTTCGAGAGCGGTAAAGCGGTGTACGAGCTGAACAAGGGCGACCACCACGACCACATCGTGTGCGTGAAATGCGGCAAAGTTACCGAGTTTCACAACCCCACCATCGAAAACTTGCAAGGCAAAATTGCCGAAGAAAACGGTTACCTCATTGTGGACCACGCGCTGTATCTGTATGGTGTGTGCGGCAATTGTCAGTAGAAACACTATCTATAAAGCAGGCAGCAATATTTTCAGGTAGCCTCTATGGCTCAAAATATTCCTTTGCTACCGGAAGGCTGTTTGCAGTTTCCCGACCCGCGCTTGGCCATTGCCGAACACGATGGCTTGGTGGCAGTGAGCCGGGATTTAACGGCACAGCGGCTTTTGGCGGCTTATCAACAGGGCATCTTCCCGTGGTTTGAGGAGGATGGCCTGTTTTTTTGGTTTGCCACCGCCCCGCGCACGGTGTTGCCCCCTCAACGGCTGCACGTCGGCCGCTCATTGGCCAAGACCATGCGCAACCGGCATTATGCGGTAACGGTCAATCAAAACTTCCACGCCGTGATTTCCGCCTGCGCCGCTACGCCCAGGCCACATCAGGGCGGCAGCTGGATCGCACCGGCGTTTCAGGTAGCCTACAACGAGCTGCACCGCATCGGCCATGCGCATTCGTTTGAATGCTGGTATCCCGATGAAAACGATCATCTGCTTTTGGCCGGCGGGCTTTATGGCGTGCAGATTGGTCGGGTGTTTTTCGGCGAATCGATGTTTGCCTGGCAGAACGATGCCTCGAAAATCGCTTTTGCCCATGCCGTGCCGTTTTTGCAGCGCTGCGGCATCGCCTTGATGATTGCCAGCAAGACACACCGCATCTGGCGCGTTTCGGCTCGGAGCTGATGGCTTTTGACGATTTCCAGGCCGAATTAAACCGCCTGACCGCACAAATACTTGCCGAACCCATCGGCCAGCGCCTGCTCCAACAGCAAGGTGCGTGGTTCGGCAAGGAGGCGTGAGTGCCGAAACCGGTTCGCAAGAAGCGTGTTACATGGCACAATATCGGCTGTTTGAGATTGCAGGCTACCTGAAAATTTCAGGTAGCCTCCCGCTTACTCTATGGCGGATAAACCTGCTTTCATGCCGGGCTGGCTATCATGCCGCGGCAAAAGGGAAGTGAATCCGCCGTATCACCCATCACCCACAAGGAGAAACCATGTCTCTACAAAACATCATCGAAACCGCGTTTGAACAGCGCGCCGAAATTACTCCGCACAACGTTTCCACCGAAGTGAAGGAAGCTGTGCTCGATACGATTTATCAGCTCGATTCCGGCAGCCTGCGCGTGGCCGAGCGGCAGGGAGTGGGGCAGTGGAAAGTGAACGAGTGGGCGAAAAAGGCCGTGCTGCTTTCCTTCCGCATTGCCGATAACGAAGTATCCAGCGACGGCGTGAGCAAATATTTCGACAAAGTGCCGACTAAATTCGCCGATTGGATTCCGCAGCAGTTTCAGGTAGCCGGTTTCCGCGCCGTGCCCGGCGCCGTGGCGCGCCGCGGCAGCTTTATCGGCAAAAGCGTGGTGCTGATGCCCTCTTATGTGAACATCGGCGCCTATGTGGACGAGGGCGCGATGGTGGATACTTGGGCCACCGTGGGCTCTTGCGCGCAAATCGGTAAAAACGTGCACCTGAGCGGCGGCGTGGGCATCGGCGGCGTGCTCGAGCCCTTGCAGGCTGCGCCCACCATTATTGAAGACAACTGCTTCATCGGCGCGCGTTCCGAAATCGTGGAAGGCGTGATTGTGGAAGAGGGCAGCGTGATTTCCATGGGCGTGTATATCGGCCAATCCACCAAAATCTACGACCGCGAAACCGGCGAAATCCACTACGGCCGCGTGCCCGCCGGCTCAGTGGTAGTGTCGGGCAGCCTGCCCGCCAAAGACGGCACGCACAGCCTCTACTGCGCCGTGATCGTGAAAAAAGTAGACGCGCAAACTCGCGCCAAAACCAGCGTGAACGAACTGCTGCGCGGCGTGTAGCTTGCCGGATTTTCAGGTAGCCTGTTTGCAAGAAGGCTACCTGAAAGCTATTTAACTTAGGAGAAAACCATGCGAGCCCTTCTTCTTGTCGATATCCAAAACGACTTCATGCCTAGCGGCCGCCTGCCTGTGGCTGAAGGTGATGCCATTATCGAGCCGGTAAACCGGATTATCGGCGGCTATCCGCTGGTGGTGGCCTCTCAAGACTGGCATCCCGCCGGACACGAGAGCTTCGCCTCCGCCCATGCCGGTAAAAAGCCGTTCGATGTCATCAATCTGCACGGTTTGGAGCAAGTGCTGTGGCCGGATCACTGCATTGCCGGCAGCAGCGGCGCAGCGTTTCATCCCGAGCTCAACTCCACGCCCATCGCCGCCGTGTTCCGCAAGGGCATGGACAAGCACACCGACAGCTACAGCGCGTTTTACGACAACGGCCGCCGTCGCAGCACCCAGCTTGCCGCCTATTTGCGCGCCCACGGCGTAACCGATATTGATGTGGCGGGGCTGGCTGCCGATTTCTGCGTGTATTTCAGCATGGCCGACGCGCTCGCCGAAGGCTTCCGCGTGCACCTGCTCGAGCACGCCACCCGTGCTATCGATGCTGCAGGCTTCGCCGCCAAAAAAGCCGAACTGCTGGCGCATCCGAATTTTTCGCTGGCCGATTAGTTTTGGTGCGCGTTTTTCAGGTAGCCTCTGCGTTATCAAAGGCTACCTGAAAAATTTTAGCCAACGCCGTATCTGACAGCCGCCCGCGCTTTCAGGTAAAATCCGCCCGACCATCATTATTTTCAGGTAGCCCAAACCATGCTTAATAAAGACCAATTCGCCGACAACCATTTCATCCGCACCATCATCGAAGAAGACCTCAAAAGCGGCAAACACAGTGCCATCCAAACCCGTTTTCCGCCCGAACCCAACGGCTATCTGCACATCGGCCACGCCAAATCCATCTGTCTGAATTTCGGTTTGGCGTATATTTACGACGGCTTGTGCAACCTGCGTTTCGACGATACCAACCCCGAAAAGGAAAACGACGAATATGTTAATGCCATCAAGGAAGACGTTGCGTGGCTGGGTTTCCATTGGGCGGGCGAGCCGCGTTTCGCTTCCAATTATTTCGACCAGCTGTATGACTACGCCGTCGGCCTTATCAAAGACGGCAAAGCCTATGTGGATGATTTAACGCCGGAACAAATGCGCGAATATCGCGGCACGCTGACACAAGCGGGCAAAAACAGCCCCTACCGCGATCGCAGCATCGAAGAAAATCTCGATTTGTTCACACGCATGAAAAACGGCGAATTCCCCGACGGCAGCAAAACCCTGCGCCTGAAAATCGACATGGCATCAGGCAACATCAATATGCGCGACCCCGTCATCTACCGCATCCGCCGCGCCCATCACCACAACACCGGTGATAAATGGTGCATCTACCCGATGTACGACTACACGCATTGCATTTCCGATGCCATCGAAGGCATCACGCACTCCTTGTGTACGCTCGAGTTTGAAGACCACCGCCCGCTTTATGACTGGGTGTTGGACAACATCCCCGCGCCGCACGCCACCCGTCCGCGCCAATATGAGTTTTCCCGTTTGGAACTGTTGTATTCCATCACCTCCAAGCGCAAGCTGAACCAACTGGTTGCCGACGGCCACGTTGCCGGCTGGGACGATCCGCGTATGCCAACCATTTCCGGTATGCGCCGCCGCGGCTACACGCCCGAAGGCCTGCGCCTCTTTGCCAAACGCGCCGGTATTTCCAAATCTGAAAACATCGTCGATATGAGCGTGTTGGAAGGCGCGATTCGCGAAGAGCTGGAAAACTCAGCCCCGCGTATGATGGCCGTGCTGAATCCGCTCAAGGTAACGCTTACCAACTACGATGCAGCCCAAGCCGAAAGCCGCACCGCGCCGTATCACCCGAACCGCGAAGACATGGGCAGCCGCGAACTGCCGATTTCGTCCACGCTCTATATTGAAGCCGACGATTTCAGCGAAAACCCGCCCAAAGGCTGGAAACGCCTCACGCCCGGCGGCGAAGTGCGCCTGCGCCACAGCTATGTGATGAAGTGCGACGAAGTGGTGAAAGACGCCGATGGCAACATCATCGAACTCAAATGCAGCTTGGATTACGACACCTTGGGCAAAAATCCCGAAGGCCGTAAAGTGAAAGGCGTTATCCACTGGCTCTCCGCCGAACACGCCGTACCCGCCACCGTGCGCCTGTACGACCGCCTGTTCACCGAACCCCGCCCCGATGCCGTGCGCGGCGAAGACGGTGCATCCCTGCCGTTTACCGATTTCCTCAACCCCGAATCGGCTAAAGAAATCACCGCCTACGTTGAAGCCGCCGCCAACGATTTGCCTGCGGAGAGCCGCTGGCAGTTCGAACGGCTGGGCTATTTTGTCACCGACCGCAAAGACCACGCGAAAGACAAGCCCGTGTTTAACAAAACGGTGGGTTTGCGCGACACTTGGCAGGCGAAAGCCCAATAATCCCTGCGCCGGATGCAAAGGCTACCTGAAAACGCTTAGACCAGGTTTTCCGGTAGCCTGCTTTCATGCCGGAAGGTGTCTATACTTGACTAAATCACTTGGGTATTGGAAAATTCGTATCCTCTTGATGCAACAAGGCCATAGTCCTATGAAATTAACCACCAAAGGCCGTTTTGCCGTAACCGCCATGCTCGATTTAGCGCTGCACGGGTGCGAAAACCCCGTCAGCCTCAATGCTATCAGCGGACGGCAGAATATTTCCTTATCGTACCTCGAACAGCTTTTCGGCAAACTGCGCCGCGCCGGGCTGGTAGAAAGCGTGCGTGGGCCCGGCGGTGGTTATCTGCTCAGCCGCCAGCCCGGTAGTATTAACATTGCCGAAATCATCTACGCCGCCGAAGACAAGCTGGATGCCACCCGCTGCGGTGGCCAAACCAACTGCCATAAAGGCGCGCTCTGCCTCACGCATGATTTATGGGAGAACCTCAACCAAACCATCCAAGGCTACCTGAACAGCATCTCCCTGCAAGATGTGCTTGATAAAAGGTATAGCCACTACCTGTCATGATGCCGCCATCGGCCTTACCCATATCCACTATAGCTAAGGCACTTAATTTCTTTCTGCGGGGGTAAGCCAGCCGCTTTGGAAATGCGCTTCCGCTATGAATTAATTACACAACCACATACCAAACAGAGAAAATCATGGCCAAACAAACCCCCATCTATCTCGACTACGCCGCCACCTGCCCCGTAGACAAACGCGTGGCCGAAAAAATGATTCCCTATTTGAGCGACATCTTCGGCAACCCCGCCTCCAACAGCCACACATTCGGCTGGACGGCGGAAGAAGCTGTTGAAAAAGCCCGTGCCAACATCGCCGCCCTAATTAACGCCGACCCCAAAGAAATCGTCTTCACCAGCGGCGCAACTGAGTCCGACAACCTCGCCATCAAAGGCGCGGCAAACTTCTATAAATCCAAAGGCAAACACCTCATCACCGTCAAAACCGAACACAAAGCCGTGCTCGACACCATGCGCGACCTCGAACGCCAAGGTTTTGAAGTCACCTACCTCGGCGTACAAGAAAACGGCCTGATCGATTTGGACGAACTCAAAGCTGTCATCCGACCCGACACCATCCTGATTTCCGTGATGTGGGTAAACAACGAAATCGGCGTGGTTCAAGACATCCCCGCCATCGGAGAAATCTGCCGTGAACAAAAAATCATCTTCCACGTCGATGCCGCCCAAGCCTGCGGCAAAATACCTGTGGACGTTGAAGCCGCCAAAATCGACTTACTGTCCATGTCCGGACACAAAGTGTACGGCCCCAAAGGCATCGGCGCACTATACGTCCGCCGCAAACCCCGCGTCCGCCTCGCAGCCCAAATGCACGGCGGCGGCCATGAACGCGGTTTCCGCAGCGGCACCCTGCCCACCCACCAAATCGTCGGCATGGGCGAAGCCTTCCGCATCGCCAAAGAAGAACTCGCGCAAGATATGGCGCACTACACCAAACTGCGCGACATTTTCCTCAAAGGCATCGAAGGCATCGAAGAAGTCTATATCAACGGCGACCTCGAACACCGCTCCCCGAACAACCTGAACGTCAGCTTCAACTTCGTCGAAGGCGAAAGCCTGATTATGGCAGTGAAAGAACTCGCCGTATCCAGCGGCTCCGCCTGCACCTCCGCTTCGCTTGAACCCAGCTACGTCCTGCGCGCGCTCGGCCGCAACGACGAACTGGCGCACTCATCTCTGCGCATCACCTTCGGCCGCATGACCACCGAAGAAGAAGTGCAGTTTGCAGCAGAACTGATTAAATCCAAAATCGGCAAACTGCGCGAGCTTTCTCCGCTGTGGGAGATGTTTAAGGAAGGAATTGATTTGAGTACGGTAGAGTGGGCAGAACATTGATTTGCTCTATAAAGAGAAGGCTGGCTGAGATTTATCTACCAATCCTAGCAAGTAGGTTGGGTTAAAAACCCAACAATAGCAAAATCCTTTTTTCAGGTAGCCTTAATTCCACATTAAACTTTGAAGAACACAACCATGAACGACCAAGAACTAGACCTTGATAATTTGGATGCCCTACTCGAAGACTTCGATGGTATCACCGTGGAAGGCGGCACTGATCCTGAAAACAACGATGACGGCTGTGAAGGCGGTGCGTGCAAAATTTAGCCGCCCTGTTTGAGCTTCGCAGGAATCTGTTTTGCCCGTTTTAATTTCGTTGAAACTAGAACTTTAGCTTCGCAGAAACTCCGTTTTCAGGTAGCCTTAATCCAATCACAAACCATCATAATTTTTAATAAGGAAACACATCATGGCATACAGCGATAAAGTTATTGACCACTACGAAAATCCGCGTAACGTCGGCACGCTTGATAAAGACGACAACAACGTTGGCACCGGCATGGTGGGTGCGCCCGCCTGCGGCGACGTGATGCGCCTGCAAATCAAAGTGAACGATCAAGGCATCATCGAAGATGCGAAATTCAAAACCTACGGTTGCGGCTCGGCCATTGCCTCGTCCAGCCTGATTACCGAATGGGTGAAAGGCAAAAGCCTGGACGACGCGCTGGCGATTAAAAACAGCGAAATTGCCGAAGAATTGGAATTGCCGCCCGTGAAAATCCACTGCTCGATTTTGGCAGAAGACGCAGTGAAAGCCGCCGTGGCCGATTATAAAAAGAAAAAAGGCGTATAACTATGGCCGGTGGCTGGGCGCCCGACGGCGCGGAACAGGCGCAAATTGATGCCAATTTAGACGATGCGCTGGCCGCCGCCCGGCAACATTTGCCCTCCGGCGAAAGCGCCTGTGAATGCACCGAATGCGGCGAACCCATTCCCGAAGCCCGCCGCCGTGCCCTGCCCGGCGTGCAGTTGTGCATTACCTGCCAAGAAGAGGCCGACAAACAGCAGCAATTCCGCTCCGCCTACAATCGGCGCGGCAGCAAGGACAGCCAGCTGAAATAGGCTACCGGAAAACCCTGCTTGGCGGCTTCTTGGGCTTCGCTTCGGTGGAAACTGTTTGTGCCGAAGACACGGCTGGCGACTGGGAAGAAGCGGTTCAACGTGCCTGCGCAGGTATCGATGCCATGTACGACCATTTCGTTGCCTAACGGTTTTAACTGCGTTGAAGCTGCGCTTTAGCTTCGCAGAAACTCCGTTTTCAGGTAGCCTGCGCTCCTAAAAAAGTCTTGCTAACCTAAATACCGAACAACCCCATGTTTACCTTAGAAGAAACCCAATCCCTGCTCGCCGAAAAAGGTATCGGCAAAACCGTGCTGCAACGCTTACAGCAAATGGGTTTGGACGATGTGGCCAAACTGGCCGCTGCTGATGTTGCCGATGTATTGGAGCAGAGCGCGGCGCTCACCGGCAGCACTTGCTGGAAAAATAGCCCACAGGCCAAAGCTGCTGTAGTCGCCGCCATTGCTTGGGCGGTAAACCGACAAAAGGCTACCTGAAAACCTGATATTGTTTTTCAGGTAGCCTCTTAAAGAACCTAAAACAAAGGACACCCCATGATTACACTCACACCCAACGCTGCTGAACACATCCGCAGCTTCCTCACCAAGCGCGGCAAAGGCGAAGGCATCCGCATCGGCGTGAAAACCAGCGGCTGCTCCGGCATGGCCTACACGCTGGAATTTGCCGATGAAATCCTGCCCGATGATTTGGTGTTTGAAGGGCACGGCGTGAAAGTATTGGTTGATCCGAAAAGCCATATCTATCTCGACGGCACCGAGTTGGACTTCACCAAAGAAGGCCTTCAGGAGGGCTTCAAATTCGCCAACCCGAACGTGAAAAACGAATGCGGTTGCGGCGAAAGCTTTAATGTTTGAGCCCTTGGATTAGCGCATCAGAAGGCTACCTGAAACCCCGATTGTGGTTTTCAGGTAGCCTTATCGGCTACAATGCGGCCGTTTCTTTGATTGGGATTGATGATGGCAACCCGTTCCAAATCCTCCAAAAGCTGGCTGAACGAGCACGTGAACGACCCCTATGTGCATCAGGCGCAAAAAGACGGCTACCGTGCCCGGGCGGCATACAAATTGCTGGAAATCAACGAAAAAGACAAGTTGATTAAAAACGGCACTGTGTTGGCCGATTTGGGCAGTGCGCCGGGCAGCTGGTCGCAGGTGGCGGTTAAGCTGGCGGGGGCGCAGGGCAGGGTGTTTGCCTTGGATATTTTGCCAATGGAGCCGATTGTGGGCGTATCGTTTATCCAAGGTGATTTCCGCGAAAACGAGGTGCTGGAGGAGTTGGAAAACCTGCTCGAAGGCCGCGCGCTAGACCTTGTAATTTGTGATATGGCACCCAATATGTCGGGCAATGCGGTAACCGATCAGGCGCGTAGCTATGTTTTGTGCGAGCTGGCGCTGGATTTTGCCGCCGAACATCTGAAAACTGGCGGCAATATACTGGTGAAAGTGTTTCAGGGAGCCGGTTTTCAGGAATATATGCAGGCCATGCGCGGGGTGTTTGCCCAAGTGCAGGTGCGCAAGCCAAAGGCCTCGCGCAGCCGTTCCAGCGAGGTGTATCTGCTGGGCAGGAATAAGCGGTAATCAGCAAGGTGCTGGTTATCATCTGTTTTTTATTTGTTGTGGCATTTATATAGTTAGGAGCTTGTTACCGTGCGTAACACCGTTAGGACGATTTTGGTTTGGCTGTTTCTAGCCGGGGTGCTGCTTGCCTCGGCCCAAACGTTGCTGGGCAAGAAGGAAGACAAACAGCTGATCAACTATTCGCAGTTTATCCAGCAGGTAAACAAAGGCGAAGTGGCCAAAGTGGATATTGAAGGTACGCTGCTGAGCGGTTATGTGATTAAAGGCGAGCGCACCGACAAATCCAAGTTCTATACCAATGCGCCGATGGACGACAAACTCCTGACGATGCTGCAGGACAAGAACGTTGATTTCCGATACATCCCCGAAGAAAAACCCGGCCTGTGGAGCAATATTTTCTTCACCAGCCTCTTGCCGGTGCTGTTGCTGATTGGCGCTTGGTTTTACTTTTTGCGCATGCAAAACGGCGGCGGGGGCAAAGGCGGGGCGTTTTCCTTCGGCAAAAGCCGTGCTCGGCTGCTGGATAAAGATGCCAACCGCGTAACCTTCGCCGATGTGGCCGGTTGCGACGAGGCGAAAGAAGAAGTGCAGGAAATCGTGGATTACCTCCAAGCGCCAAACCGCTATCAGAGCTTGGGTGGCCGTGTGCCGCGCGGAATTTTGCTGGCCGGCAGCCCGGGTACAGGTAAGACTTTGTTGGCCAAGGCGATTGCCGGCGAAGCAGGCGTGCCATTTTTCAGCATATCCGGCTCGGACTTTGTGGAGATGTTTGTGGGCGTGGGCGCTTCCCGCGTGCGCGATATGTTTGAGCAGGCTAAGAGAAATGCGCCCTGTATCATCTTTATCGATGAAATCGATGCCGTGGGCCGCCAGCGTGGTGCCGGTTTGGGTGGCGGCAACGATGAACGCGAACAGACTTTGAACCAGCTGTTGGTGGAGATGGATGGTTTTGAAAGCAATCAAACGGTTATCGTGATTGCTGCCACCAATCGCCCGGATGTACTCGACCCAGCCTTGCAGCGCCCCGGCCGTTTCGACCGCCAAGTGGTGGTGCCGTTGCCTGATATCCGCGGCCGCGAACAGATTTTGAAAGTGCACGCCAAGAGAGTGCCACTGGATGCTTCGGTGGATTTGGTGTCGCTGGCGCGCGGCACACCCGGTTTTTCCGGTGCGGATTTGGCTAACTTGGTAAATGAGGCTGCGCTGTTTGCCGGCCGCCGCAATAAAATCAAGGTTGATCAGAGCGACTTTGAAGATGCCAAAGATAAAATCTATATGGGCCCTGAGCGGCGCAGCATGGTGATGCATGAGGACGAAAAACGTGCCACCGCTTATCACGAAGCCGGCCATGCCATCGTGGCCGAGAGCCTGCCGTTTACCGATCCGGTGCATAAAGTAACCATTATGCCGCGCGGCCGTGCGCTGGGCTTGACCTGGCAGCTGCCGGAGCGCGATCGTATTTCGATGTATAAAGACCAAATGCTCAGCCAGCTGGCTATCCTGTTTGGCGGACGCATTGCCGAAGATATTTTTGTCGGCCGCATTTCCACCGGTGCGTCCAACGATTTCGAGCGTGCCACACAGATAGCGCGCGAAATGGTAACGCGTTATGGCATGAGCGAAAAAATGGGTGTGATGGTGTATGCCGAAAACGAAGGCGAAGTGTTCCTTGGCCGCAGCATTACCCGCTCACAGCATATTTCCGAGAAAACTCAGCAGGACGTGGATGCCGAAATCCGCCGCATTCTGGACGAACAATATGCGGTGGCCTATAAAATTTTGGATGAAAATCGCGATAAAATGGAAACCATGTGTAAGGCATTGATAGAATGGGAAACCATCGATCGCGATCAAGTGCTGGAGATCATGGAAGGCAAGCAGCCCAGTCCGCCGAAAGACTACAGCCACAATGTGCGTGGCGGCAACGACGCCGATGCCGGCAGCGCTGAGGCAACAGATGCAGGCGAAACTGACCAGCCTCTTGCCGAACCCGCTCCGGCTTTGGCAGATGAGGCTGCCGAGCAAGACCAAGCTGCCGTTCCGCTGAACGCACAGGCTGCAGAAGAATCAGAGCAGCAAGAGGCCGCTGCCGACAAACAGCTTTAAAATCACGGTGTATTATTTTCCTGCCAACACATCCGATGAAAGGAAAAACAATGAGCCAAAACGAAACCCTCCAGCCCGAATCCGCCGGCAATGCACCGCAAGTGCAGGATGATACCGAGCTGAAGGTGCTCAACAATGCCGACAACAACAACGGCGAAACCACCGAAAGCGGTTGCTGTGGCGTTTGTGGCAGCTAAGTTTGGTTGGTTCTTTTGATAAAGAAGGCTACCTGAAAGTTTCAGGTAGCCTTTTTAATCTTACTGCCGAACAGTACTCAGCCTTTACCCTTGCCGCCTGGCGGCCATGCGTTTGCCGATGATGTGCAGTTCGGCTTCGGGGATTTTTTGGTCGCCTAGGTCGAACAGCTGCTCTTCGCGCGGAATGTGGAAGTCGTAGCCGGCAGTGAAGCAGGAGATGAGCTCGAGATTGAGCGGTGTGCCGTCGGCGAGGGAGGCCAGGTGTTGGTTGAGCAAATCCCAGCTGCTGTGCAGGGATTGGTGTTCGCTTTCCAACTCTTGGATCAGCGCCTTTGCTTCGGGGGCGTATTGCAGCAGCAGGGGAAAGAAATCTTCTTCTTCGTCTTGGTGGTGCAGCGGGGCGGCTACGTTGAAATAGTGACGGATTTGGGTAATGGCTTGCTCAGCTACGGTGTTGTAGCCGTGCTGTTGCAGATAGTCGGGCAGGGCGTGCAGTTGGCTGCAGAAGCGTTTTACTTTGCCGTGGCAGGCGCGCAGCATGGCGGTGGGCTGCTCGAAGGTAACAGAACGGGTATTGAATAAGTCCATGATGTGTATTGTTGAGGCTACCTGAAAAGCAAAATGCTGCCGTAATACGGCAGCAGTGTCAATGTGTGCAGGGTTAGGTGGGCGGCGATGACAACGCGGCTATTGCAGATTGTTTTTGCCGGTAGCAACCTGATGGTTGTCGCTGTGGTTGCCTAGGTAGGAAACGGCCAAATCGGCGCAGCAGCCGCAGCAGGTGGCCACGCCCAAGGCGTTTTGCAGGTCAGTAAGGCTGGTGGCTCCGGCGGCAACGGTTTCTTGAATCTGGCGGTCGGAAATGGCATTACAAACACAAACAAACATGAGTGTGCCCCTTAAAAATAGTTGTTCTATTGATAATCAGTATTATTAGTGTATAGTAATGGAAACTAATTTAGTATGGCAATAGGTTTTTATGTAAATAGGAGGGCAGGGAAAAGTTGCAGTTGTGGCCTTAGGTATATAGCTAAAGCACTTCTCTATCCTACTGCGTTGGCTCGCCTTGTATGAGTGCTTCAGCTATGGCCTTTCTGGCTGCTACAAACCTTCTCTGCTATTTGGCCAAACTAACATAAAAGGCTACCTGAAATTTAGCTTCGTAGAAGCTGGAGCTTTCAGGTAGCCTTATTATGTTGGCAGGATGAGCTTTACCCACTATTCTCTGTGTAATGATAGGCTATATATCCCCCCCCTACTCCAGCTCAGAATCTGCCTGCCCATTTAAAACGGGCAAGGCCAAGGTTTCGCCGTTTCCGCCCACGAATTCAATTTCACACTCATCTTTACCTTATATATCCACAATCACGCTGTGTGTGCTGACAGACCGGCGGTGTTCGGGAATGTCTCTAATCAGTTCAACTACTCTATCTTGTTGGCAGAAAGTGTCTCTATTTGCAACGCTGGCCAGATGCCGTGTGGTGGCAGCAGAAGCCGGCCCCGGCCGTACAGCTGCTCTTCCAAGACCAATGCCACAGGCAGAAAGGCAAATTGGTGCGGCATGACGGTGATGGTGTGATTGATCGCAGCGGTGCTTATCCGCCAGCCGTGCCACTGGGGTGACAAGCTACCTGAAACTTGCCACCACACGCTGCCTTCCTGCTCCCCCTGCCCTGCCTGTTCGTAAGCCCAGCCCAACAGCACAGTTTGCCCAGGCTCGGCCAACAATGCGTTCAGCACGGCATACAGCGGGCTGAGGCAATCGACGGTATCGGCGGCAAGAAACACGCTGTTTCCGCTGCTGCCGAGGATTTGCGCCAGCTGGAACGTGGCAGCGTTGTGGAGATTGGCCATAAAGTCGAGCGGCGAGGGCTGGCAGGCGGCAAGTTTCTGCTGCATCGCGGCCATGCGGGAGGGGGAGCTGAACGGCGAGGCGAGATAAATGGCAGGGTTTTCAGGTAGCCCATGGCACAGCGGCAAGGCGCCGAGTAGGGCGAGCAGGGTGAAACGGCTCAGGCGGCGTGCATCGATGCCGTATTGCTCGCGCAAAAGGCGTCGCAGTTCAGCATCGGGCTGCTGCGGCTCGGCGATAAAGCGGGCGCTGGCTTGGAGGTAGGCCAATGTTTGGCCTGGGTGCAATGGATTCGACATCATCAAATATACTTTTCAGGTAGCCTCAACCCTGCCAATCCAACACCCAGGCACAATGGCTGCCGCCGAAGCCAAGGAAATAGTTCAGATAGCTGCCGTTTGGCAGCGGCTGGCCGTGCAGGGTAGGCAGGGGGAAATCGGAGGAGGATACGGGCAGGGGTGGCAGGCGGCCTTGTTGCAAGGCGGCGTGCAACAGAGCGGTTTCCACGGCGGCACTCGCGCCGAGGGTGTGGCCGGTGTAGGGTTTGAACAGCAAGGCGGGGGTATGCGGCCAGATTTGGCGGCGCACCTGCATTTCCACTTCATCGCTCAGGCCGCCGCTGCCGTGGGTTTTCACGCCGCACAAATCCGGCGCAGCCATTCCGGCGCGGCACAAGCATTCGGCAAGCAGGCTGTGCAGCGGTTCGACGGAAGAAGCGGTGAGGTTGAGGTGGTCGGTTTGCGCGGTGAAGCCGTGCAGGCGGCAGGCGTAATCGCGGTGCGGCTGTGCCGACAAGACCAGCGCGGAGGCGGCTTCGCCCAACACCAGCCCTCCTGCATCGAGAAACGGCAGCCTGCCCGGCTCGGTTTCCAGCAGACCCATGGCTTGGAAATGCTCGAAGGTGAGCCGGTTGAAGCTTTCAATGCCGACCACGATGGCGCGTTCGGCCAAGCCGTTTCCGATGCTGCGGGCGGCAGCGAGCAGGGCTTGGGCGGCGGCGGTGCAGGAGGTGGCAAAGCTGAATACGTTGGGGCTGCGCAAACGGATTTTCAGGTAGCCTGCAATTTCACACAGGGTGTAGTGTTCTTCTTCGGGGCTGGCAGCCGGCGCAGCTTCGCGGTCGGACATCACATAGGAGGTGGAACCGATAAACACGGGAATGCCGGCCAGGTTGTCTGCATCCCAGCCAGCTGCCGTAGCGGCTTGGCGGATTTGAGCCTCAATCCAGCCGCACAGCTGCGCCAGCGTGGCCGGAGCGGCGGGGAAGGCGGCAAAATACGGCAGCTCGCGCTGCTGCCCCAAGCCATGTGCGGTACGGAAGGCCGGCGGCAAGAATAAGGTTTCAGGTAGCCCGAACGGGCGGCTGCCCTGCCCTTGTGCGCACCAATAACTGCTGCCGCACAAATAGGCGGCGCGGGATGGAGTGTTTGTGGTGTTCATTTTTCAGATAGCCTCAAGCGGTTTGCCCGGCGTTTCCAGCACTTCCCATTCGTACTCCGCCTCATGGATGGCCAGCGCATGGCCGTTTTCAAGATACAGCCCGAAATCGCCGTATTGTTCAAACCAATGATCCAAAGCGGCCTGCAAGGCGGGCAGGGAAATGCGCGCCCAGAAGCCGAAGCCGTTTTCGCTTAAGCTTATCCACGCCGTATCAGCAAGCAAGGCGTGTATCCGGCGCACCATTTCGGTACAGGCGGCTTGATGCTGGGCTTGGTATAGCGGGTGGTCGATGATGCCGTTTTGATGAAACGGGAAGGTGGCGGCGGCCGGGTTAGTAAGCCGATAGATGCCGCTGTCGATAAATCGGCGGGCAATGTCGCCATCTGTGGATTGGATGTCGGCAATGTTTAAAAAGGCGTAGCGCTGCCGCAGGCGAACTTGGGCGTTGCGTTGTTGGAGTTGGGCGATTTTCGGATTCATGCGGTGTGTTTAGCGATACGGCAAAGGCTACCTGAAAACGGGCAGAACGGTTTTTCAGGTAGCCTTTATGCGCCGTGCTGTTCACGGATAAAGGCGGCCAAATCGCGCACGTTCATCATGTGTTTGCGCACCATGCGGTCGCCGTTGAGGCGCACGCCGTAATGGGCTTGCAGGGCGACGGTGATTTGCAGCGCGTCGAGCGAATCGAGGCCGACCGGGCTTTCCGGGCCGAACAGCGGGGAGTCGTCGGCAAAGGCGGCCATGTCCACATCGTTTTGTTTTTCGGTTTCGCGCACAATCAGGCTTTTCAAGGCCTGCTCCAGCGCGGGGGAGCTTAAATCGGGCGTGTTCACTTTAAAATCTCGCTTGGGTTTTGAGTTGGCGGCGGTAGAGCGCGGCGGCAGCGGCGAGGGCGGCCAGGCCGAAGCCGGCCAAGTGCAGCAGCTGCGGGGCAATTTGCGCCAGGGTGTAATGGTTTAACAGCAGTTTTTGGAAGGCGGACAAGCCCCAGCCCATCGGCGAGAGCTGGGAGAGCTGCTGCATCAGCGCGGGCATGATGTGCACGGGCACCATCACGCCGCCCAGTGCGGCCATGATGATGATGCCGCCGCCGCCGAGCACCACGGCGTGTTCGGTGGTTTTGGCCAGCACGCTCACCAAAAGCCCGTAGCCCAGCGCGGCCAGGCTCACGGCGCAGGATACGGCGGCATAGCCCGCCCAGCCGCCGGCCAGCGCAAAGGCGGGCATGCCGAGCAGGGGCAGCACCCATGCGCCCAGCGCAATCATGCCGGCAAACTGCAACTGGTTGATTAAGAAGTAGGGAATCAGCTTGGCAGCCAAGAGTTTCCAAGCGGGGGCACGCGCCATGTTCAGGCGGGTGAGCGTGTTGGTCTGCCGTTCCATCGCCATCACGTTGGAGAGCGGTATCATGAT
The DNA here is from genome assembly GCF_001648395.1 of Eikenella sp. NML03-A-027. NCBI lineage: Bacteria > Pseudomonadati > Pseudomonadota > Betaproteobacteria > Neisseriales > Neisseriaceae > Eikenella > Eikenella sp. NML03-A-027. Next base: position 46,213 of record NZ_LXSM01000003.1, on the reverse strand, counting down.
GAAAAACATGCCGAAAATCAGCCAGGCGGGCACGCTGTGCTGCACGGAGTTGGGCTGCTCCACCGCCTCGCCCTGCCGGTTCAGATAGGTTTCCTGCCACATTTCGCGCCCCAGATAAGTTTCGATTTGGCCGAACTTATTGTCCAATTCTTTGTTCACTTGGTCTTGAATGCGGCGCACGGCGGGATTTTTGTTGTTGTCCAACACGATTTCGTTGCCATCGAAATACTGCGCCAGGCGTGCCTGGGTGTAGTGCTGGCGCATCAGGCCTTTGATGCCGAGCAGCCAGCCGCGATCGGCATCGGGCTGGAGCCACAGGTGCAGAGGCTGTTCTTTTTCCAGCGGGGTGGTTTCATCGTTTGGATTGAGCAGCAGCAAATCGGCCTCGCCACGCTGTAAGGCTACCTGAAAATCGGCCAGGCGGCTTTTATCGGCCAGCTGCACTTTCAGCTTCTCGTTTTGCAGGGCTTGCAGAAACTGTTGGTTAAGCGGGCTGTCTGGTTTGCCGAGCAGCACGATTTGCGCATCGGGATTGAGGTTTTCCCGGCTGCTGCTCAAGGCGGCCGACATAATCAGCATAAACAGAATCGGCATCACAAACAGCACGGCCACGCCGTGCAGGTCGCGGCTGAGCAGCTTGAGTTCTTTGGTGATGGCGGCGGCTAACATGAGGCCGGCCTTGTGGGATGGGATGCTTGCATGGGTTTGATCATATTCGTTTTATGGTTTTCAGGTAGCCTGCTTGGCCAAGAAGTCCAAATAAAAGCTTTCCAGTGAGGCAAAGCCAAAACGGCAGGCTTCGGCGGCGTAGCCTTTATCTTGCAGCGCGGCCAGCAGTTCGGCGGGCGTATCGGTATCGAAATGCAACGTACCGTCGGCGGCGCGGCGGCCTTGCAACGCGGCCAGCTCGGCATCGGGCAGCGGCGGCACGGTGCGCAGGGTCAGGCCGGATTGCCCGCATTGGCGCAATATCTCATGCAGGCCGCCGTGATACACCAACCGCCCGCCGTGCAGCAGCGCAATATCGCGGCACAACAGCTCGATTTCCTGCAAATAATGCGAGGTGTACACCACCGTGATGCCCTGCTGCGTGAGCGCGGCCACGCTATCCAAAATAAAGCGGCGCGATTCGGGGTCGATGCCCACGGTGATTTCGTCTAAAAAAATCAGCTTGGGGCGGTTGATGAGGCCGATGGCAAAGTTTAAGCGCCGCTTCAGCCCGCCGGAAAGGTGTTTGGCCAGTTTGGCGCGGTGTTCGGCCAGGCCGGCCTGCTCCAGCAAGGTTTTCAGGTAGCCTTCGTCGCGCACGGCATATAGCGCGGTGAAAAAGCGCATATTGTCCCACACCGAGAGCAAGGGATAAAAAGCAAAATCCTGCGGCACCAGCGAAATACGCTGCCGCTCTTTGGCCGGCAGCCTGCCCAGCGGCACGCCGTCAAACAAAATCTGCCCGCCCTGCACCGGCAACAACCCGGCCAAAAGAGACATCAGCGTGGTTTTTCCCGCGCCGTTGGGGCCGAGCAGGCCCAGCGCCGCCCCCTCGGCTACTGGTAGGATCACGCTGTCGAGTGCGTTTTCCTGTGCCTGTGAATAGCGGTATGTAATTTCTTGTATTTCAATCATAAATTTTAAATTCTTAACATTTTAAATTCTTAACAAAGTTGCCAGAAACTGTCCCTTTTATTCAGCTACCTGAAAAATAATATCAGAATAATAGCCTAAGTCTGCTCGAAACTGCCGCCCAAAATTTCTAAAATCGATCCTCGTTCTTAACTCAACCTAATAATGATACTGATATGAGTACAATGAAAACTGCAAGATGGTACGGTCGCCGCGACATCCGTGTGGAAGACATAGCCGTTCCCGAAATCACACGCCCGTCATAAGTGAAAATCGCTATGAATACACCGGTATCTGCGGCAGCGACCTGCACGAATACCTCGGCGGCCCTATCTTTATCCTGGTAGAGAAAGAGCACCCCTATTCCAGCCGCAAAGACCCGCTCACGCCCGACCACGAATTTGCCAGCGAAATCGTGGAAGTGGGAACAGGCGTAACCAATGTGAAAGTAGGCGACTGCATAACCGTTGGGCCGATTTTGGACAAAGACGGACTCAAAGGCAAATACAACCTTGGCAAAAACCTCAGCTTTGTCGGCCTGGCTGCCGATGGCGGCTTCACCAGCTACTGCGTGGTAGACGGCGAATTGTGCCACAAATTGTCCGACAGCATCGACTACGAACAGGGTACGTCAGAGCCCGTTGCCGCAGCCCTGTATGCCGTACGCCAAAGCAGCTTCAAAGCCGGCGACACTGCCACCGTATTCGGCTACGGCCCCATCGGCCTGCCCACCATCGAAGCCCTGCGTGCTGCCGGTGCCACCACCATCTACGCCATTGAGCTTTCTCCCGAACGCCAAGCCAAAGCTCGCAAACTGGGTGCCGTGGTGATCAACCCCTCCAAAGTGAGTGTGGTAGAACACATCAAAGCCGAAAACGATGACGACGTAAACGTGTCGTTTGAGTTAACCGGCGTGGCTCCCGTGCTGAAACAGGCCATCGAAGCCGTGGAAAACGACGGCAAATGCGTGATCGTGAGCATTTAGGAAAACGAAGCCTCCATCCACCCGAACGAAATCGTGATTAAAGAAAAAACTGTGAAAGGCATCATCGCCTACCGCGACATTTTCCCCGCCGTATTGCAACTGATGGAACAAGGCTACTTCCCGAAAAACAAGCTGTTTACCAAACGCATCAAGCCGCAAGACATCGTGAGCGAAGGCTTTGAAGCCCTGGTGAAAGAGAAGAGCCAAGTGAAGATTTTAGTGTCTCCAAACCAAGCGCTTAGCCCGCTTACACCAAACAGCTGCTCACAGGGAAACTTGCGGGCGGTTTTGTGTGAAAGGCTACCTGAAAAATGGATTTCAGGTAGCCTTCGGTGCGGTGGCGTGCAGGCATTAAATATACCCTGCGGAATCTCAAATAGCCCTTACGCCCACATGGATCCAAACAATTGGAAATAATCGGAAAAGGTTTTGTTCACGCATTGCGGGTCATTGATATATACAGGCACGCCGAGCAGGGAAACCAGCGAGAAGCACATGGCCATGCGGTGGTCGTCGTAGGTGTCGATGCGGGCGTTGGCGGCTAGGCGGGGCGGCGGGGTGATGTGGATGGCTTCGGCTTCCTCTTCCACCCGTGCGCCGAGTTTGCGCAGTTCGGCGGCCATAGCGGCGATGCGGTCGGTTTCTTTCACGCGCCACGAGCCGATGTTGCGCAGGCTGCAACGCGCGCCAGCCGCAAGAGCCACCACGGCCAGGGTCATTGCTGCGTCGGGAATATGGTTGGCATCCAAATCGAAGGAGCGGATGCACTGGTCGGGGCGGCGGGCTACCTGAATATAATTTTCGCCCCACTCCACGGCGGCGCCGATTTTTTCCAACTCGGCGGCAAACGCGGTATCGCCCTGGATACTGTGCCGCCCGATGCCGTTCACGCGCACGGGGGCAGCGGCAAGCAGGCCGGCGGCGAGGAAATAAGATGCGCCGGAGGCATCGCCTTCCACATGGAGAGTGGCCGGAGCATGGTAGCGGGCGCTTTCAGGTAGCCTGAACAGGCGGTGGCTGTCGTGGGCTACCTGAACGCCGAATTGTGCCATCAGTTTGAGTGTAATGTCGATATAGGGTTTGGAAATCAGCTCGCCCTGCACTTCGATTTCGTGCGCCTGGCCGGTGAGCGGCAAAGCCATCAGGAGGGCGGTGAGGAATTGGCTGGACACGTTGCCGCGCACGGTAATGCGGCTCTGGCCGCCGGCCTGCCGCTTGTTGATGTGCAGCGGCGGATAGCCTTCCCAGCCTTCGTAGCGGATAGTTGCCCCGGCTTGGCGCAGGGAATCGACCAAATCGCCGATGGGGCGTTCGTGCATCCGTGCCACGCCGTACAGGCGGTAATCGCCGCCGAGCAAGGCCAGAGCGGCGGTGAGCGGGCGGAAGGCGGTGCCGGCGTTGCCGAGGAACAAATCGGCCTGCCGCTGCGGGAAACGGCCGCCGCAGCCGTGTACGGTGTAGCTGCCGCCGCCATGATGTTCGATGCGGACGCCGAGGCTTTGCAGCGTAGCAAGCATATGGCGGGTGTCGTCGGCATCGAGCAGGTTTTCAATGCAGCAGGCGTTGTCGGACAGGGCGGCCAACAGCAGGGTGCGGTTGCTGATGCTTTTAGAGCCGGGCAGCGTGATGGCGGCGGGGCACAGGCGGGCGGCGGGGAGGTAGAGGGAATCGGTCATGATGGGATGGGCTTGGGATAGGGAAGGCTGGCTGCCAACAGGCAGCGGGTTTTATAGTGGGATGGCTGCTTTCAGGTAGCCTTTCGTGTATTCTGGCTACCTGAAATTTTGGCTGGTTTCTTTTTCAGATAGCCTCTTGCTTGGCCTAAAGGCTACCTGAAACAAGCGCCCTACTCTGCTGCCGCCATTTCCAGCATTTCGGCGGCATGGCGGCGGGTGGTGTCGGTGAGGGTTTCGCCGCCGAGCATGCGGGCGATTTCTTCAACGCGTGCACTGCCTTCGAGTTCGCGGATGGTGCTCACGGTTTGCCCGCCGCCGCTGTGTTTGCTCACCTGCCAATGCTGTGCGCCGCAGGCGGCCACTTGCGGCAGGTGGGTAACGGCGAGCACTTGGTGCTGCCGCCCCAACGTGCGCAGGGCACGGCCAACGGTTTCGGCCACGCCGCCGCCGATGCCACTATCCACTTCGTCGAAAATCAGGGTGGGAATCTGCGTGTATTGGCTGGCGGTTACCTGCAGGGCCAGGCTGATGCGGGCCAGTTCGCCGCCGGAAGCAACTTTGTTCAACGGCCGCAAGGGGCTGCCTTGGTTGGCGGCTACCTGAAACTGCACCTGCTCCAGCCCGTATGCCTGCGCTTCGCATGGAATGAGCTCGATGTGGAAACGTGCGCCGCGCATGGAAAGCTGCTGCATGTGTTTGGTGGTTTCTTCGGCCAGTTTGGCGGCGGCCTGCTGCCTTTGGGCGGACAGCTCGCGCGCGGGCTGCCGATAGGCGGCTTCGGCCAGGCGCACTTGTTCGCGCAGGGCTTCGATGTCGGCGGCGGCTTCGGAATCGGCCAAATCCTGCTGCAGCTGCGCCAGGCGGGCAGGCAGCTCTTCTGGCTCGATGCGGTGGCGGCGGGCGGCAGACATCAGTTCGGCCATACGCTCTTCCTGCGCGGCCAATTCGGCGGGGTTGATTTCGGCACGGGCGGCCACGCTGTGCATGTGGCTGCTGATTTCGCCCAGCTCGGCCTCGATGCTGTCGAGCATTTCTAGGCTTTCGGCAAAACGCGGCTCGATGCCGGAGAGGCTTTCCAGCTGGCGGCGGCAGCGCCCGGCCAGGCTGTGCAGGCCGCTGTCGCCGTCGATGTGGGCGGCCACTTCTTCGGCAGCCTGCAACAGCTCAGCAGCATGCGCCAGGCTGTCGTAGCTTTGCGAAAGCTGCGCCCATTCGCCTTCCACCGGGGCAAGTTTTTCCATTTCGCCCACCTGCCAGGCCAGCCGTTCGCGCTCTTCGGCCAAACGCTCGCCCTCGGCCTCGGCGGTGGCCAAATCCTCCTGCGCCTGCCGCCATTGCCGATAGGCGGCTTGCACTTGTTCGGCCAAGGGTTTGCTGTTGGCAAAAGCGTCCAGCAGATCGCGCTGCACGGCTTCGCTGTTGAGCGAGTGGTGCGCGCTTTGTCCGTGGATGTCCACCAGGCGGCTGCCGATTTGGCGCAGTTGGGCCAAGGTGGCGGCCTGATTGTTGATGAAGCTGCGGCTGCGGCCTTTGCTGTCGATGGTGCGGCGGATGGAAAGCTCGACCTCGTCTGCACCGAGCAGGCCTTGTTCGCAGAGTTCGGCGCGCAATTCGGGCAGGCCGCTCAAGTCGAACAGGGCAGAAAGCTGCGCTTCGGGGCAGCCGTGGCGGATTTGGCTGTAGTCGGCCTTATCGCCGAGCAGCAGGCTGAGTGCATCGAGCGTAATGGATTTGCCCGCGCCGGTTTCGCCGGTGAGCACGGTAAAGCCGGGCTGGAAATCCAAATGGAGTTGCTCAACAATCACAAAATCGCGCAAAGAGAGGGCAAGCAGCATGGTGTTCTCGAAAGAAAAAGGTGAGACGGATTATATAACAGGCTACCTGAAAACCGAGAGGCTACCTGAAAACGGTTTTTCAGGTAGCCTTTTGCTGTGTATCTTTGGGTTACAACAGTGCGTCTACAAACTCGCGGGCGTTGAACGGGCGCAAGTCGTCGATGCCTTCGCCCACGCCGATAAAGCGCACCGGCACGGGGCGGCGGCTGGCCAGCGCGGCCAGCACGCCGCCTTTGGCCGTGCCGTCGAGCTTGGTCACGATGAGGCCAGTAAGCCCCAGCGCGTCATCGAAGGCAATCACTTGGTTCACGGCATTCTGGCCGATATTGGCATCCAGCACCACCACGATTTCATGCGGCGCGTCGGGCATGGATTTCTGCAACACGCGCTTCACTTTTTTGATTTCTTCCATCAAATGGGTTTGCGTGGGCAGGCGGCCGGCGGTGTCGGCCAGCACGATGTCGATACCGCGCGCTTTGGCGGCTTCCACGGCATCGAAGCAGACGGCGGCAGAATCGCCGGAAGCTTGAGAAATCACGGTAACGCCGTTGCGCTCGCCCCATTCGGCCAGCTGCTCGCGGGCAGCGGCGCGGAAAGTGTCGCCGGCAGCCAGCAGCACGCTTTTGCCCTGAGCTTGGAAATATTTGGCTAACTTGCCGATGGAAGTGGTTTTGCCTGCGCCATTGACGCCGGCGAGCATAATCACAAACGGCCGTTTGTCTGCGGGCAAGGTCAGCGGCTGCTCCAGCGGTTTAATCAGCTCGTAGATGGCGTCTTTCAATGCGCCACGCAGTTCTTCGCCGTCTTTCAGGCCGCGCAGGCTCACGCGCTGGCGTACTTCTTCCATCAGATGCTCGGTGGCTTCAATACCCATATCACTGGTGAGCAGCACGGTTTCCAGCTCTTCATACAGGTCTTCGTCTATCTTGCCGCCGCCAAACACACCGGCCAGCGACTTGGCCATTTGCTGGCGCGATTTGCTCAAGCCTTGCTTGAGGCGGGCAGCCCAGCCGAGTGAGGAGGGCTGTTCAGGCGAAGGTTCGGTAGTGATTGCTTCTGCAATTGATGAAGCAGCCAGTTCAGCGGCTTTCTGTTCACTGAATGCTAGTTCGTTAGTTGACTGCTCATCAGAGGCATATTCATCGATCGAAGCAACTTCTTCAGCCGTGGCAATGGATTGTTCAGCCAAGACTTCCAGTTGCACGAGCGGTGCTTCAGCATTCGCTACCTCTGTAGCTGCAGTTTCATGCACCAATGTTTTGTTGGACAAGTCAGTCGATTTCGATTCGGCAACAGAAATTTCAGCAGCAAATGTCGGGGCAGCGGATTGCTCTGCTGTTTTTGAGGCAGATTGTGCCGCAACCTCATCTGGTTGAACTGCTTCTTCAACAGCCTGCACCAACCCAGCTTTCTGTTGTGGGGCAGTTGGTTGCACTTTGCGTTTTCTAAAAAATCCAAATACCATCTGGTTGGTTATACTCCATAAACAAACCGGTTTACTAGCCAGCAATGGAACAAAGGCTACCTGAAACAGATTGGCTGTATTTTCAGGTAGCCTGGCGTGCGGCACTCATTGCGTGTCGGATAGGCGTTTAGCTGCTTTCCAAATCTACAATGCTGCGTGCGGCACGGCGGGCGTCGAGCAAGATCAAGCCTAGTTTGGCGCTTTCTCGGGCAGTTACTACCAATACAGTGTCTTCACCGGCTTGAATCAACAGGATGTAGCCATCGGTGCCTTTCACAATCACCTGCTCCAATTCGCCACATAGTAGCTCTTTGGTGGTACGGTTGCCCAAGGCCAGCAACGCGGCAGACATAGCACCCACACGATCCGGGTCAATATTGGCCTGGAGCATAGAGGCAACCGGCAAGCCGTCACTGGAAATAACAGCGGAAGCGGTAATATCAACAGACGAGCTGTTTAAATCGCTCAATACAGAAGAAACTAATTGTTGTTGCATATTGTGTTTTCCCAATAATTTAATTAGAGTGCTTCAATCTGGTTAGCAGAATCAACGATTTGATACAGCGCCCGCACTAAAGATACAAATTCATCTTTATGCAGCTGCGGTACACCGCCGGTAACCAGGATAAATTTCAAATCACCGATATACAGCGGGAAGAAAGTCAGCTCACTCTGGCCTGATGGATCACAAATGCCCACCGCATTGTGGTAGATATTCAGGTTGTTCTTAATCAAGAGGCTATGCTGTTCATACAAGCGAACGGCTTCACTGGCCAACACTGCGATTTCTTCAGCAGCTTCGTGGTTGAAACCGGAGCTGGAAAAATAGAAACCGTCTTGATCTACCAATAATGCCTTCTGCACATCAGAGAGGTGCGTCAGGATATTGGGCAGGCCGGTGCCGCTAAGCAAATCGGTTTTTTTGTCTGGCTCGTCTTCGCCATACAAAAATTCCAAACGCTGCATGCGGTACAACAAGTTGAGTGCGGCATCAATATCGTTGGTTTGCGCCCAACGCAATAAATTTTCCCGGCCAACAGTTTCCTGCTCGCCAGCCTGCAGAATACCGCCCAGCAGAGTACGGCTAGCGCTTTGGCCTTTATTGGAAACCGCATAGTATGCGCCAGCGGGAGTTACTCGTGGGTATAGATTAGGCTGCAAAAGTAGTGTCGAATCCATTTTTATACCTCTAAACCAGGATCAATTGAATACAGCATCGCAGTAACCAGCTGTTTCACATCGTTTTCATTCCGCGCATCAATTTCAAATACCGGCACGTTCATGCCGTATTGCAGCAGGTATTTCTGATACACCTCGATACCGGGCGTGGCTTTCAAATCCATCTTGGTTACACCCACAACCACAGGTGCGGTTTTGAGCAAATCACTAAACGAATCCAAGAAGAATTTCAGGTCTTTCAAAGGATTGGAACGGGTATTATCCAACAGCAACACCAAGCCCATACTGCCTTGGCTCAAAATGTCCCACATAAAATCAAAACGTTCCTGCCCGGGCGTGCCGTACAAATGCACCTTGGTATTCTCATCTAAGTGAATCACACCGTAGTCCATGGCCACGGTGGTGTGGCTTTTCATGGAGGTAGTCATATCAGATGCACGGGCATCAGTCTTAATTGGTGGGTCATCTGACAGCGCAGCAATAGCGGTAGTTTTCCCTACGCCGACCGGACCTGTAAAAATAATCTTATTCTCTGCCATGTTATATTCCTTTATCGGCCAATAATTTTATTCATCAAACGTTGCAGCAGCCCGCGCTGTTTCGGTACTTCTTCGTCGCTATCTTCTTCATGCGCTCTAGTATGAACTCTCTCCGGACGCTGTATAGTTTGCGTTTGTGCAGCAACTCTAGCTTGCCCTGCTCCAGCAGTCTGAGTCTCAGCCTGCCCGGCCGATTCCACAATCAGATGGTCGGTAACATAGACCGCAGTAAGATAATCAGCTAAATCTTTGTTATCGATAAGCATCAGCTTGTGCAGAATAGTCAGGCTACCTGAAGCCTTGGTTAAGAAGGCGGATAGGCGCATTGATTCGGCAAGCGGTGCCAAACGAGTCAGGTTTGGCCAGTTGCGAACTTTGAATACTGTGCTTTTGTTGATTACTTTGGGAAAGCGGCCATTACTTGTCCAAATAGCCAACTGCCATAAGCAAGCAGTAATGGAAAGCTTGGCCTTGGCTTTCAAGTTCTCTTCAGTAATCGCTCGCGTTTGCAAATCAACAAATTTCTGTTCACACAAAGATTTGAGTGTTTCAGAATCGGTTACCAACAACACTTTCTGAATGGACGGGAACACCAGCAACATAGGTTTGCCGTTGTGCATTACCGCCACATTGACATCCTGCTTGGCTGCTTTGCGTACTTCGCCCAACAAACCGTTGTCTTCATCGAAATGTTCGATGGTGATACTAGCCGAATGAGATCGTACAGACGAAGCTTGCTCGGTTTCCTGTGTTGCCAGCCTAGGAGCATGCTCCGCTCGGCTACTACTGGCTACCCAAATGCCGTTACCCTGTTGCAGGTTTTTTAAGTTCAAAAATAGAGTATCGAACTTAATCGGCTTGGCCAGATAAGGAGCGGTTACCGGAGGCGGCAAGCTGGAAAAATACACCACCTTCGCATCGGGAAACTGGTTTTTTGCATCTTTCCAAATCTCCACATCAGTATCGGCATCGGCCAATACCATATCTGGCTGAATACCCTGCTCCACTGTAACCAGTTCATAATTAGTAATACCATGCATTTTGAATGCCATACGGAACATCGCATATTGGCGCTCGTCCATGCCCAACAACATGATGTGAACCGTCTTCACTTGGGGGATTGCGTTATTAGTCATTTATCATGTCCGAACAGAACCGTAGTTGATTTTTTGTAGTAATTGGCTCATTGCCAATACTACCTCCTCTGGCGGATGCTGGATATTGGCACGTATCTTATGCAATACCTGCTCCAGGCGCTCCCATTCTTCTGCACGTTCGCAAATATCGAACAACGTAATATACAACTGTGATTCGCTGGGGTACTCCAAGATGGATTCTTCCAGCAAATTCATTGCTTCATCTAACTGGCCATACATCAGTAATGATTCGACATCACGCAACACTTTTTCTGCCGGGGTCTGTTTCATGCTGACATCATCAGTACGTGTTTTAATAAGGGGTTTACGGTGCGCTTTTTGAGTACTGGTGCCACGATCCAAGAAACCGTTGGCAGTCCCGATTTCGCGCAGTTGAACCTCATTCGGATTGGATTCCAACTGAGTAAAGATGGGGTGTTCGCCCAAATTGAGACCCCAGCCTAGCATTCTTTCTTTCACTTGGCGGCCATACGGGCCCAAGGTGTAGTAAAGCTGCCAAAGATGTTGGGCAAAACGGTCAATATTTTGATTTTTATAGTCCAAACTCAGCGCATCAATAATCAACGCAGCTGGTTTGTTGGCCTGGCGGATGGCCTTATTGGCATAGCTAACTGCCGTATCGTAGGCAAGCCTGTCCTTCATCAGGCGATAGCCAGATTCAGGCTTCATAAAGCCCATCAGAGCAGCTTTTTCTTCATCATGTACAAGAATAGCACCGGTATATTTGGAATTGGTAACCAGCTCTTTGCGGGACTCGGCCAATGCTGAATTGGCCACTTTCTGCTCGCTCTCGGCTTCTACGGCTACACGGCGGCTTTTCTGCTTGGTTTGTGCCGGCATATCCAGCCCGATGCGTTCGCCGATTTCAGCAGAGGTCTGCTGTATACCCCAGCCTAGTAATTCTTCAGCCAACACGCGCAGACTAAGGTTGTTTTTATCAACTGCCAAACCTTGTTTGATGTAGTCCTCGGTTTGCGCTTTAGTGAGCAGATTGCCGAACTGGCGCAAAGTTTCAGCCAATTCATCCGGCTTTTTAGCATCCAGCCACAGCTGCACCAGCTCATTAACTAAAGAGCTGCGCATACCATCGCTCACGACTACCGAGCCAGAAGTTAGATATTGAGACAGCGATTCGGCAGCTTTTTCGTGGTAACCGAATTGCTTATAGACTTTATATTCCGTCAGTGCATCCACTTCCTGCGACACATTGGCAGCCTCTTCCACTTCCACATCAGGTACAGCTTCCCAACCCCAGTCTTCGCTCACTTCAACCTCTTCAGGCTCGGATAACGAAGCGGCTACAGACTGTCGATCTGCCGCTGGAGCCGATTTCTTGCTGGTCACCCTAGCGGCAGCACGCTTACTTCTGCCTTTTTTCTCTTCATCAACAGCGGCTTTTGCCTGCTGTTTCTGGCGGCGTTGAACAAAAATCAAGCCGGCTAAAACCACCAATAGCGGAATCAGAATCATCAGATCCATTTATCCCACCCTCCCTAAACATAATTGAATGAAAATATTCATCCTACTTCTCTTATTACGTCTTTCCAAATACAAATGTTGAAAATTCAGCCTAAAGTATATATTAATTTACACGTTCTATTCAAACGGATTCACGAAAACCGCCACCAAAAAGGAAGGAGTTACGCACCAACAGCGTATCTTTGTTCTCCTCCCAGCAGGCAGTAACTGATAGGCAATTTTCACAGCAACACCCCGTTGGGCAACAACAGCCAAACATAGCCTGTCTGCTTCATGCGGCCGGCCACCCTTCCTGCCTCATCGCCATACCCCCAAAAAAAGTCCACCCGCACCGCGCCGTTGATGGCACTGCCGGTGTCTTGCGCCATAATCAGGCGGTTGAGCGCATGGCCGGTTTCAGGATGCGCAGTGGCCAGAAACAGTGGTGCGCCCAAAGTGATGAAGCGTTTATCCACCGCGCCGGAATAACCGCCGCTCAATGGCACACCCAATGAACCAATCGGCCCGTCATTGCCATCCGGCAGTTGGCGGAAAAACACATAACTGGGGTTTTGGCCCAACACCTCAGCCAGTTTATCCGGATGTGCACGCAACCAATCGCGGATTTTCGGCATACTGGTTTGCGCTAACGGCAAATAACCTTTATTGGCCATATAGCGGCCGATAGAAATATAGGGATGATCGTTTTTATCGGCAAACCCCAGGCGGATATAGCACCCGTCTGGCGTACGGATTCGGCCGGAGCCTTGGATATGCAGGAAAAACAACTCAACCGGATCATCGGCATAAGCCAACACTGGCGCACTACCGTTTACCGCACCAGCATTAATTTGGGCACGGGTGTAATACGGCACAAAACGGCTACCTGAAACCCGCCCTTTCAAAGATCGGCTTTTCTCACGACCAGGGAAATCAGCCAGATTAGCCGTGTATTCACCATTGGCGGCAATTTGGCCACTATTGCGACCGGTGAGATGGATACGCACCGTTCCTGATTGCGGCGCACCAGCCAACGGCACAGTAACCAAATCAGCGGGTAAGCCATAAATCGGGAAGCGTGCCTGTGCCGTTTGCCGTGCGCTGCCGTGCAACACTGGCTCGTAGTAGCCGGTTATCGTGCCGCCCAACTGCCCATTGTGGCTCACTTCCCATGGCGTGAAATATTGCTCGAAAAACTGCCTAGCCGCCGCAGACTGACTGCCCACCCTGTCGGCCTGGGCGCACACATTCTGCCATTGCGGCTTGTTTTTCAAAGCAGTACAGCTTTTGCGAAACGCATTCAGGCTAGCCGCAAAATCCTGCTGCGGCCACTGCGGCAACGCCGCAAACGATACCGCCTTATACCCTGCCGGGCTACCTGAAACCCGGTGCTGATAGCCTTCCGCATAACGCTGGCCGGGCGGCAAAGCCGGCATACCGCTGATACCACTGCCAGAGGGCTTGGGCCGGCTATGAAAAAAACAGCCGCCCAGCAGCAATGCCGACAGCAGCAGCCAGCCGTTACGAGAAGAAAGAAATTTTCCTGCCATTTCAGTTTTCATTCCATGAAGTTGAATTTATACCACTGAAAGAAATCGATAAATAATATATAAACATTGCCGCCCGTCCCGCATCGTTTCCGATGCTTTCTAGCCAACTCCTGCCCGTTTACGGCGGCCGCAGGCGCAAACTGGCAGAATTTAACCACCCACCCAAGCCGTCGGGCAAATCATTTTACAAGCACAAACATTTCGCCCGCGGCCGCATCGGCTACAATATCGTTTTTCGCCTTTCCATTTTTCAGGTAGCCTTTCATGAGCCGCAAAAGCGCCGTATCCCCCATGATGCAGCAGTATCTCGAGATCAAAGCCCAACACACCGACAAACTGCTGTTCTACCGCATGGGCGACTTCTACGAGCTCTTCTTCACCGACGCCGAAGAAGCCGCCCGCCTGCTCGATATCACGCTCACCACTCGCGGCCAGATCAACGGCGAACCCATCAAAATGGCCGGCGTGCCGCACCATGCGGCTGAGCAATACTTAGCCAAATTGGTCAAACTCGGCCGAAGCGTGGCCATTTGCGAGCAAGTGGGCGAAGTAGGCGCCAATAAAGGCCCCGTAGCGCGCGAAGTGGTGCGCATCATTACCCCCGGCACGCTCACTGATGCCGCCCTGTTGGAAGACAAAGAAACCAACCGCATCGCCGCCGTGGCTTGGAACGGCAAGCCCAAGCAGCCGGTCGGCCTCGCCTGGGCCTCCCTGCAAAGCGGCGAATTCAAGGCCAAAATCATCGCCCCGGCCCAACTGCCCGACGAACTCGCCCGCTTGCAGGCCGCCGAAGTATTGCTGCCCGACCAAGCCGCCGCCAAACTTAGGCTACCTGAAAACTGCAACCCCACCCGCCTGCACGACTGGCAATTCGCCCCCGACAGCGCCCACACCCTGCTCACCGACTACTTCGGCTGCCAAGACCTGCTCGGCTTCGGCCTCCAAGCAGGCGAACACGACCCCGCCATCGGCGCCGCCGGTGCCCTGCTCAACTACATCCGCCACACCCAATCCCGCCTGCCGCGCCACCTCGACAACCTCAGCCTCGAAACCGAACAGCAATACATCGGCATGGATGCCGCCACCCGCCGCAACCTTGAAATCACCGCCACCCTGTCCGGCAAAAAAGAGCCCACCCTCTTTTCCACCCTCGACCGCTGCGCCGGCAATATGGGCAGCCGCCTGCTCGCCCAATGGCTGCACAACCCCCTGCGCAACCGCGAACACATCCGCGCCCGCCAAGAAGCCGTATCCGCCCTGCAAAGCGATTATTCCGCCCTGCAAGGCTACCTGAAAACCATCGCCGACATCGAACGCATCGCCGCCCGCATTGCCGTAGGCTCCGCCCGCCCGCGCGACCTCTCCGGCCTGCGCGACAGCTTATTTACCCTCACCCGACTCAGGCTACCTGAAAGCAGCCTGCTCAACACCCTGGCCGATATTTTCCCGCAAGGTGCCGATATTGCCGAGAAGCTGCAAGCCGCTATCCTGCCCGAACCCGCCGTATGGCTGCGCGACGGCGGCGTAATCAACCACGGCTTTTCCGCCGAGCTCGACGAACTGCGCCGCATCCAAAACCACGGCAGCGACTTCCTGCTCGAACTCGAAGCCCGCGAACGCGAGCGCACCGGCCTTTCCACCCTCAAAGTCGAATACAACCGCGTGCACGGCTTCTACATCGAGCTTTCCAAAATCCAAGCCGCCGAAGCCCCCGCCGACTACCAGCGCCGCCAAACCCTGAAAAACGCCGAACGCTTCATCACCCCCGAGCTTAAAACCTTCGAAGACAAAGTACTCAACGCCCAAGAGCGTGCCCTCTCCCTCGAAAAACGCCTCTACGACAGCCTGTTGCAAGCACTCCAGCAGCAGCTGCCCCTGCTGCAGCGTACCGCCAAGGCCGCCGCCGCGCTGGACGTACTCTGCTGCTTTGCCCACTTTGCCGCCGAACACGATTACCACGCCCCCCAGTTCACCGACTACCCCGGCATCGAAATCGACAACGGCCGCCACCCCGTGGTTGAAGGCCAAGTGCCGCACTTCACCCCCAACCACACCCGCCTCGACCACAAACACCGCCTCATGCTGCTCACCGGCCCCAATATGGGCGGCAAATCCACCTATATGCGCCAAGTCGCCCACATCGTTTTGCTCGCCCACACCGGCAGCTTCGTGCCCGCCGAAGCCGCCCGCATCGGCCAAATCGACCAAATCTTCACCCGCATCGGCGCCTCCGACGACCTCGCCGCCAACCGCTCCACCTTCATGGTGGAAATGAGCGAAACCGCCTACATCCTGCGCCACGCCACCGAGCAATCCCTAGTGCTCATGGACGAAGTCGGCCGCGGCACCTCCACCTTCGACGGCCTCGCCCTCGCCCAAGCCGTGGCCGAACATTTAATCCAAAAAAACCAATCTTTCAGCCTGTTTGCCACCCATTATTTCGAACTCACCCGCCTGCCAGAGCAGCACAGCGCCGCCGTCAATATGCACCTCTCCGCCCTGGAAGAAGGGCAAGACATCGTTTTCCTGCACCACATCGAGCCCGGCCCGGCCGAAAAAAGCTACGGCATCGCCGTAGCCAAACTCGCCGGCCTGCCCGCTCCCGCCCTCAAAGCCGCGCAGAAACACCTCGAACAGCTCGAAGCCCAAGCCGCCGCCCACCGCCCACAGATGGACATGTTCAACCTGCCCGAAGAAGCTGCGCCCGGACACAGCCCAGCCGAGCCCATCCCACCTGCCGTCCACCCCCTACTGCAAGAAATCGCTGCGCTGCATCCCGACGAACTCACCCCGCGCCAAGCCCTCGAGCTGCTGTATCAACTGCAAAAACAGGCTGTTGCCGCGCAGGAAGCTACCTGAAAATGCATGTATCAATTTCAGGTGACCTTGCCACAAAGTGCTGCCTAAAAGCGTAATAATTTGTCTATTTTCTGTAAAACAGCGATAATACACCTGCTTTCGGACACGAAAGCCATAAATAAATTCAATTATCCATAAGGACCCTCCCAATCATGAAACAACGCTTACTTGCCTTAGCCCTCATTTCCGTATTGGCAGCCTGCGGCGGGCAAACCAACAGCTCTGCCCCGGCTCAATCAACCGACACCAGCAGCACACAGCCCGTTGCTGCCAGCGTCGCACAACCCGCTGCTACCGCCCCTGCTCTCGATTCCGTACTAGCCGACCCTAAAGTGGGCGACCTCTACGCCGCTAAAATCAGCGCGTTTTCCGACCAAGGCTTTGGCCGAAACGGCAAAGAGCAGTCCGTAGCCTACGGCCTGATGAAAGTGGTGGAAGTGCAGTCCAACCACATCATCGTTATCACCGAAGATGCTGCTTGGGAAGTGCCAGAAGGCGCCAAACAAGACCTGAACGGCAACCTCTCCAACATCACTTGGGACGAATCCGAGCGCATCCAAATCAAACGCGACGAACTACCCCGGATGGTGGCCGACGGTCGCATCGTGGAAACCCGCCGCCTCGACAAATAATCCGCGCCATACATCATCAAAGGCTACCTGAACCCCTTACGCGGTTTTCAGGTAGCCTTTTCATTAACGCCACCACACACCAACCTCAGCACCCATTAGCGTTATAATCCCCACTACCTCCCTGCCACACATAAGCAGCGGCCACCATACCAACACCCCCAAAGACATCCCCCCATGACAGCCAAGACCTCTTTGACTACAACGGCAACAGCCAAAACGAAGCCTACCCGATCAAACTCATCATCAACCAACCGCCCCGACCCGAACCGTGTACTGGTCAGATTCTTCTACAACGACCCCGCCACCCCCTACACCCGTGCCACCCTTTTTGAGCGCAAAGGCCGCAACATAGAAATCACCATTTCCAAATTCGCCTCTTAGGCGTGTTCGCAACGCATTTTTCAGATAGCCCCAATCCAAACCCCAGCGCAAGGACATCCCACATGACCATCAAACAACGATTCTGGCAAGCCAGCACCATACTGGAAGAAGCCGACCTCCTGTTCGACGAAGCCGCCTGCCGAGCTGCCCTGGAGCGCATGGCCGAAGAAATTACCGCCGACTTGGCCGAGCAATACCCCCTGCTCCTGCCCGTGATGGGCGGTGCCGTCGTTTTCACCGGCCAGCTCCTGCCCCTCTTGCGCTTCCCGCTCGATTTCGACTACGTACACGTTTCCCGTTACGGCAGCGAACTGAGCGGCAGCGTACAGCTTAACTGGCTGCGTGCCCCGCAAAACAGCGTGGAAGGCCGACACGTTCTCGTGCTCGACGACATTCTAGACGAAGGCCACACCATGGCCGCCATCCACAAACAAGTACTGGAAATGGGCGCCGCCTCCTGCTACACCGCCGTATTCGCCAATAAAAACATCAACCGCCCTAAACCCATCACTGCTGATTATGTAGGTATCCACGTGCCCGACCGCTATGTGTTCGGCTACGGCATGGATGCCGGTGGCATGTGGCGCAACCTCGGCGCCATCTACGCCCTGGCCAATAAATAGCCAAACCCAAACTTAAGGCTACCTGAGGCACCGAATCACTTTCAGGTAGCCTTACCCAAATAAACCCAATCCCATCGCTTGCCGCCCCTGGTTAATAGTGCAACAATGCGGCCTGCGAAAAACCAGCACAGGCAAACGTCTGCCGGCCGTCTTATTGATTCGGCTGCTTTACGCTGATTGATTAACCCTTTACCAAGAAAGAAGCCCTATGCCAAACTTCCTCCTCGTGCCTATCGGCACCAAAACCGGCCTCACCAGCATCTCACTCGGCCTGCTGCGCGCCCTGCAGCACAGCGGCCGCCGTCCGGTATACTACAAACCGGTATCGCACAAGCCCACCCCCGCCGGCGACACCGAAGCCGCCATCGTATTTGCCAACAAACTGTTCCACCTCAACCCGCCGCACCCGCAGCCGCTCTCCAAAGTGGAAGAGCTGGTGGGCGCAGGGCGTGCCGACGATTTGATCGAGCTGATGGTATCCGATTTCGACCAGGTTACCGCCGCCGAGCACGATGTAGCTATTATTGAAGGCGTGATGCCCGATAGCGAACGCGGCTTCCTCACCAGCAAAAACGCGCAAATCGCCGCCGCGCTCAACGCCAACGTAATTCTGGTGGCCGCAGCCGGCAACCACAGTGCCGAACAGGTGGCCGACCAAATCAACCTGGCCGCACAGGAATACGCCAACAGCCACACCGATGTGGCCGGTTTCATCATCAACCGCTACCACGGCAACGACAGCAAAGCCTTCGCCGCCGAAGTGTCTGCCAAAGTACGCGGCGGCATCCCCTGCATGGGCGTGCTGCCTTTCGCGCCGGAGAAATCGCTGCGCCGCGTGGCCGACATTGCGGGCTACCTGAACGCCCAAGTGATTGCTGGGAAAGAGCATTTGGGCAACCGCACCAAAGAAATCGTGGTGGCCGCGCAAAATGCCGCCCACATACACCACCGCATCACTTCCGGCGCGCTGGTCATCACCCCCGGCGACCGTGAAGACATCCTGATGGCTGCCTCGCTGAAAATCCTCAGCGGCGTGCCGGTGGCCGGCCTGCTGCTCACCTGCGGCACCGCGCCTTCGCCTGCCGTACAGGGCATCATCAGCCCCGCGCTGAGCCAAAACGTGCCGGTATTGCTCACCGAACACGACACTTTCGCCACCGCCTACGCGCTGGCGCACCAAGACCAAACCATCCCCGCCGACGACACCGAACGCATGGAAACCATGGTGGAATTTGTGGCCGAACACATTGATGTGGAAGAGCTCTGCCGCCACATCGGCCGGCCGCGCCAGCTGCTGATGTCGCCGCCCGCCTTCCGCTTCCGCATGATGGAGCAGGCACGCGCCGCCAACCGCCGCATCGTCCTGCCGGAAGGCGACGAGCCGCGCACTGTGGAAGCCGCCGCCATCTGCCAAAGCAAAGGTATCGCCCGCTGCGTGCTACTGGCCAAACCAGAAGCCGTGCGCGAAGTGGCCGCCAACCGCGGCATCATCCTGCCTGAAGGCTTGGAAATCATCGATCCCGACACCATCCGCGAGCAATACGTTGCCCCGATGGTAGAACTGCGCAAAAACAAAGGCCTCACCCCCGGCTTGGCGAGCCAGGCGCTGGAAGACAGCGTCGTGCTCGGCACCATGATGCTGCAGCAAGACGACGTGGATGGCTTGGTGTCCGGCGCGGTACACACCACCGCCAACACCATCCGCCCCGCCCTGCAGCTGATTAAAACCGCCCCCGGCGCCAGCCTGGTGTCCAGCGTGTTCTTCATGCTGATGCCCGAGCAGGTGTTCGTGTATGGCGACTGCGCCGTGAACCCCGAGCCCACCGCCGAAGAGCTGGCCGACATCGCCATCCAATCGGCCGAATCCGCCAAAGCCTTCGGCATCGACCCCAAAGTGGCCATGATTTCTTACTCCACCGGCACCTCCGGCAGCGGCGCCGATGTGGAAAAAGTGAAGGAAGCCACACGCCTGGCGCAGGAAAAACGCCCCGACCTGCTTATCGACGGCCCACTGCAATACGACGCCGCCAGCGTGCCCAGCGTAGGTCGCCAAAAAGCACCCGACAGCAAAGTGGCCGGCCAAGCCAACGTGTTCGTCTTCCCCGACCTGAACACCGGCAACACCACCTACAAAGCCGTACAGCGCAGCGCCAACGTATTGAGCATCGGCCCCATGCTGCAAGGCCTGCGCAAACCGGTAAACGACCTCTCGCGCGGTGCATTGGTGGACGATATCGTCTACACCATCGCCCTCACTGCCATCCAGGCCGTGCAGATGGGTAAATAAACCGCCCGCCCTGTTGGGATTTAGACATCAAGTAAAAGGCTACCTGAAAACTTTAGCCTCGCAGAAACTCGCGAGCTCGTTTTCAGGTAGCCTTTGCATTGCAGACAAATACAACTATTAGAAACGCACACCGCCCCGGATGCCGAAGCTGTGGCGGTTGGTTTTCTGCACCTCGATATTTTCACCTTCGTGGGTAAAGTTGGTGGCTTTATCCCGCGTGTAACGGTAATAGGGGCCGAAGGTGAGGCTAGTGCTTTCGCCCAGCTGTTTGTTCACATCTACACCCAATCCGAGGCTGTAGTTGTTTTGTTTGTATTTACCGTCACTGGCATACTCAATCTGTGTATATTGTTCTTCCACACGGCGGTGTAGGCTGACTTGGGCTTCGGTCCACGGGGTAATGCTCCAGCTGCTGCCCAGTTGCTGCTCGTATTCCACCTGGGCTTTCAGATACAGGTTGTTGGCACTGATATCGACAGCATCGTCGTCGGGATCGATTCGGTGGCTGTGCACATCTATTTTGCCGTGGCTATAGCCCAAACCACCCCCCACGCGCAGACCGCCGTTTTTGAAGCCGGAGGGAGAGAACAAATAACCGGCATACACATCTACGTTATTAGTTTTGGCGCCGTTGATGATTTTTTCGCCATTGGCTTTCGCATCGGAATTGAGGTATTGATAGCCCAATTCGGCACGAATAGCGTGTTGCTGAGCTAGCGGAATATCGGCGCGGCCTTGCAGGGCAACGCCGTTGCCGGAATATTTAAGTTGATCGATTTTGGCATTTTCGTGTGCGTAACCGGTGGTTACGGTGTAGCGGCCGTCTTTGATGGGATGCAGCGGCACACCCTCATCTGTGGGGGCGGCCTGAACAGCGGCAGACAAGGCCAACACGGCCAAGGCAATTAGGGTTTTCTGCATAATTTTCTCCGGTGTGGATGGAAAGAATGCCGTGGCGGCGGTTTACCGCATCCAACGGCGGAATACTGCTGACAAAATCAGTTTAATGCTTTGAGGAAACAATATTCCGGCGAGCATGATAATCCTGACCCAATTGAGTTTCAACTCTGAATAAACAAACAGTTCTCTTTCCGCTACCCATTAGGTTTGCCACCATGCAGCATAACAAGATAGGGCTTTGAGATTTAGAAAAATTAGCACATTATTCTTTTCAGGTAGCCTTTCCGCCATTAATCTCCATACCCGTTCGGATTGCCACTTTGCCAGCGCCAAGAGTCGCGCATCATGTCGTTCAGGCTGCGCTCGGCATGCCAGCCCAGCTCGGCAGCGGCGCGGGCGGGGTCGGCATAGCATTCGGCGATGTCGCCCGCGCGGCGGGGTTTGACGGCATAAGGGATTTTTTTGCCCGAGGCGGCTTCAAAGGCGCGGACGATTTCCAGCACAGACGAGCCTTTGCCGGTGCCGAGGTTGTAGATGTGCACGCCTGCTTCGCGGCTTTTTTTATCGAGGGCGGCCACGTGGCCGAGTGCCAGATCCATTACATGAATATAGTCACGCACGCCGGTGCCGTCGGGTGTGGGGTAATCGGCGCCAAATACGGAGAGTTCGGCCAGTTTGCCGGCAGCCACTTGGCAAACGTAGGGCAGCAGATTGTTCGGAATGCCGTTGGGCTGCTCGCCGATGTGGCCGCTGGGATGCGCGCCGATAGGGTTGAAATAGCGCAGTAAAATCACGCTCCATTCGGGGTCGGCGGTGTGGAGGTCGGCCATCATGCGCTCCATCATCTGTTTCGACGCGCCATAGGGATTGGTGGCTTCGCCGAGGGGGGCGGTTTCGGTAATCGGCACGGTGTCCGGATCGCCATACACGGTGGCGGAGGAACTGAACACGATGCTTTTCACGCCCGCGCGCTGCATTTCTTCCAGCAGGATGAGGCTACCTGAAACGTTGTTGCTGTAATACTCCAGCGGTTTTCTCACGCTCTCGCCCACGGCTTTGAGAGCAGCGAAGTGGATGACGGATTGGATGGGGTGTTCGGCAAAAATGCGGCGCAATAATTCGCGGTCGCGGATGTCGCCCTGATAAAAGGCGGGGGTGTGGCCGGTGATTTCAGCAATGCGGCCGATAACTCGGGGTGAGGCGTTACAGAGGTTGTCGATAATCACGGGGGTGTGCCCGGCTTGGATGAGTTCGACCACGGTGTGCGAGCCGATAAAACCGGCGCCGCCGGTAACGAGGATGGTGGACATAGGGTTTCCTTTTTGTTCAGAGGGTATTTTGGCTTCACAAAAGCCCGCCGCATTGGTTTTCAGGTAGCCTTTGATCTGGCAAGAGGCTACCTGAAACTTATCTCGCGCCGAAGCCGGTGATGATTGTTTTCAGGGTTTTAAACAGAATCAGCACATCCAGCGCGAAGGAGAAGTGCTTGATGTAGTAGAAATCGTGCTCGATTTTTACTTGGGTTTCGTCTGTGTTGCCCGCGTAGCCCTGCATCACCTGCGCCCAGCCGGAAAGGCCGGGGCGCACGATGTGGCGGTAGCCGTAAAACGGGATGCTTTGTTCAAACTGCTGCACAAAGGCTTTCTGCTCGGGGCGCGGGCCGATGAGTGCCATGTCGCCTTTGATGATGTTCCAAAACTGCGGCAGTTCGTCCAGCCGGGTTTTGCGGATGAAGCGGCCGGTGCGGGTAACGCGCGCGTCGCCTTCCTGCGCCAGTTGCGCGCCGTGTTTTTCCGAATCGCACACCATGCTGCGGAATTTATAAATTTTAAACTCGCGCCCGCCGCGACCCACGCGGTTTTGCACAAACAGCACCGGCCCCGGGCTTTCCAGCCGGATGGCCAGCGCGGTGGCCAGCATCAGCGGCAGGGTGAGCGGCAGGCTGGCCACCACCATCAAGGCTTCCAGCGCCTGCTTAATCGCCATATAGGCCGGGCTGGGCAGCAGCGAGCCCAAATCGTTTTCATACATATGCCGGATTTTCACGCGACCGGTGAGAGACTCCTCCACCTGGCGGATGTTGTAAACCGCGATGCCGCGCAAGGTGCAATCGGCCAGGAAACGCTGCCAATCCGCCCCCAAATCGGGCGCGTGCAGATTGGTCACCACTGTGTTCACGCGGCCGGTTTCAGGTAACCTAGGCTCGGCAAGCTCGTGCCAGCGGATGTTGGATAGTTGCGGCAAATCGCGCATGCCTTCCACATCAATATAGTACAGATGGCGGATGTGCCGCTTTTCCAGCCAGGTTTCGGCAAACAGATACAACACCGTGAGCGCAAACCCGGCGGCCAGGTAATACACCGAATACGGCAGGCGCAGCATGGCGGCAAACACCAGCGGCAGCCCCAGCCCGATGGCCGACACCGGAATCACCGACAGCTTGGAACGCTCGCCGGGGAAACGCGTCAGGTTGCGGCTCAAAGCGTAGGAGAGCAGCAGGCCGGCCAAGAGTAGGCTGTAGCTGGAAAGATTGGTGGCCGTGGGATGAGTCCACTCGCGCGGCGGCCAAAACCACCACGCCGGCGCAATCAGAATCACCAAGGCCGCGGCGACAAAGCGCAGAATCATTTTTATCGTTTTCATTATTTCCGTTATTTCTCGTTTGGCAGTTGGGTCGATACAGGCTACCTGAAATTTTAAACACCCTATAAAACCAAGCACAGGCCATTATGAGCATATGGTTCGGGCTATGTATCTTTGCTGGCACAACCGAACGGAGCGCGGTTTTTCGGGGAACAATGGCGAATGGAGTAAAAATGGTAGAGGCTACCTGAAATTCAGCAAGCTGCCCAAGCTCAAATTATGCTTAATCAAAGCCCGGCTTCACAGCAAATCTACTTCCGCAACAACACCCGATACACCCACTGCCGCGCCCTGTTCGGCAGCAGCCGCACCGGCAATCGCAGCAGCACGTTTTTTGCCCACTGCGCCACGCTCAAAAAGCCCGCGCGGTAGAAGCGCCATTGCATGGCCAGCTCGTTTTTCGCATACGCCCAGCCGCCGCGCCGCCGATACATTTCGTCTCCCGCGCGCGCATACACCAGCACTTCGGGCAGGTTGGCAAAACGGCAGCCGTTCAGCAGCATGCGCACCCACAAATCGTAATCCTCATACAGCGGCGCGTGCTGATAATTGCCCGCTGCCAGCACTGCCGATTTGCGGTAGCACACCGTCATGTGGTTGATGGGATTGCGGCTTTTGGCAAAGCGTGCAATTTCCTCGTGTTCGTAGGGCACGCGGCGGCTGTGCGCAGCATCGGCCGGCGCATGTTCAAACTCGTCAATCTGGCTGCCGCACATGTCAAGCTCTGAGTGCGCCGCCACAAAAGCCAGCTGCCGCGCGAAACGCTCGGGGTGGCAGATATCATCGGTGTCCATGCGGCACACCCATTCGTGCGCACAGGCCTGCAAACCGGCATTCAGCGCCCGCCCCAGCCCCACGTTTTGCGGCAGCCGCACAATCTTCAGCGGCAGGCTACCTGAAAAGCTTGCCACCACGGCTTCCAGGCTTTCAGGTAGCCCGCCGTCATACACCAGCACGATTTCGTTTGGCGGCAGGGTTTGCGCGGCTAAACTAGCCAAACATTGGCGCAAATATTCCGGCCGCTCGCGCGCATACAGCGACATCAACGCAGAAAACGGCGGCGTGCTTTCCACCGAAAGGCTACCTGAAAGTTGGTTTTGCGCTGGCGCCGTCATGCCGCTGCTCCTTCTATCTCGTCTAAAAAGCGCAGCGCGGTATCGTCGTCCACTTTGCGTGCCAGCCAGTTTGGGCTGGGGCGCAAGGCTTGCAATTCGGCCAAAGCCAGCGTATCGGGGTGGTTGCTGCCCGGAGCGAAACGGATGTGGCGGCGGTTGCTAGGCCACAGCGTGATGCCCGCCGTTTCAGGTAGCCTTTTTGCCAGATATTGGAAGAAATGCTCATCCGGGCAAAGCTTCTTGCGGAAGAAGGCGCAGGCCTGTTCATCTGCCGCGTTCAGCAGGGTTGCCAGGGCCGTACGGTCGGCAGAAAACCATTGGCTGCCGGCATAGGCCGTTTGCGCGGCGGGCAGGATTTTATCGGCTGCCTGAAATGCTTTGGTGAGCAGCTTGCCGGGCAGGCGGCGCTGCCAGGCAGTGTCGGCGTGCGGCGTGTTGAAACGCACTCGGTAGCGCAGGCGCGGCTCGGCACGGCATTCCAGCAGCAGACTGCCGCGCGGCAGTGCGGCAAATTCGTGCTCGATTTGCGCAGGGTTGTTCAGCAACACGCAGTTGCCGCTCACGAGGTGCGCAAAGCGGATGTCTGCATCGGCCAGCGCGGCACGCATCAGGTGCAGCGTGGCTTCCACCATGCTGAAGCCCGCCCAGCGGATATTTACGCGCTGCGGAATCAGGCGCGCATTCGGCGGCAGGGGCGGCAACGCGCCGATATCCGCCTTGGCATCGTAGTGCAGCAGCAGGCGGATTTCGGGGTGGCGCTCGGCCAGCCGCAGCCAATACAGCGGCGGGCGGTGGCACAAAATTAAAAAGGCGCTGCTCATAACGCTAAACAGTTATCGTGAAACTCACTCAATATCGATAATCGGAATGCCCAACTGCGCCATCACTTCATAAATCCGCGCCACGCCGAGCGTGTGAAAGGCGGCTTCTGCGGGGCGCACGGCATACACGGCGGTGCGCGGGAAGGCGTGCACATTCAGTGCGGCGGTGCTGACGAGGTGATACACCTCGAAGCGGGTATCCGGCTCGCGGCGCAGGCTTTCCAGCAGATAGTCTTCAAAAATCAGCGGGCTGGCAATGTATTCGGCGCCCGATACGCGGTAGGTTTCGCGCGGGTGCGGGAAATATTCGCCAATCTCAAAACGGCGCAGTAGGCTTTCGGCCAGCGCGGCGTTATCTGCCGCGTTGGGCAGCAACGGCTGGCCGAGCAGGATGCGGCGGGTGCGGACGGGCGTAGGGTTTGCGGCAGCCACGTCGGCCGTATTTTTTTCAGGTAGCCTTTCGTTTAAGCCACACTCATTCACTGCCCCATTTTCGCTTCTCAGCACCTCTCTGCCTTCGCTTTGGCGAAGCCCACCCTGCCCTCTTTCAGGTAGCCCTTGTTCTGCTGCCGCCCACAAATCCAGCGGCACGGTGGGCGCGGCAATATTGGGCTGGCCGGGATAGAGCGTGTGGTGCCGCCGCGAGAGGCGGCGCAGGTCTTCGGTTTGCAGGCGGATGCCGCGCAGCCGGTTCATCAGCTGCCGCTGGCGGTTGCTGCTGTTGCGGTAGAGCACGCTGCCGGGAATCAGGTTGCCCGTGCCGTCATCGAAGGTTTCCAGCGCGGCAAAGCGGATGCGGTTCAGCACATATTGCACATTTGGATTATCGATGCTGGCGGCAAAGGCGGTGGCGTATTCTTTATCCAGCCCGCACAGCAGGCGGGGCAAGCCCAGCTCGCGCCGCCATTTGCTTTGCGGAATCAGGGCATATTCGGCATGGCGGCAGCCCGCGGAGGCTACTTGAAAATAATGCCTAAACTTAGCATTGTCCGCATCTTCGTAGCACAGCATCAGCAAATCGAAAGGCTGCTCGCGCTGCGCCATCAGCCGCTGCGCTATCAAGGCCTGCAGGGGCGTGAGGCAGATGATTAAATTCGCCAAATCAGCCATACGGTTTCACCTGCCGGAACAATATCGGGAAAATCAGCGCGTTGCCGGCAATCATCGCCAGCGGTACCCATTGGATGCCCACCCGCGCGGTGAGCAACAACACCAGCAAATAGCCGCCCGCCGAGAGCAGCGAAGTGAGCGCGATGCGCTGGTTTTGCGCATGGTAAAACAAATAATTCACTTGCAAATAATACGGCACGGTCAAACCGAAACCAAGCAAAAACAGGCAAATATAGTAATGCACTCCCGCATACTGCGCCCCAAGCAGCCACAAAAACAGCTGCTCCGGCATCAGCCAGGCCACCACTGCCGGCAGCGGCGCGGCCAAGAGCGAGAGCAGCGCCCAGCGGCGCACCGTGGCCGCCGTGATTTTGCCACTGCGCAAGGCCTGGTAGTAATACGGCACAGTGGCTTTGTTCAGTGCCATCAGCAACACGCCCAACACGCTGGCGGTTTGATAACCCGCCGAATACACGCCCAGCGTGGCGGTGGAATAGCCCTGATAAATCACCACGCGGTCGAACTGCCCTTTCACATAATTGCCCGCATGGTGGATCACCAAAGGCAGGCCGAGCGCGAAAATATAGCGCAAAGCCTGCCGCACCCGCCGCCGGTTGAAGCCTAGCCGCTGCCCGGCACTGCGCCGATAAAGCAAATAAGCCACCAGCAACACCAGCACATTCCCGGCAAACAAAGCCAAGAATCGCCGCTCCACCGGATAATCCGCGCTCATTTCCAGCAGCCACACCGTGAGCACGGTGGTGAACAGGCTGCTGCCGAACTGAATGGCCGTATAGGCCAAGGCCTGCTTGCGGCATTGGCGCAGGCTCAGTTGCGTGGCCAGCACGGTTTGCACCGCCGCCGCACACACCACCGCCGCCAACGCCAGCGAATGCAGCTGCCATGCTGCCAACAAGCCGATAAGCGCGGCAAAAACAGTATACAGCGCACCGGCATACACCACACTGTGCAGATTGCGCTGGCCATACACATAGTAATACCGCGTAACCGCGCCATCCTGGCTCATGCCGAAGCCTATAAGCAGCAGCGAAAATGCCGCCTGATAGTACGACAGCTCACCAAAACCCGCCGTACCCAGCTTGCGCGTGAGATAGGGCAACAGCAGGAAAGGCATGGCCTTGGCCAGCATTTCGCCGACTAGGTAGATGAGGCTGTCTTTTAGAATCTTCATGTTTCACTACGAAGCCGATATTAAACTTCCTACATATCCAAACATAAAATATTTGGCACAAACGGTGGGGTTATACCCTGCTCTGCTGGCACAGCCGAACGGAGCGAGGTTTTTCGGGGGACAAGGGCTTGCATGCCCGAAGCGGCGTAGCCGCAAGTTGCAGCTAATCCAGTTTCTCTTTGCGCCCGAAAAACCGCGCGGAGTGAGGGAAGTTTGGCGAAGCCAAACCTGTGCCCGCAGTCGCCTTTCTTTGCTTCCTTTCTTTGGCGAAGCAAAGAAAACGAGGTCTCCGAAGGGGGGCGAGTTTCTGCGGAGCAAAAACGAAACCTTCGCTAGAAGGGTTCGTTTTAACGAAGTTAAAACAAGACCTCTGCAAGAGAGCTTGTTTTTACGCAGCTAAACGAGTGCCCCGCGCCGGCATGAGGCGCAAAGGTGAACAAGGCATAAATGAAGGAAGGCTACCTGAAATTTGGCAAACTGCTTCAGACACAACAAAAAGCGAATTCCCAGCTTCGTTGGTACTCATGTTTCAAGTAGCCCCAAACACCGCCAGAAGGCTACCTGAAACTTTTTCTACTCTTCCACGCAATCCCAATCGGTGGCCGTATTGGCTGCCACATCGCGGCGCAGGCGTTTACCGATGAGCGCATCGTAATGCTTGGGCGCCAGCCCGTAGCCGGGGCGCACGCTGCGGATGCAGTCGGCGCCGATGGTGTCGCCCGCTTTCATATCCTTCACAAAATACAGCGAACGGCGAAACTGGATATTGCCCTGCTCGCTCGATTTCAAGCCGTAATCGGCCTGTCCCAGCGCCTGCCAGGCGGTATGGCTGCTGCGGCACAATTCGGCTAAATCCTGCGGTTCTAAAGAAAAACTGTCATCCGGGCCGCCGCCGTTTCTGTCTAGCGTGAAGTGTTTTTCGATCACGCACGCACCGAGCGCCACGGCGGCGATGGCGGTGGTGTTATCCAGCGTGTGGTCGGACAAACCCACCGGCACGCCGAAACGCTGCGCCATATCGGGCAGCGTGCGCAGGTTGTAATCCGCCGCCGGTGCGGGGTAGCCGCTCACGCAGTGCAGCAGCACCAATTCCTTGCAGCCGCCGTCGCGCGCGGCGGCCACGGCTTCGGCGATTTCTTCGGCATCGGCCATGCCGGTGGACACGATCATCGGCTTGCCGGTTTGCGCCACATAGCGGATCAGCGGCAAATCCACCGCTTCAAACGAGGCGATTTTGTAAGCCGGGGCATCGAGGCTTTCCAACAAATCCACCGCCGTAAAATCAAACGGCGAGCTGAAAATGGTGATGCCCTGCTCGCGGGCAAAATCAAACAGCGGCTTGTGCCATTCCCAAGGCAGATGCGCTTTTTGATACAGCTCGTGCAGCGTTTGCCCGTCCCACAGGCCGCCTTTGATTTGAAACTCGGGCGCGTTGCTGCGCAGCGTGATGGTGTCGGCGGTGTAGGTTTGGATTTTGACGGCATCGGCACCGGCGGCCTTGGCCTGTTCTATGATGTTAAAGGCGGTTTGCAGGCTGCCGTTATGATTGGCCGACATTTCGGCAATGATATAGGGTGGGTGGGCAGCACCGATGGGGCGGCCGTTGATTTGGAATGCGGGTTTCATGGGTGGTTTCGGTTTCAGGTAGCCTTCATGGGGAGGCTGCCGTTTTAGCGTTTAATACAAAAAATCTTCGGCACGAAGCACAAATGATAAGGCCTGCTGCGCATTCTGCCCGGCTGCCTTATCCGCCGGGCGGAAACCGAGCCGGCGGTGCAGAGCCAGGCTGGCGGTATTGTGCGGCAACACTTGGCCGTGCACTTCGCGCATATTCAGGCGGCAGAAAGCGTATTGTAACGCCAGCTGCCCCAATGTGCCGCCGTGGCCTTGGCCGCGCGGGCAATCGGGCGCAAGGTAGAAGCCCCATTCGCAGCGGCCACCGCCCAGGTGTTTGAAGCTGGCATAGCCCTGCGCCGTGCCGCCGGTTTCATACAACAGCATGGTGAACTCGGGATTGGCCAGCTGGCGGGCAAACCATGCCTGATGCCCATCCCAAGCGATTTCCCCGCTATCGAACATAAAGCGGCGAATCTCAAGATGATTGCGCCACTCAAACAGGCGGCGACAGTCGGCGGGCGTGGCAGGGCGCAGCACGGCAGGCGCGAAATCGGCCAAATTATTGGCTGCCCGCAGCACGCCGCGCCCATCACACAGCGCGGCGGCACGGCGACTTTGTTCTGCCCGCAGGGCAGGCGTTTCGGCCAACAGACTGGCCAAACTGGCAGGCAAATCCGCCATATCAGCCACGCTCGCCACGCCAGCCTGCTGCAAGGTTTCAGCTATGCCTCGTTGGTTTTCCGCCAACACCAGCATCATGGTGGGCAATCCCAGGCAGCAGCGTTCCCACGAAGTGCTGCCCGCCGCGCCGATGGCCAAATCGGCTTCGGCCATCAGCTCGGCCATATTGTTGGCGCCCACCAGCACGCGGCAAGGATACGGCGCGCTATCGGCAAAAGCCTGCACGGCAACGGTGTGCGGCGCGGTTTTGCCCATCACTACGGTGACGCGGCAGGCGGCAGGCAGGCTACCTGAAAGCGCCTGCAGCACCGCCAAAGTATGGTTGTCCTTATCCACACCGCCCAAGTTCACCAAAATATGTTTCAGGTAGCCTTTGTCGGCTTGGGCAGCGCGGCGTTGCAGGCTTACCTCGCGCCAGGCTGCAAATTCTTCGCGCAGCAGGGCGTAGCGCGTGCCGATGAGCAGACGGCAGGCGGGCGGCACCAGGCCGGCGTAATCGGCAGGGGTGTAGCCGAGGTTTTGATCCAGCAGCAAATCGGCGGCGTGGGGGCGGTCGGCCAAATCGTCGATCGCCATCAGGCGGCTGCCCGCAGCGGCTTTGGCGGTCAACTCCCACTCGGCGGATAAGGCGTAGTGGTCGCAGATGATCCAATCCGGCGCAAAAGCGCGGATAGGCGGCACGCAGTCGGCAGCATCCTGCGCCTGCGATACCGGCAGCCAATGGGCATGAGCCAGCTGAACACATGTTGCGGCCTTTGCTTCGTTTTTGCTGCGCAGAAGTTCACCGCACTCGCTTTCAGGTAGCCTTCCGGCCTGCGGCGGCACGGGCAGCAACACCAAGCCGAAACCGGCGCGCTCGATGGTTTCGCCCAAATGGCCGGGCAGCGCACGACAGATAAAACGCACCTCGTGGCCGCGCCGCGCAAGCTCGTGCGCCAGCGTGAGGCAGCGCATGATGTGGCCGCTGCCGATTTGGAGGGACGCGTCTGCACGGATTAAAATCTTCATCGTTTGTCCTTTAATCAAAGGCTACCTGAAAGCGAACGCAGCTTTCTGCGTAGCAAAAACACAGGCTACCTGAAAACAGGAAAACCATATATGCGCACCATCACCCACAACCCAGCCGCGCAACGCTTCGAATACACCGAACACGGCGCAACCTATTATGTGTCCTACCGAGTCGAAGGCGGCATCTGGCAGCTGTTGCACACCGAAGCACCGGCCAGCCCTTACGGGCGCGGCATCGCTGCCGACATCGTCCGCACCGCGCTGGAAGAAGCGCGGCGGCAGGGCGTGAAAATCCACAGCGACTGCCCGTTCGTAATCGGCTATCTCGCCTTTCATCCGGAATTTGCCGATTTGGAAGCCTAAAGGCTACCTGAAAACGGACGCAGCGGGCTTCTGCGTAGCCAAAGCGATTGTCGCGAGCTTCTACCCGGCAAAAGGCGCAGCGGGATTTGCTAATCCGGCTAACCGCCCATCTCCTGCAACACCCGCCACATCATTTCCGCCCGCGCCCAATCTTCCGGCGTATCAATATCCTGCACACGATAGCGCGGCAGTTTCACGGCAGCGGCACGGCTGTTGAAAATCGGTTTTTCCGCCAGCCAAGCCTCGGCATTGCCCCAATAAAACTGCCCCGCATCGTGCCAAGCATGCTCCAAATCTTGCGAGCGCACGGCAAAATTTTCCGGCTGAAACATCGACACGCCGCCCTGCCCGTCCAGCCGCAGGGCACGCTGGATAGGAAAGGGGAAATCGGTTACCGAAAAAGCATAATCGCCGCCGCTTCGGCGCAGCGTATCCAGCCCGCGTTGCAGGTCGGCAGGGCGCACGAATGGGGCGGTGGCATACAGGCAGCAGACTTCGGGCAAGGTTGGTTTGAGGCTAGCTGAACAATCCGGCTGCCCGCTTTTGCCGTGCAACAACCCGCCGCGCTCACTTTCAGGTAGCCTCTCCGCCAGCAGCGTGGCAACGGCATGACGCATCACGGCGCCGGTGGTGGCGAAATCATCCGCCAGCTCGGGCGGGCGCACAAACGGGGTTTCCGCGCCGTATTGCCGCGCCACGGCGGCGATTTCTTCATCATCGGTCGACACCGCCACACGCGCAAAGCAGCCGCTCTCCAGCGCCGCTTCGACGGAATAGACAAGCATCGGCTTGCCGTTGAATGGCTTGATGTTTTTGCGCGGAATGCGTTTGCTGCCGCCGCGGGCGGGAATGATGCATAGGGTCATGGAATCGCGGTTTCTGCCGGCCTTTGGGAAGGCGTGGCGCATACGGTTTATTAAGGCGGGGATTATAGCTGATTTGGGCAGGCCGCCGCAGCGGTTTGCGATGTGCGTAGGCAGGGATTGCGGTGGCTGCAACAGGGGTTTCGGCGGGGCTTGGCAAATATAAAATCCGCCCGTCTATCAAAAAGGCTACCTGAAACTTTTCAGGTAGCCTCAAATTTGTGTGCGGCGCTTCAAATATGCCGATACACCTCGTCAAACGGCAGGCGGTAGCGTTCGCCCCAAATGCCGTGGCCTTCTTTACGGATGCCGCAGGAAACAACCATATTGATTTCTGCGCCGCGCGGCAGGTTCAGGATGCGTTTCACGCGGTGGCTGTCCAGCCCTTCCATCGGGCAGGTGTCGTAGCCCGCTTCGGCCATGGCGAGCATAAAGGTTTGCGCCGCCAAGCCGCAGCTTTTGTGTACGACGATACGCATATCGGCTTCAGACACGTCACGCATCATCGGGCGGAACAGGCCGATGCTCCATGCCAGCATTGTGCGGAATGCGCCGAGCAGGCCGAAGCAGCGGGCGTAAACAAAGGGCATGAGCTTGTTGCGGTAGCCTTCTTCCGCCTGAATGCGTTTGGCCTGTTTTTCGGGCGGGCTGTTGCGTTGGATGTTGCCTCGCTCAAAATCGAGCACGGTTTGGGCGCGGCTGCGGTGCAGGTCTTGGCGGGTAACGAACACCACCATCTGCGGCGCGGTGGCGGCGGCTTTTTGGCCGAGGCAGGCTGCAGCGAGCTGCTTTAACACGGCGGCATCGGTGATGTGGTAGAACTCGTAAAGCTGCATATTGGAGCTGCTGGGGGCGAGCTGGGCGAGGCGCAGGCATTGGCGAACGATGTCGGCATCAATGGGCACATCGCCGTAGTGGCGCACGGAGCGGCGGTGTTCGAGAGCTTGTTGCAGGGTCATGATTACTCCTTCAGGTAGCCTGAAAACATTATTTTAAACAATGCATAAAATGATTGCATTAATCCTTAATAAGCGCAGGCGGTGGCAATGTACTATTTGGGATCTCACTCTGCCACCGGGCCGCTTTGAAACACCAGCCGCAAATCTTCTCGGCAGCTGCCAACGAGCGTCCACATGGCGGTATTCGGCATAGGCATGGCAGTTTGAAAGGCACGGAAGGCTGCCATGTCGGCAGGAGAGGCTACCTGAAAGCCCAACAGCTTCCACGCCAATAAGGCAATCCAAATCCCGTGACCGAACAACAAACTGCCATCTGGCAACTGATGCCATTGCTGCAAAAACGCCTCCAGCCGTGCATCGAAATCGGCAAAGCTGTCTGCGCCCTGCCCTACTCGCTCGTTCACATCGCCGCGCTGCCAATAGGCCGGCGCTCGCTAGGGCTGAGCTTGGCGATCAAATCGAATGGCAGATAGGAAAATTCGTTTAAACAGGGCAACTCAGCGGGCTCGATGCCATAGTGCCGGCAATAGGGTGCGGTGGTTTCGCGGGTGCGGCACATTTGGGATACGAACACCGGGCGGCTTGAAGTTATGCTGTGTAGAAGTGCACTACGTTCGTTTTCAGGTAGCCTTTATACTTTAATAAAGGCTACCTGAACATGAACAGTCTTGTCTGCGTCAAGACCTCTTCATCAGCAAGCAGGAGGAAGCTTGCTCACACACATATCTTACGGCTGTTGCTATCTGCCAAACGGTGCAGCAAACCGATCCAGCAAACGCTGCTTTCCCCGATTCACGGCTTCCTCATCCAAATGACCACATTTTTCAGGCGAAAAATCGGGATTGGACCGGCGGAATGCATCTTGATACGTCTGGTAAAACATTTGTGGAAAAGCTTTGTCGTCAGGCGCTACGCGATTCATATGAATCACCATGTTTTGCTGAATGGGGTTGCCCTCGGCAAAAAATGGGTCGTTTCCCTGCGACAGGCCGCACAGCACCAATGCCTGATGTGCCTGCCCGAGCATGGCTGCAACCATAAGCGCATAACCACGTTCTTGCTCAGGCGACGGAGGCTCGGCCCGGGCAGCAAATACCGTGCAGGCCAGTAATATCCATAATGCTTTATTTGTCATGATTGTTCTCTCAGGCAGCAGAAATTTTAGCTTTGTAGAAACTCATCTTCCTGCGGAAACCTCATTTTCAGGCTGCCTCCCCTCGCTGCCAAAGGCTACCTGAAAGCCCGTTCCAACACTTCCGCCACTTTATCCTGTTCGGCTTCAGTCAGATCAAAATACAGCGGAATGCTGATTGTGCCGGCGTAGTAGGCTTCGGCGGCTGGGAAGTCGCCGGTTTTGAAGCCGAAGTGTTGGCGGTAGTAGGGCTGGGTGTAGACGGGAATGTAGTGCACGTTGGCGCCGATGCCGTTTTGCCGCAGGAAGTCAAACACTTGGCGGCGGGTTTTGCCGCTGTCGGCGCGAACTTGCACGGGGTAGAGATGCAAGGCGGAGCGGCTTTCTGGATGTCGGTACGGCAAGACGAGCGGCAGATAGGCAAGCAGGCGGTCGTATCGCGCAGCAAGTTCATGGCGGCGGGCGACGAATTCGTCGATGCGGGTCATCTGGCTCACGCCGAGGGCGGCTTGCAGCTCGGTCATGCGGTAGTTGTAGCCGAGGTCGATTTGCTGGTAATACCAAGCGCCATCCGGCTCTTGGGTCATTTCTTCAGGATTGCGGGTGATGCCGTGGCTGCGCAGCAGGGCGAGTTTAGCGGCAAGCTCTGGGCTGTTGGTGAGGGCTGCGCCGCCTTCGGCGGTGGTGATGATTTTGACGGGGTGAAAACTGAATACGGTGATGTCGCTATATTGGCAGTTGCCAACTTTGCCGCCCTGATAACTGCCACCAACGGCATGGGAGGCATCTTCGATGATTTTGAAGCCGTATTCTTTGGATAATGCGTGGATTTTCCGCATATCACAGGGTTCACCCGAAAAGTGAACCGGCACAACGATTTTGGGCAGGCTACCTGAAACTTTGGCCGCTTTCAGCTTGGCTTCCAGCGCAGCGGGGGACATATCCAGCGTGTGCGGATCAATATCTACAAAATCCACATCAGCACCGCAATAGCGGGCACAGTTAGCAGAGGCGGTGAAGGTGATGGGAGATGTCCACAGGCTGTCGCCTTTGCCCAGGCCGAGGGCGAGGCAGGCGAGGTGCAGGGCGGAAGTGGCGCTGTTTACAGCAACGGCGTGCTGCGCACCGCAGTAATTCTTCAGGCTGTCTTCAAAGGCAGGCACTTGCGGGCCTTGGGTGAGAAAGTCGGATTGGAGCACACGCACGACGGTGGCTATGTCGGCTTCAGAGATGGTTTGGCGGCCATAGGGGATCATGGGGGAGTCCTTTAGTTGGATAGATGGATTTGTTGTGGAAATGGCTTTTCTGATGCGTAGCTGCTGGGATTTTATTTTCAGGTAGCCTTTACGGATGCAGGCTACCTGAAATTAGGTTTTAATTACTGCCCATATTCTCGTTTATCATCGGCTGCTCCTGCTCTATTTGCTGAGGTTGCTGCTGCTGCATAGGAACAGGGGAAACTCGTGGCTGAGTAACTGTTGTAGGAGCACCTTGTTTTACACCACTTCGTCCTAACAATTGATCAATGACAGGTTCCATTTTGGTTTGTGTAGAAGCAAATTTTGTCAATGCCAGACCGCCACCGCCACGCAAATGATATTCTGCTTGCGCAATTTGTCTTCCTTCTTTCCAAAGATATAATTCGGCATGAGATAGGTAAGTAGTTACGTCCCAAGAACGCAAAGCAGTATAAGTCATAGAATAAACACAACCTTGTGCTGATTTATTTTCTACAACTTGCGACTGAATATTATGATATGCCAACCGATTTTGCAGTACGCTAACAAAATCTCTAACCTGCACACGCGGGTTATTCTCAATACAGATTTCCCTAATATCCTCAGCCGCACTAACAGGTTGAACCGTAATTGATGTACATGCAAAAAGGACGGTTGCTCCTAACAATGCTGCCAAAAGTCTCTTTTGATTTGAATACATAATTTTCTCCTTTAATGTCTCCATCATAAAATTCAGGCTACCTGAAAATTGTTCAACTAGTTTTAACTTCATTGAAGCTTCTCTTTCAGGTAGCCTTCTCTCTCAAATCGCGCCGATTTTCTCTTTGTTCGCCTCAATCCACGCCTGCAATTCCTCGCGCGTCATCCATTCCGTGTTGTTGTCGCTGGCATACACGAAGCCTTCGGGCACTTTCACGCCATTTTTGATGCGCTCGGGCGTTTCGTCCCAGCCGTTGATGGCGGGCAGGATTTTGAAGTGTTCGGGGTATTCGTAGGTGTGGAACGAGTCTTCCGCGCCAATCATCTGCTCGTGCAGTTTCTCGCCTGGGCGGATGCCGACGGTTTCCTGCGTGCATTCGGGGGCAACGGCGGCGGCCAAATCGCAAATGTTCATGGACGGGATTTTTTTCACATAAATTTCGCCGCCCACCATGTCGTCAAACGCGTGCCACACCAGCTCCACGCCCTGTTCCAGCGAAATCATGAAGCGGGTCATGCGCGGGTCGGTAATCGGTAGTGTGCCGCGTGCGCGCTGGGTGAGGAAAAACGGAATCACCGAGCCGCGCGAGCCCATTACGTTGCCGTAGCGCACCACGGCGAAGCGGCAGCCGTGTTCGCCGGAATAGGCGTTGCCGGCCACGAAGAGTTTGTCGCTGGCGAGCTTGGTGGCGCCGTATAAATTGACGGGGCTGCTGGCTTTGTCGGTGGACAGGGCGACGACGCGTTTCACGCCTTTGT
This sequence comes from Eikenella sp. NML03-A-027, assembly GCF_001648395.1. NCBI lineage: Bacteria > Pseudomonadati > Pseudomonadota > Betaproteobacteria > Neisseriales > Neisseriaceae > Eikenella > Eikenella sp. NML03-A-027. The sequence continues at coordinate 8,867 of NZ_LXSM01000003.1, read as the reverse complement.
CGATGCAAGCGTCAATCAGGTTCATTGCGCCGTTGATGTTGGTTTTCACGCACTCGAACGGGTTGTATTCGGCGGTGGGGACGATTTTGGTGGCGGCGGCATGGACGACGTAGTCCACGCCATCAAGCGCGCGGTACAGGCGGTCTTTGTCGCGCACGTCGCCGATGAAGAAGCGCACGCGTTTGTCGCCCTGAAATTTTTTCGCCATTTCCCACTGCTTCATTTCGTCGCGGGAGAAGATGATGATTTTTTTGGGATTGTATTTGGCCAGGGTCATGGGCACGAAGGTGTTGCTGAACGAGCCGGTGCCGCCGGTTACGAGGATGGTGGAATTAGAAAGCATGGATAACCTGTTGTTTTAGCTTAATAGGATAGCTGATTCCACCGCAAAATCATCTTAATGGAAACAGCATAATATGAAGTGGCGGATTATAGCACCGGCATTCGGTGGCTTCTATCGTACCGCATGCTACCTGAAAAGTGGCAGCACAACCTCTCCCAACTACACTGATAGCCGTGCCAAAGTAGAAATAATAGATTCCCCCCACGTCACTCCTCTTTGGAGTAGCCATGCATTACAATAATGCCTTTCCCCTACTCCACCCTACCGCCTATGTCTGCCGCCCAAGACCTTACCCTGCTCCTCGTGCGTGACGCTGCCGAGCCGGAATGTGGATAGATATTTGGGCACGCAGTTATCCGCTGGTGCAACAGGTATCCTGCGCTGCCGATGAAGGCATTGCCCAATGGCAAAGTAAAATCAACACAGCGTGGAGGATTATTCCCGGCCCGGCCATGATTGTGGCACACGGCGCAGGCGTACCAGCCGTGATGGCCTGGCAGTTCCAAAACAGCATGCGCGGCCAGCAACGCATCCGTAGCATGATCTTGGCCTCCCCCCCTGCAATCTGCCTACATGGATGATGAATGGCATACCCTGCAACGCGCCCGTACCAACTGCAAAGCCGCTTTAGTAATCGGGCAAGATGAAAATCCGCTGTGCCCAACCAACTGGGCAAGCGATACCGCCACCATCTGGCAAGCCAGGCTGTTACGCGCACCGCAGTCCGGCCACCTCAACCAGCGCTTGGGCGGCTGGCAATGGGGCATGCGGCTGATGCAGGAAATGTTGTGGGATGACTAATATCTTTGGCGCTACGAGCAATACGGTTTTCAGATAGCCTCTACACTCCTTGTCACGTTTTCCATGCACCAAATCAGATCAACACAGGATAAATCTGATCTATTGAAATAAATTGACTTTATCCGAACTCACACCCAGCCAAACAATATCAAATAGCGGCCAAAACTGGCAGCCTATCCATATATACAGCCTTCCTCCCTATCTTGCCTTACTGCAACAATGTATAGAGATTACGCCATAAATTCCGTTTCCGCTCAGGATAAACATTGACAGTAAACCACTTAATCTTTAAAATTAAAGTTTTCTTATATTAATTTGGATTTTCCTGCTATGAAAACCTTCTCAGCCAAACCGCACGAGGTGAAGCGCGAATGGTATGTCATTGATGCCCAAGATAAAGTTCTGGGTCGCGTGGCTACCGAAGTCGCCCGTCGCTTGCGTGGCAAACACAAGCCCGAATACACCCCGCACGTAGATACTGGCGACTACATCATTGTAGTTAATGCCGACAAACTGCGTGTTACCGGTGATAAAAACGAAGGCAAAATTTACTACCGTCACTCTGGTTTCCCCGGTGGTATCTACCAGCGCACTTTCCGGGAAATGCAAGACAAATTCCCAGGTCGCGCTCTGGAGCAAGCCGTTAAAGGCATGTTGCCCAAAGGCCCCTTGGGCTACGCCATGATCCGCAAGCTGAAAGTGTACGCTGGCAGCGAACACCGGCATGCCTCCCAACAACCCAAAGTATTGGAAATTTAAGGACACCATTTTATGAACAGCAAATACTACTACGGCACCGGCCGTCGCAAAAGTTCTGTAGCCCGTGTGTTCCTGCAAAAAGGTTCTGGTCAGATTGTGGTAAACGGTCGCCCCGTTGACGAATTTTTCGCCCGTGAAACCAGCCGCATGGTGGTTCGCCAGCCTTTGGTTCTGACCGAAAATACTGAAGCATTCGATATTATGGTAAACGTGTGCGGCGGCGGTGAAACCGGCCAATCCGGCGCCATCCGTCACGGCATCACCCGCGCCCTGATCGACTACGATGCAGGCTTGAAATCTGCCCTCTCCCAAGCCGGCTTCGTTACCCGTGATGCCCGCGAAGTGGAGCGTAAGAAATTCGGTCTGCGCAAAGCACGGCGCGCCAAACAGTTCTCCAAACGTTAATTCGTTTTATATTGCAGAAGAGCCGGTTTCCCCGGCTCTTTATTTATATGCAAGTATCTAATGCTACCTGAAAATTCTCGGTAGCCTTAGATACTTGAAAAACGTTGTTTGTGACACATGCCTACTTTCTTTGTTTGCTGCCGGCTCACTTATCGCTTACCTATTTGTATGCCTATACTCACCACCGTGTTATAACTAAACTTGGTACGATCAACTTAGTTGTCGGTTCATTATAAGGGGCATTTTTCGAAAGTATTTCTAGAATATCCCAAATATACCCCCAAAAATTCTGTCGTTTCAATGACACCCGGATAATCCGCGATAGATACTGAACAAACTCCAAACATGACTGAAAGCCTTGCTGGTCTTGGATTTGGGAGATTGCCGTAGAGGCGTTAGACAAAAAAATAACAGAGGCTCTATCGAAATGAAAAGATAACTTATTGAAATATAAAGGTACAAATTTTCAAAAATCCGAAAATACCCCCAAAAATACCCCCAATTTGCAATGTCTAAGCTTTTTTTGGACTTTTAGACATTTTTAGACACAGTTTTCAGGCAGCCCGATTTTCAGCAGCTATCCCGTCCATTCTACCAAATACGCTGCCTAAGCAATAGCACGGCACAACACAACCGCCTACATAAGGCTATCAGCCAACGCCCATTCTAGCCAAACCGCTGCACAGCGCCGCATAACGGCTATATTCCTGCCAATCGGCGAATACATCGTGCCCTTGGCTGTCTTGGGCACGCACTATGCCCTCATCTACCAATTCGCAGGTAGCAGCATTGAAACCCTGCCAGTCTGCCGGCAGGCGCATGGCTTGGCCTCATTCGCTGGTATCAGGCTGGGCGGTCTGTATAGCTACGGCTATCCTTTATCGGCTTTAGTGGTTATCTAATGTAGGGGATAACTGCCGCTCGATAACGTCCGGCGGCCAGCCGTTTTCGTTCAGAATATCGGTAGCCAAGCTGCGGAAGCCGTGCGGTGTGGCTATGCCGCTGTAGCCCATCCTACCTGTCAGATAAGACAGGGTGTTTTCGCTCATGCACCTATCGGCATGGCTCACGGCGGGAAATAAATAGCGGCTGTAGCCGGTTATCGCCCGCAGTTCGGCCAGCAGTTCCAGCGACCAATTGGCCAGCGGCACGATATGCGGGGCTTTCATCTTCATTTTCTCGGCGGGAATGCGCCACTCTGCCGCCTCAAAGTCGATTTCCTCCCATTCCGCCCGCCTCAATTCCCCTGCCCGCACAAACAGCAGCATAATCAGCAGCATGGCTATCCGGGTTGGCTGCCGGATTTTTTCGGCCAGCAAACGGCGGTAAAACTCCACCAGCTCGGCTTGCGGCAAGGCGGGCTGGTGTTTTTGTTTGGGCAGTTTGATTGTGCCGGTTAGCGCGGCGGCGGGGTTATTTTCGGCTCGCTCCGTGCGTATGGCGTGATTGAATACGGCTTTGATGCGCTGCAATACGCTGGCCGCCGTATCCAACGCACCGCGTGCGGCCACCGCATCAACAGTTGCTTTCACGTCCTTAATACGGATTTCCGCTATCGGTAGGCTGCCAAGCGCTGGCAAAATATCCACTTCGAAGCTGCGCCACACTTTAGCGGCATGGCCTGCCGTCCAGCCGGCGCGCTGGTGTTCGTACCATTCCGCGGCCAAATTGCGGAAGGTGTTTTGCAGGGCGGCAATGCGCTCTTGTTTGGCCTGCTTCTTGGCTTCGCCCGGGTCTTGCCCGGCAGCCAGCAGGCGGCGCGCGCTTTCGGCGGCTTCCCGCGCTTCGAGCAGGGAGATAAGGGGGTATTTCCCGATTGATAACAGTTTTTCTTTGCCGCCTACGCGGTATTTCAAGCGCCACAGTTTGCCGCCTGCCGGGGTAACTTGCAGATACAGCCCGCCACCGTCAGCCAGCTTGTAGGCTTTGGCGGCAGGCTTGGCATTCTTGATTTGGCGGTCGGTTAGCGGCATTTTGGGGGTATTTTTTCGGCGGTATTTCTAAGATACCTCCAAATATACCCCTAAAATTCTGTTGCTTCAATGCAATTCGGATAGACGGCGGTAGATACCAAACAAGCCCTAAACATGGCTGAAGGCCTTGCTGGGCTTTGGTCTTGTAGATTTGGATAGACGACGTTAGACAAAAAAATAACCGCTAAAAAGCGGTTAGTGGTGGCCAGAGGCAGGATCGAACTGCCGACACACGGATTTTCAATCCGTTGCTCTACCAACTGAGCTATCTGGCCGCTTTCGCAGCTTATTATTACACCAGTTATTCCAATCTGAGTCAAGCTTTTCCGGGAAAATATTTTTGTTAATTAGCGAATATATTATTTTCTCAAATATTTTTCAGGTAGCCTTTCATCTCTTGTCTCTACCCTGATCCTGCCGCAAATGTTCCATTGCCAACTCAATAGTGTACAGCTGTTTACGGTAGTGTTTGCAAGGTGAACAAACGAGGAGATGCAATCGCAGTTGCCAGTGTTCCAAGAGGCTCAGTGGACGGTCGTGTTGTAGCGAAATCAGTTCTGCGGCTTGTTGGCATTTCAGCATATGCATCCTCCTTATCCGTTTAACCAATTACTTTGCAGACAGCGACGTAGGCCATTACGGGCGCGGTAAAGAATGGTGTAGCAGTTATCAGCGCTAATACCGGTTTGCTGACAAATTTCAGCCACTTCCAACCCCATCAACTCCCGTAGCATAAATACTCGCGCGGTATTGTCCGGTAATTGTTCGAGGCAGTATTCCATAGTATGCATAAATTCCTGCTGCCGGATGATGTCTTCCGGAGAAGCCCATGCTTGTGGGTTGGCGCTGTCCATCCAATGGCCGTTCTCGTCAAACTGCTGCCGGCGGACGGCATCGAGAAACTGCTCGTCTTCGCTGCTCACTTGCCATTGCAGTCGGTTTTGTTGGCTACGCAGGCTGTCTAATAAGGTGTTACGCAAAATAGCAAACACCCATGTTTGCCATTGTGCGGCAGCTTGAAACTGCTGCCGGCGGGCAAAAGCTTTCAGCAGGGTGTCTTGCACCACGTCTTCCGCCCATTGGGCATCGTGTAGTTGCAGGGTGGCAAAACGTAGAAGTTTGCGCCGCAGTTCGGCAACATCGGCCTGCTGCCAAACCTGTTCCAGGTGGTGATTGGGGTCTGCTTGGTTAGGTTTCATTTTGCTTTGGAAGGCTACCTGAAACTTTCAAGTAGCCCATACTTTGTGATTAGACGATTTAGCTACTGCCATTCTGACATGCTAAGACCTTTGAAAAACTACCTCCCACGGGCACTTAGGGCATTATGCGCTACTCAATCGCTTACCTACCTAATGATATGCCTGTGCTGCGACAGCCAAACAAATTCTTTCTCCCCGCAAAGCAGCGAGCTGCAGAAAGCACAGTAGTACAACAAGGTGAGCTAACGCCGTAAGGGGAGGAGAAGAAGGTGTTTGGTGAAACGCCTTGAACTGCGCCCATATTCGGCAACTCTTAAAAGGTCTTATGCCGCTAACTTCAGCAACTCAATTGGATTCTTCCAAAAGGTTACCTGAAACTTTTCAGGTTTGCCGTGAATGCTGCTGTGCATGTAGTCGATTTAATTGCCGCCGCTTCGATATGCTGCCGAATAGGAGCACGACTTTGCCACGGCCTCACGCAGTTGGGCGGCCAGCACGGCCAGTTCTGCATGATCGGCCATTTTATCTTCGTGTTGCGCCAGCTCGTACAAATGCCCGGGAATCAGGTGCATATGGTAGTGGAACACGCTCTGGCCTGCTTCTTGGCCGTTAAGCTGCATTTGCACGATGCCGTGCCGCTGCAGAACTTTGCGCTGGGCAGCAATGATTTTTTGGGCAGCAGCAAACACGGCTTGGGCGTATTCCGTCGGCAGGTCGGTCAGCTCCACAGCCTGTGTTTTCGGCACAATCAACACATGGCCACGCGCCTGTGGCATCACGTCGAGAAAGGCGAGGACTTTTTCGTCTTCGTACACCGTATGGTTGGGAATTTCACCGCGCAGGATTTTGGCGAAAATATTATTGCTGTCGTATGCGGACATGGCGTTCTCCTTGATAGTCAATAAGAATTTTTCAGCTACGTTGCGGCTGATGTTTTTCAGGTAGCCTGCTAAGCAAATTGCTTCAAGCCCTAAGGCTACCTGAAAACTCACACGGCTTCCAGTTTGGCAAACTTGGTGTCCAGCACTTTGATGCCCTGCTTGCCGAAGTTTACGGTGAGGCGGGCGCTGCCGGCTTTGTGCTCACCTTCGATGATTACGCCGGTGCCGAATTTGGCGTGCCGCACATTTTGGCCGATGCTGAAGCCGTCGTAATCCTGCTTCGCCACCGGCGCAGCCCATTCTGCCCTGCTCTGTTGAGGCCGGCCTTCGGGCACGGGAAAGCGTGGTTTTAGCACGGGAGTAAGGAAATGCAGTAAATCGGGCGGAATTTCTTCCACAAAGCGCGATACGGTGCCGAAATGGGTTTGGCCGTGCAACATCCGCTGTTGCGCCATGCTGATGTAGAGCCGCTGCCGTGCGCGCGTGATGGCCACATACATCAGCCGCCGCTCTTCTTCCAGCCCGCCGTGTTCGGTCAGGCTCAATTCGCTGGGGAACCGACCTTCTTCCATGCCGGTAAGGAATACGGCGTCGAACTCCAGCCCTTTGGCGGCGTGTACGGTCATCAGCTGCACGGCAGATTCATCGGCGGCAGCCTGGTTTTCGCCGGACTCAAGCGCAGCATTGCTCAAAAAGGCAAGCACGGGGAATGCCGGGCTCTCTGCGGCATCGGCGGGCAGGGTTTCAAACGTGCTGTCTTCAGGGCGGAATTCTTCGGCCGCACGGATGAGTTCGTCCAAGTTGTTTAAGCGGTCTTGATAGTCGGCTTTTTGGTTTTGGTAATACTCATACAGACCGCTGCTGCACACGGCCTCGGCCACAATTTCAGGTAGCCCCGCTTGGCCAATGCAGCCACGCAGGCTTTCAATCAGGCGCACAAAGGCTGCCACTTTGCCGTTTTTCACGGCCACGCGGCAGGCTGCCTGCCACAGCGGCATGCCTTCCTGCGCAGCAGCGGCTTGAATGTTTTCCACCGTACGGCTGCCAATGCCGCGTGCGGGCACGTTGATGACGCGCAACAAAGCGTTATCGTCGTCAGGATTAACCGCCAGCCGCAAATAAGCAAGTGCATGTTTGATCTCCTGCCGCTCATAAAAGCGCAGGCCGCCGTAGATTTTATAGGGCAGTCCTGCACGAAACAGAGCTTGTTCGAGAATTCGCGACTGGGCATTGCTGCGGTAGAGCACGGCAGTTTGTGCCAAATCCATGCCGTCGCGGTGCAGGGCTTTGATTTCTTCTACCACGAATTCGGCTTCTTCACCGTCGGTAAAGGCAGAAAGGAAGCGGATTTTTTCGCCATGCTCGGCTTCAGTGCGCAGGTTCTTGCCCAAGCGGCCGTCGTTATGGGCAATCACGGCATTGGCCGCAGCAAGGATGTTGCCCACCGAACGGTAGTTCTGCTCCAGCTTGATGGGAGAGGCTACCTGAAATTCGCGCATGAAGTCGGCCATATTGCCCACGCGCGCACCACGGAAACGGTAGATACTTTGATCGTCATCTCCTACAGCAAACACGGCAGCATGTTGCCCAGCCAAAAGTTTGAGCCAATCGTATTGCAATTTGTTGGTGTCTTGGAATTCGTCCACCAAGATGTGGTTGAAGCGGTTTTGGTAGTGAGTACGTAGGATCTCGTTACTTTGCAACACTTCATAGCTACGCAACATGAGTTCAGCAAAATCTGCTACCCCTTCCTGCCGACACAGACGATCGTATTCGGCATAGCATTCAATCAGGTGCTGCTCAAACGGATTGTTGGCATGTAGCACAGCAGCACGCAAACCTGCTTCTTTTTGCGCGTTGACAAAGCCTTGTAAGACACGCGGGGCGATGATTTCTTCGGAAATGTTGAGAGCTTTGAGCAGGCGTTTGACTAGAGCGAGCTGGTCACTGCTATCTAAAATCTGGAAGGCAGCAGGCAAACCAGCTTCTTTGTGATGCAAACGCAGAAATCGGTGGCACAGGCTATGGAACGTACCCAGCCACATAGCGCGAATATTAAGCGGCAACATGGCTTCGAGCCGGGCACGCATTTCTTTCGCAGCCTTATTAGTGAAAGTAACCGCCATCACCGAATGTAGGCTAGCTTGGGCGCTATGCAAGAGCCAGGCGATGCGGGTAGTAAGCACTTTCGTTTTACCACTGCCGGCACCAGCCAGCACCAAAGCAGATTGCGCCGGCCAGGTTACCGCGGAAAGTTGCTCATTGTTTAAGCCGGAAAGTAGGGAGTTTTTCGGAATAGGCGTGAACACGATATGGAGTATTGGGCTAACTAGAAAAGATGGATTATATAGTTAAAATTCTTAATTAATCTGAGTATTCTTTCCATTCCTTTCATCATACTCCCACAAAGCACGACACCCGCCATCAGGCAGGTGTCGTAAATAGGTGTTTGGCAGTGTCCTACTTTCGCACGGGTAATCCGTACTATCATCGGCGCTGGTTCGTT
>NZ_LXSM01000002.1:0-131045 GCF_001648395.1 Eikenella sp. NML03-A-027 | reverse complement strand
TCCGCCATCGCCACGCCGTCCGCCGCGCTTTCGGCTTCTTTGTTTTCCACAAAGCCGTGCGGGGACTGCAGGTAGGGCGCGGCCGACCCTTCTTTGCGCGCCCCTTCGATTGCCGTTTCTGCACCGGACCGGCTGAAACGGTCGACCAGCGCGATGGGGTCGGTTTTCCACAACACCAGTGCCGGGATGCCGGCGAGAAACAGCAGTACGCCGCGCCGGAAGCCGACCTGCCGTAAAAAGTCGGCAATGATTTGGTATTTATCCTGTTCGGACATTTCATCCTCCGTTTTCAGGCGGTGCCGCCCGCAGTGCCCGGACCGTGCCTTAACCGTCCGTATAAGGTTTTTCGCGGGAAACCCGTCATTGCCTCCTCCAACCAACCAATCGATTAAAGTGCCGGCCGGTAAAGTGCCGGGCAGCTCATTGGTCCGCCCCTTGCAATTGGCCGGCAACCGGCCGGATTTCGGCCAAGATTTCGGCGGTGCGCTCCTCCGCCTCGGCAGCGCTCTTCAAGCCTTTGAGTTCGAGCTTGCGCATCCGCAGCATCCCCAGCTTGTCCGTCGCCGCCCGTAAGGCATCGGCTTGGGCGATGATGATGTCGGCCGCTTCGCATGCCGTCTTGCCGGCGGGTTTGGCAAAGGCGGCCACCTGTAACGGCGCTTCCCCTTTGCAGCCGCCGGCCTTGTAGTCGCGCGCCTGCCGTTCGCGCAGCCGGTATTCGGCTTCAAAGCGGGTAATGTGGCGGTAGGCCTGTTCCACCGCGTTATCGATGGACTCCATACCGCGCTCCACGGCTTCGGCTAAAAGCCGGGAGGCGGCCTCTTCGGTCAGCACCCACGCCTTGGCTTTAACATCCCACGTTTGATGCCCGTTCTCCCGCGGGGTGAAGGTCAGTCCGTCGGGCAGCTCGCCTATCTGTTCCACCACTACCGCCGCGCCGTCACCGGTCCGGTAGGCGGTCTTGCCCCGGTGGTCGGGCAGGTATTGCCATCTGCCGTCCGTCTCGCAAGGCCAAAAGCCGTGTTTCGCCTGCGGCCCGATACGCAGCGCATTGTCCGGCGGCAGGCTGTCCGGGTTGGCCGGGGCGCTGTAGGTATAGGGGTGCAGCGGGTGGGTGTCGTCAAAGTAGAAGTTCTGCATGGTTACACTCCCAGGTAGATGGCCGGCGTGAAGCCGATATTGAGCGGGCGGTTTTCGCCGTTCGCCCCAGGGTTTTGTTTCGGCGTGTCCATCGTGATGGTGGTGGCCAGCCCGGTATGGTTTTCCGTCCAATCCGCGCTGGCCACCTTGGGCGGGGTGTTGACTTGGTTCACCATCCCGCACGTGACGTACATGGGATTGCCGGTCGGAATGCCTTTATTCCCAAGCGACGGGTCGCGGGGCAGCCAAATATCATCATTATCCGTCGCTCCTAAGCCGGTAACGTGGTAGTGCTTCGCCAGAGCATCTGACTGAACTTCACCCAGAGTTTTAGATGGGCGTAAAAAGTAGCCACGCCCGTCGGTATGGAACAGATTTGGCGTGTTGATCTGCCCGTTCTTCAACTCAATCTTAAACGCCCGTTTGTAGGGCTCGGGTAATGATTTCAAAGCCTTCCCTTGGGGTGAGTTTTCCGGGTATTTATCTCCGGTGGCTAGGTACCACTTTGCCGGCATAGCGTCAGCGGTAGTGGACAGCAGTTCAATCTTGCCGACAAATAGACCATCACCGGTACCGGTTTTGGCTAGCAGCTTTTTCAGTTCTGCCACCTCCCTCTCCAGGGTTTCAGTGGAGAGTTTGGCGGCAGCGGCAGTATTGCCAGCAGTCTGCGCGGCTTGGCTGGCCGTTTGTGCTGTTCTATCTGCATTCGTGGCAGCCTGGCTAGCGCTGTCAGCCTTACCAGCGGCGGCAGTGGCTACTTTTTCCGCCTCAGTTAGCTTGGTTTGCAGTTGTTGCAACTGCTTTTTCAGTTCGGCCAGTTCACCGGATGGCGCGGCGTTCCCACCGGCTTTTTCCAGCTTTGCCACCCGTTCCGTCAGTTCAGCTGCAGCCTTTTTAATCTGCTTTAGCTCTTCATCTGATCCACTGCCGACCTTTCCTGCCAGTTCGGTAAAATTGTCGTTGCACTTCTGAAATCCGACGCGGATACTGTCGCCGCCGACGCCGTTTGGCAGGCTGCCCAAATTGATTTGCTCCATATTATCTCCAATAAAAAAGACTCATCAGGGTCTTGGTAATGAAAGCCGTTATACCGGCAACCGGCACAGAATCCAGTTTTCCGGGACATACTCCGGCGGTTGGTATGCCTTGCCATCGGATTTGAGCGAAATATACTTGTACACCTCCAACTTGTCGTCGCTGTGGCGGAAGCCTTGCCCGCCCCAAAACGGCGCTTGATCCGAGCGGTTCTCTTCGGTTGAGTTCAGAACCAAGTCGATTAAATCCAGCAACCCTTTCTGTGCGGCAGCGGCAGCCTGAATCTCTTTCTGCGCCTCCACATCCCAGCCGCCCCAAGTCTCAAACTCGCGTTGTGCCTCTGCTTCATTGTAGCGGTTCTGCAAGACCCGGAGATCCCGCCGCCGTTTAGCCGCCTCTTCCGGCGAGTAGTTGGCATTTTCTTCATAAGCCACCACCGGATTGAGCTTAAACAGGAGGTTGAATGCCCGTTGCAGGCTCCAGGTGCTGTTCGTCAAAAAGTTGTTGAATTTATCCAGTACGCTGGGGTTGCCCATCAACTCGTCCCAAGATGGTTTATGCTGCGGCGCGTAGTAGTCCAAATTCGCCCGTTTATATACGTCTGACATTCGGAGTGGCACGGTCGGATTCCACGGTGCGCCTTTGTAGTCGTCCGGCACGTTCGGCCCGTGAACATACAGCGGACGATTGGACATCGAACGCTCGAAGGCGCTGTGTGCCATCGTACCACCCACCGCGTTGAGTAACCCGCCGCCAGGCAATTTGAACAATCCTGCCGCGCCGTGCACCAACATATTGCATACCTTGCTGTAGTCGTGCCCGCCCTTGACAGTGTAGATAGCCCCTTGGTTGGGGCGGGTGTCGTTACGCACCGTGATGGCCTGCCCCTTGCGGATAGCCGCCGTATTGGACAGTAGGCGTAGGTAAGGGCGGGCGTTATTCAACACCTCGTATCGTAATGGCTTATCCGGGTCGCCCTCGAACAGTTGCGACATCTGGCGCTTGACCGCTGTGTTTTCCTGTCCGATCCTTTGCGCCAACTCGTCCAGAGGCAGTGGTGTATCGGTGGCAAACACATAACTACCACGGTCGATGTAGCCCATCTCAAACGGCGATGGTTGCTGCGCCATACCGAACATATCGCCAGTATCGCCCACTGTCATCACAAACTTCATCGGTGCCGGTTCGTAGCGGTACACTACCAAACCGTAGGATGTTGGCTCGGCTACAGTCGAGCATTGTGCAAAGTATTCCCACGGGATGCCGGCTAATTCGTAAAAATGCACCGTGATTTCCGTATTCGACGACATCTCCACATACAGCCGCCCGCCGCAGCAAGAAACCAAGCCGAAGCCGTCCAACTCCGTCTGCGGGCTGTCGGTTGCGCCCAGGGCGCGGCTGCGGAAGGTCATGGTTACCGGCAGGCCGGTAAACAAACCCTGCCCCAAGCCTTGGCTGCGTGTCCAATCCAGCCGATATTTTGGGTAGTCGGCCGCCGTACCGCCACCGTAGCGCAGTTTGTTCAGCAACTTGGCCAATTGCCAATCCTGCCCGGAAAGCACTGAGTGTACTAGGCGTCTGGCCTTTTCCCATTTGTCCGCATCGTAGCCACTGCCCCAGCCGTGAATCACCGCCGGCAGCAAGGGCTCGCTGTCCCGTTCGCCGCCGTACAGCGAGAACTCGAAACGCACAGTGCAGGCAGTGCGAATCATGCCGCCGCGGGTGCGCAGCATACCGGCAGAATGTATTTCACCGCCTTGAGTCAAGCCGCGCTCCATCAGTTTTTTCAGTGGACGGTTGCGACTGCCGTCATTGAGCGGCAGTTCGCTGCCGTCAGCGGCCACCACCGACAACTGCCCCGGTTGATTCAGGTCGCGCAGGCGCAGGGTCATGCTGCCGATCAGCTTAGGGCAGAATAGATTTTTCGCCAACACGTTCACGCCCTGTCCGTTGTACACTGCCAGCCCGTAATCAGTTGACGTAGCCATATAAAAACTGTCTCCCGGCAAAGGCTCCACCGTAGTGGGCCACATTACTGTTTACCCCGCTCCGTGCATCGTAGCTGATGTTCCAGCACAAAGACCACTGATCGAAATACACCGTCGAGGCGTGTTCCGTGCCACTATTGATGCAGAATGAATGGAACACCGGCATGATGAAGATGCCTTTGAATTTTTCACGCAAGGGAAACAGGATGTCCAAGGCCAGCCGCCCGATTGGGTCATTACCGAGGATAAACACCCCTTCCACCATCAGCGCCGAATCCAGATTGGTATCCAGCACCTTGCCGTCGTTGTCATACATCTGGATGCCGTATTCGGCCGCCATCATTTTCTCCCATCAATCATCCCAGCCGGTCAGTTTGCCCAGCCGCACCATCACATGGCCTTTCTCGTTACGTACGATCAGGCCGCGATAGTCCAGTTGTGTTCCCACCTTCCCGTTCGGGTCGGAGCGCAGTTGCGCACCGTGTTCGGCGGTCACGATAAAGCGGCCGCCGGCCATATTCAACGTGCCACCCCGGATATCCGGCGCTTCAATCGTTTGGTTGGCTTTGATGTGCCGTCCCAAAATCGAGCCGTCAGCAATCAAGTCCCCGTTGAAGTAGGTTTTATCACCGGTTACGGTAAACATCGGCAGCTTCTTGTTGTTCCACAGCATCAGCTTGTCGGCTTGAATCACCACTTCAGATTGCCCGCTCGTGCCGTCGGCCAGCAGCGAAATCCCGCCCACCACTTTAGTGCCGGTGGCGGTATCAGTGCTCACCTTCAGAGTGTAGGCGGCACGCAATTTACCGTTCAAATCGGCAAACGATTGCGCCACTTGTGTTACCGATGCCTTGGCCCCGGCTACTTCGCTTTCCACCGCCTGCACTTTCCGTGCCTGCGCTTCAGTTTGCGTGGTGAGGGCTTTCATTTCCTCGGCCACCGTGGCGATTTTGTCGCCGAACTGCGAACGCACAGCATTGATACGTTTTGATAAAACGTAATCCGCCTCGTTCATTTGGCTGTAAAAATCCCACTTGCCGGCTTGCTTGCCGGTGTTGCCGGCCATGCCTTGGTTATCACCAGCCAAATTGCCGATCAGATTAATCAAGTCTTCACCAGCCCCCGGTGCAAACTGTTCCTTGCTCAGCTTGCCCTTCAACTGCTCGAGCAATAGGGAGGGATCATCGCTGCACACCCCATCCACCGGTGCCGTCCATTCTCCGGCCAGCCCGGCACTATCCACCAGTCGTAGCCAGAAATACCAATGCTCGCCGGTTTTCACGTTGGTGAGCTGGTAGTCGGTTTGCGGTGCCGGCAGTTTCGCCAACGGCATCGCCTGATTAAAGTTGTTGCTTTTGCCGTAGCGGATTTCGGTGTGTGCTTCCGCCAATAGCGGGCTGGGCAGCGTCCAATTCAGGCCGATGGCAAACAGCTTGGGCGTGGGTCGCACCCCGGTAATGGTGTAGTTCAGGCTCCAAGCTTTTTCCAGCGGCTTAGACAACACACCACGGGCGGTGCGCCCCCGAATTTCAGCGCGGTAATCGCCGTTGGGAAGCCCTTGCAGGCTGATTTCGGCACTGGGCGCATCTGGGATATGCCGCCACAAGCGGCCGTCTTTAAAAATTTTGATGTCGTAGCTCACCACTTGACCATCGGCGCTCAAATTCTCCCAGCTTAAGGTTAAATCCCGCCCATTGGTGGACAAGTTACTATTGCCGAGCTGCGGCTGGCGTCCATAGTTGGTGGTGGCTCCAGCCTTAAACAGCGCACTGTTGTCTACCGCCGCATATTTGGCCGGGTCATGGCGCAATGCAGTAATGGTATAAGTGCCGTCATCGGTGTTTTCTTTAATGCTTACCGCCCGATACTGGCGCGGTACCACCTTGCCGGACAACGCCCAATGGTCACCATAAGCCAACCCCGATGGGTCGCCATCCAACAGCAACTGATTAGGCTGCGGCTGTGATGCCACCTTGATGCTGTACTGTTTCGGCACCGTTTCGCCTTGCGCATTCTGTTCGAGGGCGATGTATTGCAGCCGCCAGCCAGTCAGGCTGTCGTTGATGGAACGGTCAATGGTTACAATCCGGCCGTTCACCGCCAACACCTGCCCACCCAGCTGTGCGCCGGCAAAATTGTTATCCGCTATTTGGATAATATCGTAGGGCAGGTGTTTCAACCCTTCGCTCCCCACGGTAAACGACACTGCATCCTGCTGACGAAGCCCGGTTTGCAGTATCCATTGCCCGTAGCGCACCGCTTGTCCGCGTGTAGTGCAGCCGAAAGCGGTTACCGACTGGATATTCAACCCATAGCGTTTGACGGCTTCGGCATCAGCCACATACTCGGTCTTGCTGCGGTAGCTATCATATTTGTCGGCAAAACGCACCAATACGGCGGTATAGGTAGATTTCAGCGCCACCCCGTTGTAGGCAAACTGCCCGTCCACCACATTGCTGTTGTCATACTGCGCCACCGGGTCGCCGCCCTGATCCAGCAACACCGACAGCTGGTTGCCGTTCCACAGCGGCATGCCGCAAAACGCACTCGCCAATTCAGTGAGCAGCTCGCCCGCCTGCCGACGGTCGGTCAGGTAGGCATTGCAGGTAAAGCGCGGCTCACGCCCGCCGAAACCATCCGGCACCATCTCGTCGCAATAGCGGGCTACCTGATACAGGCTCCATTTGTCGATGTCTTCCGGGGATAGGCGCAATGCCAGCGTGGAGTAGCGCTCCTGGCGTACCAAATCGTAAAACACCCAAGCCGGATTATTCGTCCATGCAGTTTTAAAACTGCCATCCCACAGCCCACTGTAGGTGCGGTTTTCCGGGTCGTAATTGCTCGGCACTTGCACCTCGATGCCGCGAATCAGATAGTTGCGGCGGGGGTTCTGCCCGCCGAACTGGTCGGAATCAATACTCAACGCCGCCAGCGCGGTAAACGGGTAGCACAGTTTGGCATCCGTAATTTCCACATAACTGGCAAAAAAGGTGCTGTTTTGGATTTTGTCGCTGCTGCTGTCCGGCGTAGGGCGCGAAACCTTGATCGAAAACGGCGCTTTCGGCAGCTGCTCGAACACTTCGTCATGGTAAAACGCGCCGCTGCCCTTCTCGGTAAAGTTCACATGACGCTGCTGCTGCACGCCGTCATCATTCACCAGCTGGATAATCAATGCCGTGTTCGCCGGCAGCGTATCACCGTTATCCTGTATCGCCGCATTACGCTCTACACCCACCGTTACCCGCAGCCGGGTTGGGCCGCTGTCGGACACGGTGCGGATAACCGGGCGGTGGTTTTTTACCGGGTTGGACACTAACACCGTGCGCTCCACGCTTTCCCAGCCCGGAATATAGCTTTGGTCGGGTGTGCCGCGCTGGAATACGGCAGTTACCCCTTTGAAGTTATAGCTGCCGTCCGGGTTTTGCACCGGTGTATCGTTGAAAAACACGCTTTTAAACGGTGCATCATTGCCGTTAGCAAAACCGGACACCACCCCCTCGCTGATCACATCCACAATGCGCAGCATCTGCGCTGAAGATAGCCTGTTCGGCGCTTCATACGGCGTGCGTGCACCACCACCGCTTTTCTGCCCACCCATTGTTTACTCCTAATTCTGCTGCAACGCCGCCGTGTAATTGCGCGCCCGCACAGAATCGTCATTAAAATCCGTGTTGTAATACTGCCCGTTCGGCGCTTTCGCAGCCTGCCCAGTAATCGGGGTTTTTACCAGCCGCAGGGTAACGTCGGCCGCCGTTGGGTTTTGCAACACCGGGTCACCGTCGGTATCCACCCTGCGCGACACCACCCCTTGCGATGCCACACGGCTGCCGCAATAAACTTTGCCGTAAGCCAACGGCACCGGCTGGCCCTGCGCCGCTGTGTTGTCCAGATTGGAAAACGCCGTATTGCGCCCAGCCTTCTGCCCACGCTGCTCGTTGTCCAGCTTCGGCGGCCGCGCCAACATCTGCGCAATCCCACCCGCTACCAAACCAATACCAGCGCTCATCAATGCCCCAGCCGCCGCCCAGCCAAACGGATTCCACCAAGCGAACGCAATCAATACCACGCCGGCGATAATCTGCCCCGCCTTGCCCGCGCCCTGAATGCGCGGCACGATGTGCAAAACACCGCTGCCGGCAGCCTGAAAACCGTCCGGCAATTCAGCCTCGGCGAAATCGTGGCGGTTAAAGCGCACCTGATAAAAGCCGCTGCCTAAAATCTCCCGAAAGCCGGGCAGCTGGGTGAGCAACGCTCGCAGCGCCTCCGCCGGGCTGGCGGCGTGCAAATCAAAACGGCGGCCGTATTCGCGCAGGCCGCCGTGCAAGCAAACTGTAATCATGATGCGTGTTCCAAATCATTCAGCACCGCCTGCAGCATTTCAGGCTGCCATTGTTGGTGCCGCCAAATACTGTGCGTATGCCGTTGCCAATAAGGCCCATAACCATCACGGCGGCTTAATTGGCCGAAAGCGTGGTGCAGCATTTCGCCGTTGCCCAAATACAGCAGCACGTGCGAAGCCCGCCCGTCGAATTCGGTTAATACCACATCGCCTGGTTGTAGTTCGTGCACCCGCGCAAAACCTGCTGCGCCAGCCAGCGCCAAGAAACGCCCCTGCGACGCATCATCGTCGATGTCGCCACGCTGCACCGCCGGCAAGTCAATCCCCGCCAGATGGTAGGCATCCGCCAGCAGGCTGTAGCAGTCAAAGCGCCCATATTCAAACACCCGCCCGCGCAAATGCGATACAGGCTCGAACACTTTCAGGCTGCCTGAAACAGCGAGTACCCAAGGCAGGCCGTTGGCTACCTGCATTTGCCGGTCGGCGCCGGACAGCCACGGTTCGCCCTGCGGGTGCGAATGCACGATGGCGCACACTTCGCCCTGCTCCGACACTTCGATCAAATCCAACGGCGCGATTTTAAAGCGTGCCGACGGGTCGGCCGCCGCGTTGTCGCAGGGCCGATACAACTGTTTCCCGGCCGCCTGCACAATCAGGCCGCAGCATTCTTGCGGCGCTTCCTTGGCGGCGTGCGCCAGAATTGCCGCCTGTACGGATTTTGTCAGTTTCAACATTTCAGGTAGCCTCAAGAGGAGCTCAAAGTTTTATCCACCCCCACCCAGCCGCCGAAGGGCAGGGCGGCAGTCTCGCCGAAGCGTGCCTTGCAGCCCTGCAGCTTGCGGCTGCATTCGTCTTTTTCCGGATCGGCGGTGGGTATATCGAAGCGGTCGGCTACCGGTTTGCCCCGATAGCCGCAAGCTTCGCCGCGATAATCAAACGGGCAGTAATCGTGCAGCATCAGCCGTGCCGGAATCACTGCCCCATCTGCTTCCGATGGTGCCGCCAGCTCGAACTGTGCCGAATCGGCGGTAAGCGATACCATCCGCTCTACCAGATATTTGCTCACAATTTCCTGCGCCGGGTCGGCCTGCGAGTTGCCCAGCGCGAAGTTGGCCGCATCCAAAAAGCGGGCATACGTCTGCCGGCGCCATACTTCCGCACCGATAAGCTGGCCGAACTGCTCGGATAAGCCGGTAACCGTGCCGTACACGTTGGCCAGCGTAACCTTGGGCCGGTTGCCCGCCCCTTGGCCGCTCGATTCAAAGCCGTCGGCCTGAATCGGCAAACCCTGATAAGTCTGCCCCTTCCATACTACCGGCTGCGAGAGCTCGTTCAACAAATTGCAGTAGCGCAGGATTTCGCCGCCCAACGGCCGCAAATCCAGCTCCCACAAATCCACCAACACCCCCTGCTCGGCCGCCGAAAGCGCCCGCAGCATCGGAATCGACAACTGCTTCATGCGCGGATTCATGCGAGCACCTCTTCAAACCGCCACGACAACTGCCACACCCGGCCGCCGTGGTGCTCTTCGCGGTATGCCGCCACCTTAACCAGCAGCTTATCCCGCCCCGGCGGCGTCCAATAAAACGCCCGCACCCCGGTATGGGCATCCAAAAACGCCCGCACTTGCGAGAGCGTTTCCGGCAGCCCGCCCAAGGTTACTTCCCAAGTTTGCAGCTTTGGCCGCAGCGAAAGTGCCTGCCGCTGCTCGTAGCCTTCGCCAAATTTCACCGTGCGAACGGCAAATTTATGCTCCGCCGTGAGCTTGGCTTCCACCGGCCAGCCGAATGTTTCAATCGCCATCTTAATTACTCCGGTGATAACGGCCGCCCACACGGGCCACGTTATCCATATACCATTGTTCAATCATGCCCGGCAGCGCCACCGCCAACGCTTTAGCCATTTCGCTGTTGCCTTGGCTGCCTGCTTCGCTGCTGCCGTCTTGGTTGATCACAATGCTCACCTGCATATTGTTTTGCTGACCGCCGCCGGACACTGCCGCCGCCAGCGCCGGTGTCATCCCCACCACGCCGCCGTTGGCATAGCCGCGCAAGCGCGCCGCCTCCACCCTATGCACCCCGCCGAAACGGCGCACATCAGCCTGCGAAAACACCACCTCGCCGCGATGCACGATGCCGGCCGGTTCGTACTTGCCGCCGGCGCCGGTGTAGCCGCCAACCGCCAAGCTTTTCAAACCGCCCTTAAGGTCTTTCACCACCCCGCCGTCGGCATAGCTGCCAAATGCCGATTTCATGGCATTTAGAATCGCCATCTTAATCAGCATTTTGGATAAATCCTGCAGCACCGACACCGTGAAATCGCGGAAATCCAGCTTGCCGGTAGCCACAAAGGTTCCCAGCGCATCCGACATCCTGCCCAGCGAATCGGTTACCCCGTCCGCCATTTCCTCACGCATCCCTTTAAAGGAATCCGCATAGCGCACGAAGCCGTCATTGATGCCGGCCATCCAGTCGTCACTCTGCGCCCGGCGCAGCTGCTGAAACTCCTTGCGTGCCGCTTCCGCCGCATCTTTCTGCTGGCGCAGCCCGTCCACAATTTCCGGGCTGGCGCCGTCGGCGATTGCCTGCTGAACTTTCAGGTCGTATTCCCGTGCCAACCGTAACCGGTCGATTTCATCGGCAGTTTTGCCGGTAAGCGACAATTCAAACGCCTTATCTTCAAAACCTTTATTGGTTTCCAGTGCCAGCGTTTGAATCAGCGTGTTATATCTCTCGGTCACGCTGTTCACCCGCTCCTGCGCATCGGCTTTTTGCGCCAAAGCCAGCAGCGTTTCCTTCTCGGTGGCGCTGAATTGCTGATATTCCGGGCTGGCGAGCAATTCCAGCTGGTGGCTGAACGATTTGCCCAGATTTTCCGACCATAACCGCGCCTGCAGGTTGGCCTTTTCCGTCTGCTGTGTCAGCCGGGCCAGCATCCGTTCGTAGGGAGTGGCGGCCTTTTCCGCCTCGGCAAACAGCCCGCCGTGAGCAAACGCCTTGGCGCGGCCGTCCAACCCGCCGGCAAATTGCGCGGCAATACGGGCATTATTCCAGTTCAAATGGAAATGCCCGCCGTTCGCCCCCGCACTCGGCCGCTTGTATTCGTTGATCAGCGTGAAATCTTTTTCCGACAAACCAAGCTCGCGGAAATACGCCCGGATTTGCCGTTCCACTTCCTCCGATTTGCGCGGGTCGCGGATGGAGAAATCAAAAGCCAAGCCCGCCCCGTGCGTGCCGGAGCTGCGGTTGCCCTTGCGCCGGAAATAGGCTTCGGAATGGTGGTAATCGTCGTTAAAAGCCGAGAAATGCACCAATTTGTTGCCGAGCAGCTGCTGCATCGCCTGCGCGGCGGCAAACGTGCCCGGCGCCACATAGCGCGCCTGCCCGTTCACCGTGCCGATGGCCGATGGTTTCAGCCGCAACCCCTGCGCCGTGGTGGCAAACTGGTTGCGCTCGCCACGCGGCCGGCTGCGCCGCTGCTCGCGCTGTTCTGCCTGCGCACGTTTCTGTTGGGCGGCGGCAATCAGGCGCGCCGTCTGCTGCTCCATCTGTCGCACCTGCGCCGGCGAATTACGGCGGTCAGCTTTAAATTCAGCTAGATTTCCTCTTAGTCTGTTGATTTCACTTGTTTCTTCTTCGCGTGCGGTCAGGTTGCGTTCGTATGCACGGTTGGTTTCATCTAAAATCTCCACACTGCGGCGGCGTTTCTGCGCTTCTTCCTGCCGCTGTTTGGCTTGTGCCGCCTCAAAATTCTGCTCCCGAGTTAAACGATCGCGGGTCAGCTTGTCTGTCTCAAGCTGCTTGGCATCGTAGGCAGAAAAACGGCCGGGGTGGTTATCCCGTTCTTCTTCCCGCATCCGGATGCGTTGGTTTACCACGTCAATCTGCTCTTGCAGCGATTTTTCGCGGCCGATGCTTTTCATTTCCTCCCAAGCGCCGGAGGCAGCGTTCTTAATCCCCAGCCACGCCTTTTCAATCGCGCCGAGGTTTTGCACCACCCGGCGTGACATATCCTCTGATTCAGTAGCATATTTACCCTGCACCAACCGGATGGCATCTTGCTCGCGCCCTTGGTCTTGCAAGGCTTTCACCTGGGCATACACATCGGCCGTCATACTTTGGTAAGTGCGCGACAGCTGCAGCACCGCTTTGAGCGGGTCGTTGGCAATTTCCACGTACTTAGCCGCCAAATCCTCCACCGATTTGCCGGTGGCTTGCGATTGCAACACCACCGATTGGGTAAACTGCGCGAAATCATCCGCCGCCACCCGCCCGCCGGTCACAAACTGCACCACCGCCGCGCGCGCCTCACTATAGCGCCCGCTTACCTTGCCTACGGCTAAGGCCAAATCAGCCAATTGCCCGGCGGTCAGCCCGGCGCTGTCGCCGGAAAAAATCACCGCCTTTTGGTATTCGCGCCCTTCCTCACTGCCCGCGCGCATGGCATAGGTCAGCCCGGCCACTGCGCCGCCGAAGCCCAATACCGCCAGCTTTCCTACCGATACCGAAGCGGCCAGCCCGCGAAACATCGTGCCGAAGCCGCCGAAGCTGTCGCGCAGTTGTCCGCCTTGCTGCAACGCAATCAGCAGCGGGTTTTGCCCGCCCGCTAACTGGGTCACAACGTCGGTAAACTGGGCCGGCACCTGCCGCAGGGCGTTGTTGTATTGCCCGAGCGTGATATTGCCCACCATCTGCCTGTGCCGGCGGGCGGCCGCGATATTGGCTAAATGCAGTTCGCGCGCCCGCTCCAAATCATGCAGCAGCGGCGTCAGCCGGGCTTTATCCAAACCGCGCTGCCCCGCCAAAGTCTCGTAGTAAGCACGGCTGGCCTTGCCACCCGCCTGCATGGCAGCAATATCGCGTTTGATGGCGTTTTCCAGCGAAGTGTAGGAGCGTTCGCGGCGTTTGTTGGCGCGCTCTACCTCTTTAGCCGCATCGGCCGCACCAACCCCCACTGCGCCCAAACCGTCCGCACCACGGCGGCCGGCTTTTTCTGCCGTATCTGCCAGCGAGCGCAACGATACCTTAGCCTCTTCCACCCCGGACTTCAGACCGGACACTTCCGCGCCGATGGTTACTACTGAATCAGCCATTTTTACCCTCCTGCCACATATCCAATACCGCCTGCTCCATCACCCTAATATCGTGCAGCATTTCCGCCCGTTTTTTCTTGCGGATGCCCCACGAGCGCATCACGTCGAACAGTGCGCCGTAGTCCAGCCCGTAAGCCCCGGCCATACTCACCCGCCATTGGGTGGATACCGCCGCAAACAGCTGAACCGCCGCCCAACAATCCGGCCATACCTGCACCGCATCCTCTTCTCCAAAATCCTCCGGCGTGAGGCCGAAAGCCGCCATTTCCGTTTCGGAGGCTTCCGGCCGATACAGGGCGCGGGCGGCGGCAATCAGTTTCCCCGGCGGGCGGTAATCAGCTCTTCGCTGTAGGCAGAAATCAGCGCGCGTGCCGCGCCGGGATAGTTATCCAGCAGCGTGCGTAAGTTGTCAGTCGTGAATTCATCTTCCAATTCCCAGCCAACCACCAAGGCTTCCGCTACTTTAGGGTCTGGGTTGTCCACGTTGTCCGCCCAAAACCGTTCTAATTCGTTCAACCCCTTATGTTTGAACTCAAATACCGCTTCCACCACTCCAGCACCCGGCACCGGAATATCCACCTTGCATTTAAAAGTCGGATGCGGTTGCAGTTTCAGTTTGCTTGCCATGTTTCAGCCCTCCTTAGCCGAGATAGCGGTTGGGGCGGCCGTTCATGGCGTAGGAAGCCTGAATCTTCATGCCCTCGTTCATGGTGGTAGTCGGCGTCTCGTTTACCGAGAGATAGCCGTTGTACACCACCACGCTGCCGTTTTTCAGGTTCAGGCGCAGCGGCACCTGTTTGCCCGCACGGCTCGCTTTCACCGCTGCTTGGTAGCCGGGCAGGGTCGGGTCGTCGCCAAGGGCGATATTGATCTGCGTGGCCGAAACCGTGGTCGGCAGCTGGCGCGAAATCCCGTCTTCCATAAAGGCATAGTCGTAATACTGCTGCTCGCCGCCGGAGGTGGAATATTCCAAAATCTGCAGCAGCTGCTGCCAGGTTTTAATCTTGCTCAACGTGCCGCCACCGCTGCCCGCCGGAAAGCGGTTTAAATCGGTAGTGTCAATGCCGATCAGCTTCACGCTGTCGGTGTCCACGACGCCCACTTTGAATACGCAGCCGTTCAAATCGCCCCAGCCGCTGGTCACCAAGATGTAATCGCCGTTTTGCAGGCCGTGTGCTGTGGAAGTCAGCACGCATTCGTCCGCATTGCTGGCGCCGGTAAAGGATTTTTCCGCTTCCATTTCGGTTGCGATAAATACGGTCGAACCGTTCGGCAAATTCATAGCCATAATTCACTACTCCATAAAAAATGCCCCAACGGGCACAAAAAAGCCGCCTGCGGGCGCAGACGGCCAAACAAAAAGCGGCTTCGCGCCGCTACCCCATCACATAAAAATCCTGCCGCATCCCGCGCAGTCCGGTTTCCGTATCGTAATCCGCCTGCGCCGCACCAATCGGTGCCACGCCCAGCAGGGCGGCAAGCGCCTGCTCGATGCGCAGCGACAGCGACACTGCTTCCAGCCGCGTCTGTGCCCACACCGTCACCTGTAGACGGATTTGGTAGCCGCCTGGTGTTCTGTTGTCCATAAACAGATTGCCGGCGCCGCCCACCCGCTGCAGTATCACCAATGGATTGCCTGCGTTATCCGGAGCAAAATCGTGATACACCTCTACCGTCGGCAGCGACGAGCGGATGGCATCAATAATGGTCTTTTCCACGAACCGCCTCCTTAATGCGTTCGATAATCAGCTGTTCCGCCTGCTTGCGCATGGCATCAAACGCCGGGCGCAGAAACGGCTGGGCCGGCGTGCGCACCGTGCCGTATTCCACCATGTGCGCATAGGGCACATAGCCTTTATTCGACGGGTTTTTACGCCAGCCGATTTTGTATTCTTCTCTCTGCCCGTTCAGGCTGTTTTCGTCGATGTGCCGGATATAGATGGCCTTTTTCAGGCTGCCCGGCTCAAACAGGTATTTGCGCCCCGGCGAGCCGTCTTTGTGCCGCCGGCTGTAAAACCAGTGCGCCGCCTCACTCCTTGGCGCCCGCTCCTCCGCTTCGCGCCGCACCAGCATCGCACCGGCCAGCGTAGCCGGGCGCAACTCCTGTCCCACCCGCTCCGCGATGCCGTCCAGCTGTCCCAGTGCTGCCGATAAGTCCACATCCAATTCCAGCATTTATTCCGCCTTCTCACACACCAAATCCACGAAGCGCCGTTTTTCCTCGTCCGGCAGCACGGCTTTGATGTCGTATATCGCCCCGTTCGGCAGCTTCAGCCGCATTGTGTGGTCAATATCGCGCCGGAAACGGATACGCACGCTGGTGCGCACCACGCTGATTTCCTGATCCGCCTTCAATTTGGCCAGTCCGGAAACATGGCGTACGTTGGCCCACAGCTGCCGCACATCCTGCCAATCCCACACCGTGGCGCCGCTTGTATCGGCCGTTTTCACCTTGCGCTGCACCGTAACCCGTGTGTTCAGCTCGCCTGCCCGCATTTCCTGCCTCCAACAAAAAGGCCACCTGAAATTCAGGTAGCCTAAAATTAACTGTTGCTGATACTTACTGTTCTAACAAGTCCATACAATGCCGGTATGTGTATAATTCAAAGTCAGTAACAACGCGTTGTTTTTCGTGTTCAAATATTTCCAGATTAGCCGAATAAGCTTCACGGGCGGTAATATTCAAAATCTGTTTATTCATGGCGGTAATATTTGGGTCATTTGCCATAAGCAATTCAGGATCGTTTTTTAATTGTTCATCTATCCAATCCAAAGAATCGGTAAACGACCACCCATGCTGCTTTTGCCACATCAGCATTTTGGCAAAATTGGCATCTCGGCGGCAGGTTCTATCATGCCGGTCAAATGCCGCATTCCGCGTCTCACCTTGTGCTGCTATCGTCAATAAGGTTAGAACTACACTCAACAATACAGCCGTCTTCATGGTCTCTCCTCAGTTAGATATACTGCCATCTTAGCAAACCAACCTCGCAAAACACCAATTTCAGGCTACCTAAACCCCATTCAGGTAGCCTGAATACCACTCACACCCCAAACTGGCGGCAAAACGGCGTCCATAATGCCTGCGCCGCCCGCAAATACACCGTGCGCTGCGCCGGATTGCCGTCAAAATCCGCCTGCACCGCCAGCAAGATGCCGGTTTGGATATCCGGCTCAGTCCATGCTTCAGCATCGGCTTTTAAGCCGGTAAAGCGGCGGCACTCCGCCGTAGCCGAGGCAATCAGGTGTTTCAGCAGCGTATCATGCTCGTCGCCGTCGATGCGCAAGTGGGCTTTCACCAAATCAAGTGTGGCCATGTTGCAGGCTCTCTGCGTAAGCTACTGCCGCCGGGTCGGCATCCAGTTCGTCCGTTTGTGCCGCCACTTCGGCGGATACTTCCACGATTTCGTCCACCGTGCCGAATGCGCCGGCGCAAATCACCCGCGCCCGCACTGTACCGCTGGCGGACAATCCGTCCTGCGGCGGTGTTTCGCTTGGCGGCGGAACAGGCGGGTTTTCTGGTGGATTTTCTGTACCGTCTGTCGCAGCGGGATTTTCTCCACCGTCTGCCGGCGGGGTCGGAGCCGTACCGTTGTCCACTAGACTGTTTTCGTCACTGGGCGGCAGAGTGGCGGCGGCATCGTTCGATGTACTGTTTTCTGCTGACTTGTCTGCATTTCCTTTTGGTTTTGCCATGATTTGTTCTCCAAAAAAGATCCAATAAAGGCGGGTCGCCCCGCCTTGTCCGATTTAGCTAGCGCTGTTTTGATACAGCTTCACTGCGCCGCCTACGTCGATCAGATTGCCGCCTTGGCGGTTGAAGGCGACAAAGCCGATTTGCCCTTTCGTGATGAAAGCGGAATCCGCCATACGGAACAGGGTCAAATCCATCACCTCGCGGATGAAGTAGGT
Organism: Eikenella sp. NML03-A-027; assembly: GCF_001648395.1. NCBI lineage: Bacteria > Pseudomonadati > Pseudomonadota > Betaproteobacteria > Neisseriales > Neisseriaceae > Eikenella > Eikenella sp. NML03-A-027. The sequence continues at coordinate 113,539 of NZ_LXSM01000002.1, read as the reverse complement.
GGAGAAATCGCCAAAAGCCACTGATTTGGCATTGGCTTTCATCGGATCCATTGCCTGATTGATGTAAATCGGGCGGTTCAGCAGGCGGTCAGGTGCGCCGCCGGGGTTGCCCTGTTCGTAGCCGGGCACGAAAATCGGACGGCCGTCGCTGTCTTTAAGTTTGCGCAGCTCTTTCAGCGTGGCATCATGCATCATAAAGCCCACTTTACCGCCGTTGCGGTAGGCCGGATCAACCGAATGCTCCAAATCCACCAAATCATCGTAAGTTATGCTGGTGGCTTGGCCGGTTTTACCTGCCTTGCCCACCGTGGCGGCGGTAATCAGCCCTTTTGGCTGGCCGCTACCGGTGCCCACCGTGAAATGCTTGTCGGTGATGCGGCCGATACGGCGTGCCAGCAGCGCCTGAATATAAGCCTCAATGTCGAACATACTGTCCTGAATCAGCTCAAAGGGCAGAGCCATATTTTTGGATGAGTATTTGAACACATCAATGCTGGTTTGGCCGAAAGTGGTGTCAGCAGTAGCTACCGCCTCATTCTGCCCCACAATCTCGCCTTCCTCGCTGGTGGCGTCGGCGGTGGGAAACAGCATTTGTGCGCCGGTGCTGGTTTGCAGGATGCGTGCCACTGAGCGGATGCCACCGGTCTGTTTCATCGCTTCGGTCAATTCGCGGTAGTATTCAGTGGCTACGGTAAAGCCGCCTTCGCTGCCGGTGGTGGTGGACATGGCCGCCTGAATATCCGGCGAACGGCGTGCGTTATGCGCCTGCAGCTGCTCGTCCGTCAGTGCCTGCAAGCCGCCGGTCAGGTAGGCGCGCAGCGGCTGGTTGTCGCCGGATTGGCGGCCGTTGTCCAAGGTAAAGCGGTTGCGGTCTTCATCGCTCACCCCTGCGCCGATGGCGTTCATGGCATCGTGGTGGCGTTTGATTTCGGCATCAATTTGGCCGATGTCGGCCATCGCCTTGTCATACTGCGCCTGATGGTCGGCAGTCCATTCCGGGGTTTTGTCTTTATCCACCAAGTTTTGCAACAGGGCGGCGGTTTGGTCGCGCTTGGCGCGCAGGGCTTGAATATGTTGAGACATTAGCATTTCCTTTTCAAAAAATAGTGCCGCAGCTGCGGCGTGGTTACTGCGATAAAAACATTTCAGGCGGCTACGGTGCCCAAAATGGCTACCTGCGCCGCCCGCGCCAAGGCGGCACGGTCGGGCTGCGGTCCGGTTTTGGCCGGCGGCCCACCCTTGGCGGCTGGGGGCGGCTGGTCGTCGGCTACGGGTGCGGAAGGGGCGTTTTGGTAGGCGGATAAATCCCAGCGGTTTTGCGCCGCACTGCCTTCTGCCACACGGTCGGCAAAGCCTTTTGCCACCGCCTCGTCGGCATCTAGCCACGTTTCCGCCGCCATCATCTCGGCCAGCTCGCTTTCAGGCAGCCTGGTGCGTGCGTGGTAGGTTTTCACCAGCGAGCCGTCCACTTTGTCCAGCAGGTCTGCCTGTTTGCGCAAATCGTTGCCGTTGCCCCACGCCAGCGTCCAAGCCTTGTGAATCATGAAAAACGCACCTTGCGCCATCTCAATTTCATCGCCCGCCAGCGCCACAAACGAAGCGGCGGAGGCGGCCAGCCCGTCCACATGTACAATCACCTTGGCCGAATGCTCACGCAGTGAGGTTTCCATCGCCCGCCCGGCAAACACCGAGCCGCCGGGCGAATTGATGCGCAGGTGGATGGTTTCGGCGTCCAGCCCGGCCAGCTGCTTTACGAACGATTGCGCCGACACGCCGCCGTACCATTCCGCCTCCTCATCGGTGGCCACGATGGCATCGTAGAGATACACCGTGGCCTCTTTGCCGTCGGCGGTGGCCTTGATTTCAAACTGCCCGCGGCCGCGGTTACGCGCCAACAGCCGCATCAGATTCTGCTTCATCTTGAGTTCCTCTAAAAAGCACATCGCCGCCCTCCAAAGGCGGCAGGTTTTCCGCACGGCGCACCTCGTTTACCGTCATCCAGCCTGGCTCGCCGGCGCGCCCCAAGGCAATGCGGTAGGATTCGTTGCGGCTCTTCAGGTCGCCGCGCTCAATGCCCTTGGTGTTAAATTCGCAAAACAGGCCGCTGAGCGCATTGCACTTGCGGTTGATTTCCTGCTCAAACTTCACCAAATGCCGCTGCATGGTGTATTTCACGAAGCCCAGCGACATTTGCTCAATCCCGCTACCCCACGAAGTGGTTTTCTCCGTCATGCCGATCATGTGCGGCGGCACGCCGAAAATCTGCGCGATTTCGTGCGCCTGCAGTTTGCGCGTTTCCAGCAGCTGCGCATCCACGGCGGTCATGGTGAGTTGCTTCAAATCCATGCCGCCGGTGAGCACCACCGGCGCACCGCTGTTGGAAACGCCGCTGTAGCGGGCATGCCACTGCTGGCGCACTTGGTCGATTTGCTCGTTGGACAGTTTCGTTCCTGCCGGCGATTGCAGTACCAAATCTGGCCGCATCCCATCGCCCAAAAACGCGCCGGCCTGACTGCCTGCATCATTGGCAATGTTTACCGGTTGGCGCAGCACATAGCTGATTTGGCTCATACCGCGCTTGCCATCAAAACCCAAGCCGGGAACGTGCAGCACATCATCTTGGTCATACACCCGAATCTGCCCGTCATCGTTGTACAGATACAGCAGCCGCCCATCCTGCTTGCGTATATCCACCGCCAGCGGGTGCAGCGGCGTGAGGCCGGCAATGCGGTTGCTGTATAAACTTACGCGGTCGATACGGAAAAACGCATCGCCGTGCAGCAATAGCGACTGCATACCAAATTCCCAACCCATCGCCGCCGTCCAGCGGGTCTGCATCTGCTCGTTTAAGATGTGCCATAAATCGTTGCGCACCCGTTCGCGGCCGTCTGCGGTGTGGCGGTACAGGTGCAGCGGCATGGAGGCCAGAGCCCCGGATAACAGCCCCACACAGGCATACACCGTGCCCTGTGCCAGTGCCGTCGTTTCCGACAGGGGGCGTCCATAGCCGGCCGCGCCACCGGTAAGCCAGGCATAGGCTGGCGTGCCGGGTACGATACCCGAGGCAGGAGACGGATTACTGCCCTCCGCCTGCGGTTCGGTTTTTTGGCTGCCTGAAAACCATTTAAAAAGTCTCATAGTGTGATAATCCCCGGGCTGTCCATGCCCAATTTCGGGTCTTGCATGATGTTCACCGCACAAAACAACGCAATCACCGGGTCGATTTTCGCCACCCCCGCCGCCTGTTTGGTGATGTACACCGCATTGCCCCGCAGTTCGGCTTTGGCGTTGGTGATACTCCATGCCAACAGCGGCTGCCCGCCGTGCAGCAACCGCCCTTCGCCCAACTTTTGCTCGGCCATTTTGATGTCATTGGTAAGCTGGTAGCCCTGTTTTACAGCGGTGGCATCGCTATCCGCGAAACCGTGCCGATTCAGTGCATCCAAAATCACGCTGTTGCGTGCCGGGTCAATGCCGATGCCGCCGAGCTGCCCGCAATCGCGCACTTCGGCAATCAGCTCGGCCATTTGTTCGTATTCTTGGCCGAATTCGTCCACAATCTGCAAATCGCCCTGCCGCTCGAAATCAAGCAAAAGCGGCGCAATTTGCTTGCGCCGCTCCAATACCACCCGGTTTACCCATGCCCGGCTCCAAACCAGCCAGCTTTCCGGGTCGGCCTTCAGCCGCCCCAGCAACACGAAGCCCAACAGGTCGTCCATGCCGCCGCCGTCGATGCCGGCCGTTACCACATCGCAATTTGCTAGCAGGTATGGCAGCCCGGCCATTTCCGGCCGTGCCTGCTTCTCCCAGAAATCCGCACCCACCCAGCGGTCGTTGCGCAGGTTCAGCCCGATTTCCACATTCAGGTGCTTGGCGTAAAACTCGGCAATCGCCTCGCCGCCCTTGGCTTCCGCCTTCTGTTTCAGCGTCAGCAGGGTGCGCACGTCCACGCTGGCTCCGAGATTCGGGTTGGTGATGTGGAAATTGTCCGGGTTTTCGTAAGCCTTGCTGTCCAGCATGGCGCGCGGAAATTCGTACAGCACCGGTAGATAATTGGGGTTTACCACCTTACCGTCGCGCACATCACGCGCCAAATCCAGCTCCGCCTTAAATACCCCGGCCGGCGGCTCGGTGGATTGGGTCGAGAGTTTGATCACAAAGCCGTCGATACGCGACAGCAAGCCGCCTGTGGCTTCGGTGATGACGGATTCGGCATTGGCCACCTTGCCGAACAAGTGCAGCTCGTCAATCAAAATCCCCGTCGCCTTCGAACCGCCTACGGTTTTATCATCCGCCGCCACCACTTTCAGCGTGGCACGGGTTACCCGGTTGGTGATGGTGCGCGTGTGCGGCTGGATGTGGTAGGTAGCGGTCAGCGCTGGGTCGGAACGGATCATGTCCCACGCCGGCTTGAAGCTGTTATCTGCTACCTCCTTAGTCGGCGCCAAAATCAAATATTCCGAGCTTTCGCGCTCATCCAAATCCATTGCCGTCAGCATAATGGCGGCGGCAATGGTGGATTTGCCGTTCTTCTTGGAAATCAACAGGAAAAAATCGTTGATTTCGCGCCGATAGGTTGTCGGGTGATGTGCGCCGAAAATCGCGCCCACGAAGTCATACACCCACGGCCGGGTTACATCGCCGATACGCGGCCGCCCTAGCACATCCCGCAATACCAGCGAGGCAAAAAACTGCACAGCTCGGTTCGCCATTTCCGGATATAGCGGCCGCACCGGCACCAGGCTTTCGCCGGCCATAATGCGCCGCTCCCAGTCCGGTAGGGCGGTTGTCCACTTTAATTCGTCCATACCGGCACCCGTCCTTTAAACGGCGCGGCTTGTCCGCCCGCCTCTTCGCCGGGCCCGTCGCCCGTTTCAAACAGCGGTGCGCCGCCATCGGTTGGGCGGCGAGCGTAGCGCAAGCGCTGCGCCTGCTCCAGTTCGGCTTCCTTCTTGTTTTGTGCGGCAGGTTTGGCCATCGTGTATTTCGCCTTAGCTTCCGCTGCCGCCTGTTTTTCTTTGTGCGAGGCGTGCGGGTTGATCAGCACGCTGTCCCAATATTGCAGGGGCTCGGTAGTTGCCCCCAACCGGCGGCAAAACACCTGCACAAGTTCGCAAAACAGCGCGTCTGCCGTATCCGCCTGCGCCAACCACGCCTTGATTTTCGGCGCAGTGATGCCCCAAGCCGCCGGCATCGCCGCCAGCACCGCCTCTGCCACCACCTGCAACTCTTCCGGCTTGGCATAGCGCAGCCAAGCGGCCACATCATCGGCACAAAAAAACGGCAATCCGTTTTGGATTGCCGTTCTATTCTGTTTTTCCCCTTGCGGCGGGCTGTAGTATTCCGGCCAGCAGGAGGCGATAAAGGCGCGTACATCCGCATCCCTCGCCCAGCGCGAGCCTGAAGCCGCCGCACACTTCGCGCTGCAGCCGATTTCCAACGCCGCAGCCCGATTCGATATTCTCTCCGGCTTGGCGGCAACAATAGCTTCCGCAAAGCTACGTTTTTTCCCAACCAAAGCCATAAAAAACCTTTAAAAACAATATATAAAAATAGTAAACAAGCCTTTAACGCTAAAGCATTAACAAACCCACCCAAAACACACTAAAAAATGCGCGTGAGGGGGCGGGCGGTCTAGGGCGGCGAGGGCTGTAGAGTTTTATACCCCCCTGCCCATAAACCGGCCACCTTGCCGCTCTTGTTTCTGTTTTCGGCTGTCGTGGCAATGCTTGCAAAGCGGCTGCCAGTTTGTGCTATCCCAAAACAAAGTATCATTGCCACCATGCGGTTTGATGTGATCGACCACCGTGGCTGGTACAGTCTTGCCATCAGCAGCACACATTACACATAGCGGATGTTCAGCCAGATAGTGCAGGCGCGCCTTTTGCCAGCGGTAGCCATATCCGCGCGCGGTGCTGCTACTGCCTTTGGCACGCCGTGCCGAGCCAGATATACCTGCGGGAATGGAAATGCGACTGGTTCCGGGTTTTAGCCGGACAGCCGCCTTTTTAAGTCGTCCCATATCAACCACCAAAACCAAACCGCCCGGTTTTTTACACCGGACGGTTTGGTATACTCGCCTAATTAATTGTATCAAGACATGGTATATACAACTTAACCCATGCTTGCACGTTATGCTACGCGCAGTTTACATAAACTGTCAAGCGGCTTTTAACATCTTTTTTAACCGCGCATCAGCAAACACAGAGTTAACAGCCGAATCAAGCAGCTTATACATAGTTCGCCGCGACACGCCCAAATCAGCCGCCATCTGATCCACTGTGCCCGACTGCTGGTAATATCGGCGCACCACCTGCTTGGGAATCATCGGCAGCCGGTTCACTGCGTAGTCAATCGCCGCAAACACCGCATCCACATCCGAGCCATAGGAAAGCACCACCGAGTGGAAGCCACCACCGCCCGGCAGGCTGCCGGACATCAAAAGGTTTAAAGAACTCGGCTTGTAGCCATTTGGCCCAACCTGCACAGTCCAACGTCGCCAAGCTGCCCATTCGCGCATCAGCGCATCTTTTACATCCTCGGAAAAATCAAACACAGCATGATACCCATGCCCCTTTTGTTACCTCTTACGCGGCAGCCCTCTGCCGCTTTTTTATTGTGCCGCTATTTTACTAAAAATCGCGATAAAACAACAGATAAAGTGGTAAAAATCCCCAGTTTCCGCTGTATTGCACAAAGTGCATATTTATGCAGTTTTAAAAACCGCTGAAAGCCTTATCTGGCGGGCATTTGTGCACTTTGTGCAGTATATGCAGTATATTTTCACACGCATGGAGAAAAAAAATAAAAAGGCGGAGAAACAGGAGGGAATACGCTTATATATAACGCGCGTACGCGTGCGCGAAAAAACGCTGCACATACTGCACAAAGTGCACAAAGCCCCGCCCAGCGTGGATTTGCAGGGAGGGGCAAAAGTGCATTTTTGTGCAGTTGTGCAGCGTTTAGTAGCCTTTCGGGTTTCGCAGGTCTTGCACGGCCTGCTGGAATCTAAGCACCTGCGGGCCGATAAAGTCCATTTCCGGCGTGCCCTGCGGCGGGCGGGTGCCGGGCGGGAGGAAGATATTATCCTGCATCTTTTCTTCCGGGCGCGGGCTGTTGGGCAAACGCCACCACCGCCGCGCCCTTGGCATCTTGCTGGCAATGTGCTGCAGGAATTTCGATTTGGAAATCTGCCGCTCGTTGTTTTTGGTGCACCACCACAAATACAAATCCCACACATCGCCGGTAATCGCAGCGCAGTAGGGGACATTTTCGATTTCGCCGCGCTCCCACTCCATATAAAACGTCTGCCACCCATACCGCCCATAATTGATAACATTAGCCTTAGCCTCCGTCATCGGCGGTTGGGTGTGCGGGTCGAAACGCGGGCCGCCCTCTTCGATCACCTCATAGGCGTCCGGCTGCACGGGGTCGCTGCTTTCTATCCGGCGGTAGTTGATGGTGAGCGGGAGGGATAACAGTAGCATAAAAAACTGCAACACGCCATCCGCGCCAAGCTCTTCGGTCAATTCCAGGCGCAGGCTCTCCGGCAGTTTGGTTTTCGGCCAAATCACAAAGTAGCGCCGGTCGTTCTCTTCGATTTTAAACGGCTGCTCCTCATTGGAGAGAAACACGCAATTGATGTGGTTGGCCTCTTCGTAGCTGTCCACAAACTTGCGCTCGATGCGCATGGTTTTGCCGGTAACCATGTGCTTCATTGCGCCGGATTGATCATACTTTTGTTTGGGATTAAAAATTTCCTCGAACACGATAAACAGCTTGCCCGAGCGGTTGCCCGTATAGTTGCTCTCCAAATCCGACTGTCCCAGCGTGGCGGCATAATCGCCGTACATCGGCTTGATAATCTCTTCAAACAGCAAGGATTTGCCCGCGCCGTGCACATCGCCGTGCATCACCAGCGACGTTGCCATTTTCGCGCCCGGGTGCTGCAAAGGGTAGGCCAGCCAGTTATACACCCACTCCATAACCAATTTATTGTGATTGCACAAATGCGCGATCAGCTTTTGGATGGCGCGGCAGCCCGGGTATAAATCCAACACATCCAGCCACCAAGTCGGCATCTCCTCACGCGGGCGCGGAAACTGCACCTGATCCGCCAGCGGCAGCCCGCGATAGATATTGATGTATTCGTCCGACATTTCCCGGCCGGGCTCGAACACCACGCGGTCAAAACGCTTAACTATCCGCGCCGGGCTGTCTTGCCAAATCTTAAACTGGCTGCCCATCGCCAACTTGGCCGAGCCCTGGTCAATCATGCGCCACAGTTTGTTGTCCCAAATGCTGGAGCTGCCGTCGAGGTACACATAGCGTGCCATCATATCCTTTAAGTCGTCGTCTTGGGCTACCTGAAACGCCGCCCGGTCGCGCTTGAGCTTGTTGACCTCATATTGGGTCATTACCGGGGCGCGGCCACAGTTATACCAGCTGTCCACCGATTTTTTGCAAAAGTGGTCGGTCAGCGCCTTGCGGCTGTATTCCACGCCCGTTTTTCTGCTCACCGCGCGGCTCTTGCCTTCGATGAGGGAGAACTCCCGTTTCAAGCGGTCGAAGTTCTCTTGATAGCGGCTTTCGCCTTCCGGCGTTTCTGGCATATTTTCCCCGCCGCCCCCCATGTTTTCGCGTGCCTCACCTTCCGGCGGCTCGCCCCCCGTGGTGGGTGCGGGAGGCGGTGCCGCCTGTTTCAGGTAGCCTGAAGCCTGCGCCGCCGCCAACACCTCGGTATATTCGGCGGTGTAATCCGCCAAATGCTGCCAGCTCAATGCCGCCAACGCATCAATAATCTGCCCACGGTCGGCCAGCGCATCGGCAATATCGTAGCCCGCCGGCCACACGCCCGGCTCAGGTGTGCGCACAAACGCCACTTGGCAGCCCTGCGCCGTCAGCCGCTCGGCAATGCCCAGCATCGCCGCCATACCCGGCTGCGCGTATTTATCCAGATACGGCTTACTTTCCGCATCCGTGCCCGCCTTGCGCTCGGCGGCAGTCAGCTTTTCGCGTTGCGAATCGCAGTCCGGCCACAAGATGACGCGCCGGTTTTGCACCGCCGCCCAATCCGTCTTATCCCAGTTGCCCGCGCCGCCGTGCCAAGTAATCACCGCATAGCCCGGCTGCGCCGCATCCGCCGCGTTTTTGCACTTCTCGCCTTCCACCACCAGCACCGGGCGCGTAGGATCGGCCGCCAGCGCGTCCAAACCGTACAGCGGGCGCAAACCCTGCCAGCCGCGCCAGCGCCACATTTTTTCGTGCGTATCCAAGTTTTCGCAAAACGTATAGGGCAGGTCGATTTTGCTGCCGTCCGACTTGATAAACCGCGCCACCGCGCCGAGCACCTGCCCCGCCGCATCGCGGAATACCGAAGTAAACACCGGCTCCGCCCGCTCGCTTTGGCGGAACGAATGGCGGAAATTCATCGTTTTTAGGGCATAGGGCGGCACGGGCACAATCGGCTGCCAGCGCGCGTTTTTGCCCGGTTTGGCCGCGCTGCCGCCATCCAGTGCCACCTTTTGCACCGGCGCAAAATTGCCCAGGCTCAAACGCTCGGCAATCGCCCGCGCCGCCTGCGCCGGGTTGCAGCTGTAGAGGTAGGCATACAAGTCGATTAAATCCCCGCCCTTGTCGCCCGTGGCAAAATCCGCCCATGCCCCAGTGCGGGTGTTGATGCGGAAACTGCCCAGCTTTTTATCCGCGCGCGTAGGATTGAGCGCCACAAACTCATGCCCGTCATAGCGGCCGGAAGGCAGCCATTCCGCCAGCAGGTTGTCCACAGCGCCCAAGGCGGCGCTTGAAATAGTGGCAAAATCAATAGATTGGCTCATAACACAGCTTTCAGGTAGCCTGAAAAAGGCGTATAAAGAGCCTGCCCCTGCTTAAACAGCGGCAGGCGGTATAAAAAACGGCGGCAAAGGGAAGCAGGAAACCGCCGAAAACCCCGGCACAAGGGAGGGAGTGCCGAAGAAAGAGGAAACTATTCCGGCAGCGTTCCGGCCAGCGCGTCTTCAATAAATACATCGCGCCAATAAGTGAGCCAATGCTCCACCTTCGCCACCCGCATATTCAGCGCATTCACCTCGCGCAACGTCTCATCCGCCAAGGCGCAGGCGGCGGCGTAATCGCGCGGCGGGCGCAACGGCAGCAGCGGCGGCCGCCAGCCCTGCACCTGCGGCAGGCTGCCGGAAATTGCCGCATCGTAAGTGCGCAACACTTGCAGAAAGAACTGCGGTGAAATCCAGGCGGCGTAGGCGTACACCAATTCTTTGCAAGCGAAAGTGCCGTGTTGTTTGCCGCCGTGAATGGATTGGATAACCTGTTGATTTTGTTTCAAGGCCGTAATCTCGGCCTTGGCTGCTTCCTTATTTAATTCTTCAATAATTTCAGAAGTTTGTTTCAATGCCAGCCAATAACTAGGGCGGTGGCGCTTTTCGCCGCCGCTGGCTTTATGCAGGTCGTTCAGGCAATACAAATCGCCGTGACGGCGAATCACTCGGTTGGCAATCACAATTTGGGTATTCATGGGTATCTCCGGTTAGGCGGCCAGTTCCGGCCAAATCTGTGCGTAATCGTGCGGGCGCAGTTCTTTCCGAGTAACCGCCCCATCTGTTTTTTGCTCAATAGCCACACACCAATGCGCGGGCACTGGGCGCGTACCTTTAGCCCAACGGGTCAAATCCGGCTGATGGCAGCCAAGCAAACGGGAAAACGCGTTTACCGTCATTTGTCGTGCTTCCAAAAATTCTGTAATTGTCATCGCCATTCCTTTATCAATAGCAATATGCTAGCAATTTGCTATTTACAAGTCAATAGCAAATTGCATATTTTATTCATATAGCGTTTTGCTATGATTTAGGGAAAAGGAGTGTGCAGCATGAAATCGATTGAAGAAATCCGCAGAGAACGCTTGAATATGCTGGTACAGGAATACGGCTCTCAAGCGGAGCTGGCGCGGAAAATTGATAAGAGCCCAACCCAAATATGGCAATGGATTAACGGTACGCCCAGCGTAACCGGTACGCCGCGCTCTTTGCGGAACACTACTGCCCGCGAAATTGAAAAACGAGTGAACAAGCCGACAGGTTGGCTTGATCGTCCGCTTGGCGAAATAGAAGAGGAAGAGCCTACAGCAGGGGATAGCATCACATTCCGCCATAAAGAAATTCTGGTATCTTGTGGCGAAGGCGTGGTAAATGCAGATTTCCCCGAAGTTATCAGAACACTAGAAATTCCAACCAATCAAGTAATAAAGCTGTTCGGACGGCATGATGTGGAACATTTAGATATTGTTGGCATCAGCGGCGATTCAATGGAGCCAACCCTGCCGCAAAAAGGGCTAGCATTTGTCGATACACACATCAACTATTTTGACGGCGACGGCATTTACGCCTTTTATTATCGGGATGGCTGTTATATGAAACGGCTGCAGAAGCTGCCCGGCAAAATGATTGCTAAATCTGACAACCCACTATACGACCCATTTGAAATCAATCCTGAGCATGAAGGGGAATTTGTCATTATCTCTAAATTTGTAGCAGTTTTACCATTAGAAATCATAAGTCTGTAATCAAAATATAAAGAATCCCGCAATCTACCACGGATTGCGGGATTTTTTTATCAAAATAATTATCTTATATATCAATAAAATAGCAAAAATATGCAAAAATAGTGCATTTTGCTATTTACTTAATCTATAGCAATTTGCTAATATGTGCTCCAACAAATCAACAACACATGGAGCAAATCAAATGCCATCCGTCACCAACTCACCCGCGAAGCCCAGCAAGGCATCCGAGCTGCTGGCCAGGCTACTAACCACCGCCCCGTTGCACATCGAAATAGATGTGCAGCCCGCCGGAATAGTCAGCCTGAATATTCGCAGCCGAGAAATCGTATTAGGGCCGAGCGACACCCTAAAAATAGTCAAACAGCTACTTACCGCGCTGGAAATCGACAACGAACCCACCAAGGGGAACCCATGAAAACCTACCCCATCATGCTGCCCTGCTACGGCGGAGAAGACGTACAAGCCGCCACCCTGACCGAATACCAAGACGGCGGCTGCGTTATCGAAACCGGCAGCACCATCACCACCGGCAACAAAGCCGCCGCCCTCGACGTCATCAAACGCCGCTGGCCATCCGCCTACATCGCCGAGGCCGTGCGCATCGAGCTGGAAAACCCGCCGGCGGCCGCACCAACAACCCACTGGGGCAGCCTGCTAGACCTCGCCATCGAAGTGCAGTCCAGCCACTGCCTCGATGTGGACGTACGCTACAACGCCGGGCGATGCGAGCTCACCCTTGAGGCACTCTGGCCGCGCTACCCGGAAGACGGCAACCACAACTACAGCTGCCACGTAATCTGCTGCAACGACTTTACCGAGCACACCCGGCCGGCCGTTATCGAAAACGCCAAAGAATGGCTTGACGGCCTAATCAAGCAATACGGCAATCCCGCCGCCTAACCCTCTCATATGGAGATCATCATGAACCAAGATAAAAAAATCATTCCCGCCACCAAGATGCTGCGCGCCATCAACAGCGGCCTGCTCGACACCGAACTGGGCGAAGCCATCAGCACCGCCGTAGCCGCCTGTTTGTCGCACGGCAAACGCGCCACGGTCACGCTCAAGCTGACGATTGACTCGCAAAACATCAAAGACGGCACCGTGCGCATCAGCCACGACATCGCCAGCAAGCTGCCGAAAGAAAAACGTGAGGGCAGCATCGTATTTGCCACCCCCGAAGGCAACCTCACCACCGAAGACCCCGCCCAGGCCAAGCTCGACCTGCAGGGCACGGGCGAATCCAAAGTAATCAAACTCACCGGCACCAAATAAGTGCCATTTACCAACCCACCTAAAACAGGAAATCCGACTATGGAAAACCAAAACAACATCATCCGCACCGCACTGGACGCGGCACAAAAACCCTTTATCGCCGCCATGCCGGACGGCACGCCGGTGGTATTTACCCCGGGCGAAAACGGCGGTTGGCACTACGATACCTACAGCGGCTGCCGTGCCGAACCTGCCCGCAAAAAAGGCTTCGCCACCGCCCACGACCTAGACAGCCTGATCGCCTACGTCAAAAAACACCAAACAGCAGGTACGGAAATCTATATCGACGCTGATTTCCTGCGTGGCGACATCGGCATCCGCGCTGTGCTCAACGGCGACACCGCCGAAGCCGGCGGCTTTAAGGATTTTGGCATCGACTACCAACCGGTATTCACGCCGGCCGCCAGCGAGTGGAAACGCTACAACGGCGAAAAACTGAACCAAATCCAGTTTGCCGGCGTACTCACCAACAACGCACGCGACATCGTGAGCTCCAACCCGGATGACCCGGAAGCCAAATACCCCACCGGCTCCGAAGTGTTGGACTTTGCCTTAAACCTCGAATACACCGAGAAAACTACCTTTAAGCAAGGCTACCGCGAGCAAGACGGCCGCATGAATTTTGTGTTCCAGAGCGAGGACGCCGGCAAAACCGACACCACCCTCAAAGCCTTTGAAAAATTCGGCGTGGCCTTTACCCCGTTTTTGGGCGGCAAAACCTACTTTGTCGAGGCGCTGCTCAAATTCCGCGTCGACAAAAACAACGGCGGCCTGATCCTATGGTACGAGCTGCAACAGCTGCACCGCGTAATGGAGCTGGCCACCCAAGACATCGCCAAAGCCCTGCGCGAAGCCCTGCCCGAACTGCCGATTTATAACGGCAAGCCGACCTAAACCTTCCCGCCGCCTGATTCAGGCGGCATCGGGCAGGCGGTTGCCGCCAACAACGGCGGAGCGGTCTTTCCTTTAACCGCACATCACAGCCGCCTGCCCCATGCCGAGGAGCGAGAAATGAACGAAACTACCGTACAACTTACCCTTATCACTTTAGCCTTTATCACGCAGGCCATCGTGCTGTTTCAGGCCGCCTGCATCCTATTTTAATCATGTGGTGGCACCCATGCCCCAGCCGCAGGTGGGCAAACGGCGGCAGCAGGTCACGGAAAAAGCAAAGACCGCCTTTCGACGCACCACAATGGAGCCGGAGACCTGCACCAAACCATTTTCAGGCTACCTGAAAAGAGAGACCGAATTATGAAACCCATCATCTTCAAACTGATTTTCGCCACCATCGCCGCAACCGCGCTGGCAGCCGTGCCCAATATCGACGCGCACGATCCCTATTTGCAGCCCGCCGCGCAAAACACTGCCAGCGAGCCCACCAGCGCCGAAATCATCGCCGCAAAAGACCTGCAGGCCGAAGCCGCCGCCGCAGCGGCGGCCAAACAGTACGAAGAAATGACCGACTACGAAATCATGCGCGGCGTGGTGTACGAGCCCGCAGGAGAGCAGCCATGACCACCAAAGCAGGTTTGTCCGCACAGCGAAAAGTGGCGGAATTGCTATCAGATGGAAATTGGTACAGCATTGCCAGCATCGCCAAAAGCACCGGCTTAGGCGCGGAAGCCATTGATGTTTTATACCGAATGGAACAAATCGGCGCGGTCGAGTGCGAAATCATCGGCGGGCGCTCAAGATACCGCGATGCCGCACAAGCAGGCAGCCTGAAACCGCAACCGCGCAAAAAGCCCGGGCCCAAACCCAAAACCAAACCCGAACCAGCACGGCAACCAGTACCGCAGCCGGAACCGCCGCCGCAGGCCGTGCAAGCAGAACCACCCACCCGCGCCGCCGAGCTACTAAGTGAAGGCGACACCGTGGCCGTACCGTTTTTACCCATCAAAGCCAACGCTGGCGAACAGCCAATCAGCGAGCGCACCCTGAAAATCGGCGGATTTTCCGACGGCAGTTTTACCATCAGCCACCGCCACGGCATCCGCAGCGAACTCACGCTCACCCGCGAAGAGGCGCAGCAGGTGGTGGCATTTATCCAGCGCTTTATCCATATGGAGGCAGTATGAATCTGCGCTATCTCTACAACAACCACGAAAACACCGTAACCATCCAAGCCGAGCTCATGGGCTACCTGCCTGCCGAAAACGCCCCACACAGCTGGAGCAACCGCCAGCCACGCCCTGGCGAAATCGAGGTGGTGTCAGAAAAAACCTTTAAACAGAGCGATACCGAGCAAATCCAAGCCTACGTTGAGAGCCTCTACGCCGCTGATGCCGACATCCGCGCCAAAGCGCAACACCGCCTGCCGGTAGCCCGCACAATACAGTATCGCTACCGTGGCGAATGATGATGGATAAAACCTGCCTAACCTGCCGCCACTGGCAAACCGCCAAGCCCGACCGCCACGGCGAACAAAAGCCCACCGCCATGCTGCGCCACAAACTCGCCCCCTGCGCACTCGGAAAAGAATACAACTCACTCCCCTACAAAACCCCGGCTTGCAACAAATACCAAGCCATCAGCCCCGCCGCCTTGCAGCGACGGGAAGAAAAAATCGCCGAAATCCAAAACACGCCCTACAGATAACGAGACAAAAGATGAATCCCACCCTCGACACCGGCTTTATGCTCGCCCTGCGCTACCGCGCCCCGGTTATCTCCCTCGAAACCGCCTGCGCCGACTTTATGCCGCACCTGAGCATAGAGGTAGCCCGCCGCCGCGCCAAAGTGCAAACCCTGCCCTTCCCGGTTTTCCAGGCGGACAAATCCCAAAAAACAACTTTTTTTGTAAACGTTTCCGACCTCGCCGCCTGGCTGGAATCCAGCCGCGAACAGGCCGCCGAAACATGGATGAAAATGCACAATATGGAGACTGAAAAATGAAAATCGCCCGAGCCACCCCCGAAGATATTAATGCTTTATGCGACCTAGCATTTGCCGTAGATGCCATCACCGCAGGCAGCATCCCGCCCGCCGAAGACGGCGAAGATGACGAATGGGAATACATCGGCGCAGGCAACCTCCTCAACATCCTGCACGACGACACCCCCGCATCCCTGCAAAAAGAATCCCTCGACATTTGCCGCCGTTGCCTGCTCCGTCTGCTCGAGATTGCGGAGAGCGCCCATATCATCCGCGCCGCCGGCAACCTCGAAGCCGTATTTTTGCCGAGCAACCGCATAATCGACCTCGAAGCCGACACACTCGAAACCCACCCCAGCATAGACCAAGGCTGGGCCGATACCGCCCGGCTGGACTGGCTTGCCGACCCGGAAAATACCATCGGCAAAGTTATGTTGCCGGGTTGGTGCTCCGGTGAATATGACAGCCTGCGCGATGCCATCGACGCCATCATAAACTCACCAACCTACCTAGAGCGTAAATACGGAAAAACCAAATCAGGCAGACTATTTGTCATCTTCGAAGAGATTTTTAACAACAAAGAAAAGGCAGTAGCAAGCAAAGACGCGATGCGAAGCCTGATCACTGGGCAACCGATAAACAAGGAGCAACCATGACCAAGCAATTTAAATTCGGCGATATTGTGTGGTTTAATCCGGCAAAGCAAATGGGTATAGTCGTTGAAATCAATGAAGAAAGAATGAAGGTTGATTTTTTCTTGGATGACGAGGATGGGTACGCCCCGAAATCTTTTTGGGATTGTTTCGAACTGATCCGTGCCGCCGACAACCACCCCGACACCGAGCGCCTAGACTGGCTGGCCGCACAAGACGACATCATCATTACCCTTGGCAACGCCATCAACCTCAAACTGCCCGACCTGCGCACCGCCACCGATGCAGCCATGCAGTCACAAGCAGCGGAAGCAGAGGCTACCTGAAATGCGCTACGGCAGCCTGTGCAGCGGAATCGAAGCCGCATCCGTGGCGTGGGAGCCGCTCGGCTGGCAGCCCGCATGGTTTGCCGAAATCGAGCCGTTTCCCAGTGCCGTTTTAAAACACCACTGGCCGCACATCCCCAATCGCGGCGACATGTCCAAATTTAAAGAGTGGCCGAATGACCCAATTGACCTTCTTGTCGGCGGAACCCCATGCCAGTCCTTCAGCGTTGCCGGATTGCGAAAAGGACTGGCAGATCCGCGTGGCAACCTCATGCTTACCTATCTTGCCATTGCTAACCGATATCGCCCCGAGTGGCTGGTATGGGAAAACGTCCCCGGCGTTTTGTCGTCAAATCGAGGGCGCGATTTTTCCTCCTTCCTCAACGGGTTGGCGGAACTCGGGTATGGGTTCGCCTACCGCGTTCTTGACGCTCGATACTTCGGAGTCCCGCAGCGGCGCCGCCGCGTCTTCGTTGTCAGCCATATTGGAGGCTGGCAACGTGCCGCAGCGGTATTATTTGAGCGCGAGAGCCTGCAAGGGCATCTTGGACAGAGCGGAACGCCGCAAGAAAACCCTGCCGCCTTTATTGAAGGCAGCTTTGGCGCGTATCGCCAATCCGACAGCGCCGGAACACTGAAAGCGAGCGGCGGTGCCCTAGCTGGCGGCAGTGAAACCCTGCTGATGGTGCACGGCCAGCAAGACCCCCGCACACCCGATCAGGCGTTTGCGCTCGACTGCCAAGGCAGCAGCAACACCAACGTTGTTTGCATTGCAGGAAACATCATCAACAGGCAGCACCACAACGGCGGAAACGGCGTAGGTGCAGACGACAGCGGCATCTGCTACACCCTAACCGCCACCGACCGCCACGCCGTATCCGATGGCGCGCAGGTGCGCCGCCTCACTCCCCACGAGTGCGAGCGCCTGCAGGGCTTTCCCGCCGGGCACACGCAAATACCTTGGCGTGGCAAACCAGCCGCCGACTGCCCGGACGGGCCGCGTTATAAAGCCATCGGCAACAGTATGGCCGTGCCGGTGATGCGCTGGATAGGCGAGTGTATCGAGCAGGTATCTAGTATCAAAGAGTAATAAAAACAGGCTGCACTTCGCAGCCTGTTTGCATATCAATTCACACACAAAAAATCACTTAATCAATGCACCATATTTGCACCATTAAAAAACAATAATATATATTATTTTGATAAATATATATTATTTTTATATATAGATGCAATCCAGCATCGGAGCAACAGATAAACGGCGGGCGGGTAGGGTTTGGCAAACGGGCATGATGGGCAGGGGATAAAGAAAAAGCCTAAACGGGATGTTTAGGCTTTTTAAAATTTGGTGGGTCGTGAGCGATTCGAACGCTCGACCAACGGATTAAAAGTCCGCTGCTCTACCGACTGAGCTAACGACCCTTTGGCTCCCCGAGCTGGGCTCGAACCAGCGACCTGCGGATTAACAGTCCGTCGCTCTACCGACTGAGCTATCGGGGAAAGGAAGCGCGCATTGTAGAGATGAAGCGGGAAATTGTCAATAAAAATTTTGCAGTAGGCGGTAAAAAAACAAGGAAAATCTAATTGATTGAAATAAAAGATGGATTCTTGGAGGAAAGTGGTTGACTTTAGGCTTATAATTTGTTCTGCAACAATTTTAGACTGTTTCATCCGGATGGTCGGCAGATGATGCCGACTGCACGCTAACTTTATAATTTGGAGAAAAAAAGAGATGCTTACCAAACCCCACTATGCCAAGGCCGAAACCATTGAAGAATTGGCCGCCAATTTTGCCGAGATTGAAAACAGAATCCGTGCCGCCTGCCACCGCGCGGGCAGGCCGGAGCAGTCGGTGCGGCTGCTGCCGGTAACCAAAACGGTGGACGAGCGGCGGCTGCGCATGGCGTACGAACTGGGCTACCGCCATTTCGGCGAAAATAAGGTACAGGAGGCGTGGGGCAAGGCGGAGGCGATGGCGGATTTGCCGATAGAATGGTCGGTAATCGGCCATCTGCAAACCAACAAAATCAAATACGTTGCCCGCTTTGCCGCCGAGTTTCAGGCTTTGGACAGCCTGCGGGTGGCCGAGCAGCTCGACAACCGCCTGCAGCAGGAAGGGCGGGAGTTGGACGTGCTGGTTCAGGTAAACACGTCGGGCGAGGAAAGCAAATACGGCTTGCCGCCGCAGGAAGTGGTGCCGTTTGTGCAGCAGCTGGTGCCGTTCACGCGCCTGAAAATCAAAGGGTTAATGACTCTTGCCCTGCTTTCCAGCGAACGCGGCAAGGTGCGCGACTGCTTCGTGCTGCTGCGCACCTTGCGGGACGAACTGCGCCGCAACCTGCCGGCAGGAATGAGCATGGACGAATTGTCGATGGGCATGTCGGGCGATTTTGAGATTGCGATTGAGGAGGGGGCAACTATTGTGCGGGTGGGGCAGGCGATTTTCGGCGCACGGGCTTTGCCGGACAGCCATTATTGGCCGGAAGGGGAAAGGCCGGACTAACCCCGGGGGACTTGGTATCGAGGGTGGATTTATCTGCCAAAACAGGCTACCTGAAAACTTCCGGTTACACGGAAAGGTTTTCAGCCAGCTTTTTTGCCTTTGCCTTCTTTATGTGCCAAACCACAAATGCAGCGGGGCGAGCAGCTCTAAAACAAGGCGGGCGAACAGGGGGCTGTTAATCGGCTCGTCTTCATCACGGCCATATACTTGGGCGACTTCAGGGTCTTGGTTTTGGCCGGAGTAGTCACGGCTGTCGCGGTATTTACTGCGGGCAGCTTTGAGGGCTGCTTCAGGTAGCCCTTGGGCGGCGAGGTTTTCGGCGGTGCAGGCTTTGGCAGTGGCAAGGCTGGTGCGGGGAAAGAAGGGTAGCGGTTGTTTTTGGCCGAGCAAGTAGTAGTCGAACCAGCGGGCAAGTTGCTCGGCAGCTTCCGTTTGCGACAGCGGAGGCAGGGTTTGCGGGCTGTCGAGGGAGACGAGGTGGGTGGCTTGCGCTTTGGGGTAAACGGCGCAATACACCAGGTGTTGCAGCCACAGCCTAATTTCGGCGGGGGCTTTGAGTTCGGCGGCGCGGTAGAAGATTTGGCCGTGTTGGTGCAGGTGGGTGAGACTACCGACGAGAGTGTGGCCGCCGTGCTCGAAACGGAAGGGAAAATCGGGCTCGCGCGGGCTGGCGAGCAGTTCGGAATCGAGCTGCTTGGCGGCGGTGCGCTCGGGCTCTTGCAGGATTTCGCCGAGCAGGCCGGCGGGTAGGAGACTGTCGGCCTGCAGCTTGGCTTCGGTTTGGGCGAAGTCTTCGCAGTGGCGGCGGGCGTCGAGGTAGCGCTGTTTCACTTCGTCGGAGTGCTCGATGGCGTAGGGCTCGGCGGAATCGGCGGGGCGGTCGGCATAGGGGCGTTGCCATTGCAGGGTGTGGCGTAACCAATAGCGCACGGGGTTGCTCCAGAAGTTTAGGAAACTGTCGAGCGATACGGCGGGCTCGGCTGCGGCTTCAGGCAGGGTATCGCTGATAAAGGGTGCAGCTTCGGCGGCTGGCTGATTGAGGGCTTGGGCGTAGTCTTGGCGGAGGCCGGATAGGCTACCTGAAAGCCCGTTTTCGCTGAGGCCGGCTGAACTTTCTCCATCCTGTTGTGGGGCAAAGTAGCGGGTGGAAAAGGCTTGCAGGGGATGTTGGCGCACATGGGCGGCGGCGAAATCGGCGCTGCTCTGGTCGGCCATTTGTGCCAGCGTGTCGATGAGCTCGCTCAGCAGCGGCGAGGGGGCTTGGGCTTCGTCTTTGAGATGGTCGCGGCCGATGTAGGACAGATAGAGGTGGCTGCGGGTGCTGAGCAGGGATTCGAGGAACAGGTAGCGGTCGTCGTCGCGGCGGGAACGGTCGCCGGATTGGGGGTGGCGGGCGATGAGGTCGAAGGAGGGGGCGGGGGTTTGGCGCGGGTATTTGCCGTCGTTCAGGCCGAGCAGGCACACGGTGTCGAACGGCAGGCTGCGCATAGGCACCATGCTGCAGAAGGTGATGCCGCCGCGCAAAAAGGCGGCTTCACTGCTTTGGCCGAAGAAGCGGCGCAGGTGCTGGCAGGCGGTGTCGGGCGGCAGGGCTGCGGCATAGCCCGCCAGCGCGGCTTCTTCCTGCCAGGTGGCCAAGGCCTGACTGATTTGCTGCCAGGCGGCTTGGTCGGCTTCGGCAGGGGTATCGCCCGCGGCATCGGCCAAAAGGGCGCGGAAACGTTCGATCCAGCCTTCGATGGACGCGAGGCTTTGCCAGCGGCGGTGGTGCTCGCGCAGTTTGCCCAGCAGCACAAACCAGGCGGCTTGGGCAGGCTGGCGGGCCAAATCGGCCGGCCAAGGATGCACACCCTGCCACAGCGTATCTTCGCCCTCGGGCAGCAGCCAGCCCAGCACGCTGCGTTCGGCGGCCTGCTGCCAAGTGAAGGCCTTGCCGCTGCCGCCGTAGTCGGCGCGCATTTCGGCATCCGCGCCCCAATGCACGTTGAGCTCGGCCACGCTGCGGCGCAGGAATTCGGCATCGGTTTCGTCAATCTGCCAATGACGGCGCACCGCTTGGGCATCGATCAGGGGCAGCAGGCGTTCGGTTTCGAAGCGGCTTTGCATCAGGGCGATGAGCTGTTCGGCCAGCAGCATTAAAGGCTGGCTGCGGCTGAGGCGCACGTCGGCCACGGAATACGGCAGGGCGCGGCTGCCGGGCGCGGCTTCGCCGAACACGGCGTGGATGAAGGGCAGGTAGTCTTCCACGGCGGGGGTGAGCACGGCGATGTGGTGCGGCTGCAGCTCGGGCCTGTCTGCCAAACGGCGCAACAGGTGTTCTTTGAGGATTTGCAGCTCGCGCAGGGGGCTGTGGGCGGCTTGGATCACGATGCTGCCGTCCATCTGCGCGCTGCCTTTTTCAGGTAGCCTCAACAGCTGGATATCAGCCTGCAGGCGTTGCAGCAGGCTGGGCGATTCGGGGGGCACGGGGAAGAGTTCCACCTGCTCCATAGGCCGTGTGCTCACGGCCAGGCGGTCGAAAAAGTCGCGCCCCTGTTTGCCCAGTGAGGAGAGCAGCGGGTGGCCGGCTTCTTCGGCTGCGGGTTCGGCCTGCGCGGCCAGCCGTTTCGGGCTTTGGATGTCGCCCCAATATTGCTGGCTGGGATTAACCGCAAACAGGTGCACATCGGTGTGCTCGGCCAAGGCCTGCAACAAATCCAGATACACCGGCGCCAGCGTGGAAATGCCGAACGCCAAATAACGCTGCGGCAGGCGCGCCGGATTCAGCGCGGCCAGCAGTTGTTCGTGTTGCGCGGCGCGGTGGGCGGCGGGGGTGTCGGCGGCGAGCGTGCGCCACAACGTGGCCTGCCAGGCTTCGTCTGCGCCCAAGCCGTTGAGCTTGCCCTGCTCCCATTGCGCGAGCCAGTGCGGGCGGTACACCAAGTATTGGTCGAACACGTCCGCCAGCCGCCCCGCCAAATGATAAGCCGCCGCCGTGCTGCTTTTCAGGTAGCCCTGCAATACTGCGGGCAGGGCCGAATCAGCACTTTCCAGCAGCGGCAGCAGCCGCCAGCGCAACACTTCCGGCGCAAACGGGTTCAGGCGCGGCGCATCCGGCAGGAAGCGGCGCGTGAGCTGCCAGCTTAGTGCCGCCGGCAGGCTGAAATTCAAATTGGCCGCAATGCCGCTGCGCTCGGCCAAATAGTGGTTGAGATAACGGCGCATCCCCTGGCTCTGCACCACGATTTCTTCCGGTGCAAACACCGCTTCCGGCGGCGCAGTCTGCATCAACGCAACGGTGGTTTCAGCAAGGAATTCTAGGCGGTTGGAAGAATAAAGATGGAGCATGGCGCGTGAGGGGCAAGGAAGTAAGAAAGAATCGGCATTATATAGCGAACAACCGGGTTTGGCGGCACGGCAGAAGGCTACCTGAAATGGTAACGGCAGGCTTGGCGGGAAGACATGGCGGCGCAGTCAAGCCGGCGTTTGGTTTGTACCCGTTTTCAGGTAGCCTCATCCAAGCTGGCAGGATAAAACCGTTCCGACGGGATAACTTGTAGCCCGCCATCTTGCAGGCTAGCTGAAACCCGGTAGGAATAGGCTTGATACCTGCCAGCAGCCCTAACAAGGGCTACCTGAAATTGGCACGGCATGGCTTGTCTGACATCCGCAGCTTGCTTACTGCTGCACCGCCATACCATCCGCCCGCTGCGTCGTTCTTTCGGTTTGCCGCGCCCGCTGTTACAATCGCGGCTGTTTGCAGATTGGCGGCGGGGCTGTTTAATTCGGCCGGAAACAACGTTTTGGCGAAACCTGCCGCGCCGGTTTCAGGTAGCCTCATGCGTGCTGCCGTTGAATGGATTGAAAGGAAAGAATGATGGGTATTTCTAGCGGCCTGCATTGGCTGGTGATTTTGATTGTGGTGGTGCTGATTTTCGGCACGAAGAAGCTGCGCAATGTGGGCAAAGACCTCGGTGGGGCGATTCACGATTTTAAAAAGGGCTTAAACGAAGGCAGCGAGGGCGAAAGCGAAACGGCTGCGCCCAAGCAGATTGTTGAACACAAAGAAGAGAAGCCGGGCGAATAGGCGATGTTTGATTTCGCGTTCAGCGAGATGCTGCTGGTGGCGCTGGTGGCGCTGGTGGTGCTGGGGCCGGAGCGGCTGCCGCAGGCGGCGCGGGCTGCCGGACGGATGGCGGGCAAGCTCCAACGCTTGGCCGGCAGCCTGAAGGCGGAGCTGGCGCAGCATGCGGATATGGCGGATTTGCGCCGGATGCAGGAAACGCTGGCGGATACGGCCAATGAGTTGCGCCAGGAAATGCAGCATTTGCGCTCTTCGGCCGCGCCGGATGTGCCGGCCTGGGAGCGTTTGCCGCCGCAGCGCACGCCGGCGGATTTCGGCTTGGACGAAGACGGCCTGCCCGCCCTGCGGGATGTGCCCGCGCCGGGCTTCCACACGCCTTCGCTGGGGCAGCGCTCGCGTGCGTGCCGGCGCAAGCTGCAGCCGCGCGTGCGGGTGCGGCCGCGTTTGCGGGTGCGCAAATAGGCGGGAGGTGGCAGATGAACGCGCAGCCTTTGGTGGAACATTTGAAGGAATTGCGCCGCCGCCTGATGTGGGTGGCGGCGGTGTTGCTGCTGTGCCTGTTTGCGGCAGTGCCGTTTGCCAACCGGCTGTATGCGCTGGTGGCCAAGCCTTTGATGGCAAGCCTGCCGCCGGGGGCGCATATGCAGGCGATCGATGTGATTGCGCCGGTGTTCGTGCCGCTGAAGGTGGCGCTGATGGCGGCGTTTTTGGTGTCGCTGCCGCATACGCTCTACCAGCTGTGGGCGTTTGTGGCGCCGGCGCTCTACCGGCACGAGAAACAGCTGGTGCTGCCACTGTTGCTCTCAAGCGTGGGGCTGTTTTTTGCGGGGATGGCGTTTTGCTATTTTTTGGTGTTCCCGCTGGTGTTTAAGGTGTTTGCCTCGGCCACGCCGGAAGGGGTGAGCATGATGACGGACATCGACCGCTACCTTTCCTTCGTATTGGGGATGTTTGTGGCTTTCGGTATGGCGTTTGAGCTGCCGGTGTTGGTGGTGTTGCTGTATCGGATGGGGGCGGTATCGCTCGCGGCGCTGAAAACGGCGCGGCCTTATGTGGTGGTGGTGGCGTTTGTGGTGGCGGGGATTGTGACGCCGCCGGATGTGATTTCGCAGTTTCTGCTGGCGGTGCCGCTGATTGCGCTGTATGAGGCTAGCTTGCTGATGTGCCGGCTGTTTAAGCCGAATGCGGAGGTGGCGGAAACTGTGGAAGCAGATGAGACTACCTGAAAACATCGGCTTTAGCGAAGCTAAGCTTCATTTGCATTTTCAGGTAGCCTTTCCATTGCAGCAGGCGGGTGTAAAACCTGCCTTTACTGGTTTCAGGCAGCTTCTTTATTGATTCAATCCAATTCTTTTTTAATTTGAACAAGCAATGCCGATTTCGCAATCTTTTGCCTACCGCACGGCTGTGTGCAGCCTGTTTGCGCTGATTTTCCTTTCCCTGGCTTGGGAGCTGTGGCTGGCGCCGCTGCGGCCGGGCGGCTCTTGGCTGGCTTTGAAGGCGCTGCCTTTGTGCCTGCTGCTGCCGGGGGTGTTGCGGCGCAACCGGCAAACTTTCCTGCTGGGCGGGATGTTGGTGCTGTTTTATGCGGCGGAGGCGGTGGTGCGGCTGTTTGACGCACAGCCGGCGAGCCGGGTTTGTGCGGCGGCGGCTTTCGCCTTGGGAGTGTTGTTTTTTGTGTCGTGCCTGATGTTTATGCGAGCAGGCAAACGGGAGCGGTCATGATGTGGGAACGATTGAAAGAAAGCTGGGTGGTGTGGCTGGGCATGGCGCTGATGGCGGTGGTGCCGTTTTTGTCGTCTTGGCGCACGGGGCCGCAGGGAGGCTGGTTTATTGAGAGCGGCTCGCTGCTGTTTGCCGCTTTGTTTGCATTGCTCACGCTGTGGCGCAATCCGGCGCGCGCGCGGCTGCCGGGGGCGATGGTATTTTTTGTGCTGCTGGCGGGATTTTGGCTGGTGCAGGCGCGGATTTTGCGGCTGCCGTATCCGGAAATGTCGGATTTGACGGCGGCGGTGTTTTGCGTGATGGCGCTGCTGGCTTGGGCTTGTCGGCTTCAGGTAGCCCGGCTGGGGCAAGACAGGGTGGTGGAAATTTTTGCCTGGGCGCTGCTTTGCGGGGCGGTGTTGCAGGGCTTGGTGTGCGTGTTTCAGTTTATCGGCCACACGTCTTGGCTGCCGGGGATGATGCGCGCGCCGCAGAAGTATTTTGTGTTCGGACAAGTGGGGCAGCGCAATCATTTGGGGCACTACATGATGTGGGGTGTGCTCGCGCTGGGCTACCTGTGGAGCAGACGGCGGCTGTCGGGGCTGATTGCGTTGGCGCTGGCGGTGTTTTTGCTGCAAGTCATCGGGGTGATTACTTCGCGCACGATTATGGTGTATGTGGGGGCGTTGTTGTTGCTGGTGCCGCTGCTGTATGTGTTGGGCGGCCGACCGCTGCGCCGTTGGTGCGCGCTGACGGGGCTGTTGGTGTTGGGCGTGCTGGCGGCGCAGTTGATTATGCCTTGGCTGGTGGATACGTGGCTGGCGCCTGATGTGCAGTCTTCGGGCGTGGGGCGTTTGGTGTCGGGCGATGCGGCCAGCCCGGGGCGTACTTCGGAATGGGCGAAGGCGTGGACGGTGTTTACCGAGCATCCGTGGCTGGGCGTGGGCTGGCAGGGCTATGCGCACGAGAGTTTCGCGCTGGCCATGCGCGGTTCGGCGTTTCGCAATTATGACGTAGGCGTGCTGTTCACCCACAGCCACAACAGTATGCTGGAAATCTTGGCCGAGATGGGCGTGGCGGGCGCCATCTTGGTGTTCGGCGGCTGGCTGGCGGTGGCCAAGGGCTACCTGAAAAAGGGATTGGGCGCGTCTTCGGCGCTGATGCTGGCGCTGATGACCGTATCATTGTGCCACAGCCTGCTGGAGTATCCGCTGTGGTATGTGTATTTCCTCACGCCGTTTGTCGTAATGATGAGCCTCACACCGGCCAAAGCACCCGGCTGGTATATCGTGCAGGCGGGCAAGTGGCCGCAACGTTTTGGCATGGCCTTTGCCGCGCTGGCGGCCGTTATCATTGTGCAATACGGCTTTGCCTACCACCGCCTGGTGTTCGCCTACGCCAACCCCACCGAAAACTATCCGCAATACAAGCAAGTGGATACCCTGCGCGAACTGGAAGGTAAACACTATTTCCTCAAATACTATGCACAGATGGGCTTAATCCGCAAAGTGGATTGGCTGCGCCCGCTGCCCGAGTGGG
This sequence comes from Eikenella sp. NML03-A-027, assembly GCF_001648395.1. Classification (NCBI taxonomy): domain Bacteria; kingdom Pseudomonadati; phylum Pseudomonadota; class Betaproteobacteria; order Neisseriales; family Neisseriaceae; genus Eikenella; species Eikenella sp. NML03-A-027. The sequence goes on along the minus strand of NZ_LXSM01000002.1, from coordinate 87,025 downwards.
CGCGCGATGCTGCTTTGCGAGCCAGCCTGTTCCGCCCCTATGCCAACACCGCCGTGCGCGCCTTCTATTTGGAGCAAGAAGGCCACCCGCGCGAAGCCGCCGATTGGCTCGTGAACATGGGCCGCTACTACCCCAAACAAATGCCCGGCCTGCTCGGCACCGCCGCCGCTTTCCGCGCTGCGCCCGAAGTGGTGCAGCCCCTGCGTGAGCAGTGCCAACGCTATGTGCAAATCATGCCCCAAGCTGCCGGCAACCTCACCTGCGGCAATGCCTCTGCCCCTGCCGCCCCTAGCGGCAGTGGGGTGTGATGCGGGGGGATGCTACCTGAAAATGAGCGAGGTGGATTGCGCCAGAACGATGTTTCAGCAAGGCCGAAGCTTAGTTTCTGTGAAGCTAATCCTCCTTCTGCCAAACGGCGGGCGGCATAACAATGCCGCCTTACCTTCATTTATACCGTAGGGCGGTGCGGTCACGCTGTCGAATACGGATGAATATAGTAAAAATGCCAAAAACCGCTGCTCAACATAGCAGCCAACATAAATTGGCAGCCCATGAAACCCATAAAACGGCAATCTGTGCGAAATAGCGGGCCAAAAACTGACGATAAATGTCAGTTTTGCGGATTCGCCAGTTGCGCAGAATAACCGCATAGGCTAGCTTCTTAAATTAAAATAAAACAAAAAATGATTTAAAAACATTTATTTATAAAATAAATAAAACAGTTTTTTTGTTTTTTGGCATAGCCGTTGCTTTATGTCTCTCGTGGTGACGGCAAACAAGCCTAGCCGAAAACGAAGTTTTTTAGTTGTCTCCTTCTTTTGGTTGAAGTTCCCGGATCGAAAGATTCGGTTTATTTAAGTTCCATTTATTAAAGGAAAATGTCATGTTGAAACAAGTACAAAAAGGTTTTACCCTGATCGAGTTGATGATCGTTATCGCCATTATCGGTATCTTGGCTGCTCTGGCTCTGCCGGCTTACCAAGACTACACCATTCGCGCCAAAATGGGTGAAGTAGTATTGGCCGGTTCTACCTGCCGCACCACTATCCAAGAAGCTGCTGACTCTGGTCTGCGCGCCGCTCCTGCTGCTAACGGCTGGGGTTGCGGTGAGACTGGTGCTGGTGGTGGTGCTGGTGGTGCTACTGTGGCTTCTAGCCAGTATGTTAAAGGTATTACCACAGATGCTAACGGTGTTATTACCGTAGAAGTTCAAAACATCAACGACAGAGTTAACGGTAAGAAAATTACCCTGACTCCGTATGTTAATGATGATAAATCTACTGCAATGACTACAAACGACTTCGTTGCACCCACTAATAAACCGGTTAAAGGTTGGGTTTGCGACTTCAACGGTGAGAAAAAATACACTCCTTCTTCTTGCCGCGGCTAATTGATGCGTAGCAAAAAAGAGCAGCCTAGGCTGCTCTTTTTCTAGTTTGTATGAGTATTGCAGCGGAGCGTATCTATGAGTGAATCCATAATCCCTGTGCCGCGCTGGCGTTTTGCCCTGCGCCTGGCTTCTTTCCATTTGCTCGGTAGCGCGGCATTGGCCGGTTTGGCTGCCTGGCTGGTGGTAAAGTTTTTATATCCGTATCCTTATTCGGAAATGCTTGGCGGCCTGCATTTGCTGCTGATGATGGTGGGGATTGATGTGGTGTGCGGCCCGCTGCTCACTTTGATTTTAGCCAATCCGAAAAAATCCAAAAGGGAAACCTGCGTGGATTTTGCCTTGGTGATTGCCATCCAGCTTGGAGCCTTGTCTTACGGCATTCATACCGTGCATTTGGCTCGGCCGGTGCATTATGCGTTCGACCATGACCGCTTCACTGTGGTTACCGCCGCCCAGCTCAGCGATGAAGATTTGGCCAAAGCGCCGGAAAATATGCGTTCTCTGCCTTTATATGGTGTAGAGCAAATTAGCTTGGCATCTATTCCGCCGGAAGAGATGCAGGACAGCGTGTTATTGTCTTTAGGTGGTATCGAGCCGGTAGCCCGGCCGGGCTTGTGGTTGCCGCTGGATGCGGTCAAAGAAGCTGCTGATGTGCGTGCGGCCATGAAACCGGTGAGGCTCTTAATTCAGCATAGGGTGGCACAACAGGCTGCTATCAAGCAAAAATTGGCAGAGATTAATCTGCCTGAAGCAGAAGCCTATTATCTGCCGTTTACCAGCGATAAAAATAAAGAATGGATCGCCCTCTTGAATAAACAGGGGGAAATTGTGGGTTACTTGCCGATAGATGGCTTTATTGATTCAGGAAAAAATAATGCATAATACAAAAATAAACGGTTTCACTTTGATTGAGCTGATGATTGTGATTGCAATCATCGGTATCCTCACGGCGTTGGCCATCCCTTTTTATAATAACTACACAGGCCGGGCGAAAGTTTCCGAAGCCATCCAAGCTTCGTCGCGTTGCAAAAATACCATTTCTGAAGTGGCGAACACAGGTGTAACAGCAGACGTGTTAAACCAGGGGTTTGGTTGCGAAGGAAGCGGTGGGGTAAGCCAGTATGTGGCTGCCATTGAAACGGATGATAAAGGGGTAATCACCGTTACTTTGCAGAATATCCACGAACTCACCGGCGGTAAAATTTTGCTTACTCCGCTCAGGCCGGACGGCACTGCTATGCAGACGGCGGATTTCTTGGTGGGAACGCATCAGCCGGTGCACGGCTGGAAATGCTCACCCGGAGCATCATTAAGCGGCAAGCTAAATTTCTTGCCGGCTTCGTGCAGGGGATAGTGGTTTCTATAGCTGAATTTGAAGGGATACTTTGGAACGGATATATTGTGTGTCCGTTCCAATTTTTTACTTTTGAGAAGGAGTATTATGATGAACGAACTCATCTGCTATAAAACCATGCCGATATGGGATAAAACCACTATTCCGGAGGCAGTTTTGTCGCAGCACAACACACGGGTTGGTACGTATGGCAAACTGCGCGTATTGCGCGGGCGGCTGAAGTTTTATGAATTGCAGGAAAATGGTGCGGTGCTCGCAGAACATGTGTTGCAGCCGGAAAGCGGAGTGTGGACGATTTACCCGCAGGCTTGGCACAAAGTGGAGCCTTTGGATGATGATTTTGCCATGCAGCTGGAATTTCATTGTGAAAAAGCTGATTATTTCCATAAAAAATACGGCATGACCGCCACACATTCCGCTATCCGCGAAGCGGTGCAATCCGTGCCGCCGTGCAAGACGCTGGATTTAGGCTGCGGGCAGGGGCGTAATGCGCTGTTTTTAAGCTTGGCCGGATATGATGTGCACGCTGTAGACCATAGCCCGGCAGCAGTGGACTCGGTGCTGGATATGGCTGCACGCGAACAGCTGCCGCTGCGGGCGGATGCTTACGATATTAACGTTGCGGCCTTGGGCGAAGATTATGATTTTATCTTCTCCACCGTGGTGTTTATGTTCCTCCAGGCCGGCCGTGTGTCGGATATTATTGCCGATATGCAGGCGCACACTCGTGCCGGCGGTTATAACTTGATTGTGTCTGCGATGGATACGGCAGATCATCCCTGCCATATGCCGTTTTCGTTCACATTTAAAGAGGACGAATTGCGGCAGTATTACGCCGGCTGGGAATTGCTGAAGTACGAAGAAGCTGTGGGCTCGCTGCACGCCACCGATGCACAAGGGCGGCCGATTCAGTTGAAATTTGTTACGATGTTGGCGAAAAAGCCCGGTAAATAATTTTGTATTCTGCATTAAGAGGAAGGCTACCTGAAAGTTTCAGGTAGCCTTTTGTGTTCATATGACCAAGGCAATTATTTCATGCAAGACATATGGTAAGACGATCTAATGCAACAGGAGGTGAAGAGCTTTGGCAGCCGGTGAAGGCTACCTGAAATTTTATAGTGAATTAAAATTAAGAATACTACAGCGTTGGCTCGCCTAACCGTACTACCTGCACTGTCTGCGGCTCGCCGCCTTGCCTCATTCTCATTTTAATCCACTATAGTTTCACTGGAACTTACGAAGCTCGTTTTAACTTTGATGAAACCTCGCTTTCAGGTAGCCTGAATGGTTTGTTATTGCAGGCATCCTTTATCTGGAATGCTGCATATTATATTGCTGATCCGCCGCTCCACATCTATCGGCTTCCTAATTCCGTTCTGTGCCCAGCCTTCTGTTTCTGCTATGATAACCGTCTTTGGGGCCATACTTGCGTACCAAGCGGGCGGCCATATTTTTCAGGTAGCCGCAACCATACAGGCTACTTGAAAGCGTGAGCTTCAACGAAGCTCAAACATCAGCCCCGGCTAAAGCTAAAACCTAAATTTCTATTTAAATATAAAGCACCACACCATGTTCAACCACTTATTCTCCTGGTTTGAAAACCGCATCGACCCCTATCCCGCCAGCGAGCCGAAAACCCCGCGCAACGGCCTATTTGGCTTTATTTGGAGCAATCTCGAAGGCGTGCGTGGCTGGCTCGTGCTGCTGGCGCTGCTCTCCGGCGGCATCGGCATTGGCGAAGCCTTGCTGTTTCAATTTATCGGTAAAATCGTCGACTGGCTCGGCCGCTATACGCCTGAAACACTGTTTGCCGAAAAAGGCTTGGCACTCGTTGGTATGGGTGTGCTGATGGTGGTGCTGGTGATTTGGACGTTTTTCACTTCCTCCATCCGCCTGCAGGTATTGCAGGGCGTATTCCCCATGCGCCTGCGTTGGAATTTCCACCGCCTGATGCTCGGCCAATCACTCAGCTTTTATCAAGACGAGTTTGCCGGCCGCGTGTCGGCCAAAGTGATGCAGACCGCGCTGGCCGTACGCGATACGGTAATGACCATCGCCGATATGGTGATGTATGTGCTGGTGTATTTCATCACTTCCGGCGTGATTTTGGTGGCGCTGGATAGCTGGCTGCTGCTACCTTTTGTGGGCTGGCTCATCGGCTTCAGCCTGGTAATGCGCTTTCTGATTCCCAGACTTGGCCAAACCGCCGCCCGCCAGGCCGATGCCCGCTCGCTGATGACCGGCCGCGTTACCGATGCCTACGCCAACATCGCCACCGTGAAGCTCTTCTCCCACGGCGCACGCGAAGCTGATTATGCCCGCCGCTCGATGGAAGAATTTATGGTAACCGTGCACGCCCAAATGCGGCTAGCCACGCTGCTCTACAGCGCCAGCGCCGCAGTAAACACCGCGCTCACCCTTTCCACCGCCGTGCTCGGCATTTGGCTGTGGCACAACGGCCAGGTGGGCGTGGGCGCCGTGGCCACCGCCACTGCCATGGCGCTGCGCGTGAACGGGCTCTCGCAATACATCATGTGGGAATCTGCCCGACTGTTTGAGAATATCGGCACTGTGGCCGACGGCATGGGCACGCTCTCCAAGCCGCAAACCATCCTCGATAAGCCCGAAGCCAAGCCCCTGTTGGTGAACAAAGGCGAAATCTGCTTCAACCATATCGATTTCTCCTACGAGCCCGGCAAGCCCCTGCTCAACGGTTTCAACCTACACATCTGCCCCGGCGAAAAAGTCGGCCTTATCGGCCGCAGCGGTGCCGGCAAATCCACCATTGTGAATCTGTTGTTGCGCTTCTACGAGCCGCAGAGCGGCCAAATCTGCATCGACGGACAAAATATCGATAGCGTTACCCAAGAAAGCCTGCGTGCCCAAATCGGCTTGGTAACGCAAGACACCAGCCTGCTGCACCGATCCGTGCGCGACAATATCGTCTACGGCCGCCCCGACGCTACCGAAGAAGATATGCTGCAAGCTGCCCGCCGTGCCGAAGCCGCCGAATTCATCCCCCAGCTTTCCGATGCCAAAGGCCGCAAAGGCTACGATGCCCATGTGGGCGAGCGCGGCGTGAAGCTTTCCGGTGGCCAGCGCCAACGCATCGCCATCGCGCGCGTGATGCTCAAAGACGCACCGATTCTGCTTTTGGACGAAGCCACCAGCGCGCTCGATTCTGAAGTGGAAGCCGCTATCCAAGAAAGCCTCGGCACCATGATGGAAGGCAAAACCGTTATCGCCATTGCTCACCGCCTATCCACCATCGCCGCCATGGATCGCCTCATCGTGCTCGACAAAGGCCGTATCGTGGAAGAAGGCAACCACGCCGAACTCTTGGCTAAAGGCGGCCTCTATGCCAGCCTGTGGGCACATCAAAGCGGCGGCTTTCTCAACGTAAAAGAGCCGGAGGCAGGGTAGACGCTTGAGAAGGAGTAAAGCCTGCTGGCTGTCGGAAAACATGAAGGAAGGCTACCTGAAAATTTTCAGGTAGCCTTTTGCCGTATTTTGCTTTAATTCGCGTTCATATTGATGTTGTCTTTAAATTGTGCGTTTGATACTTGCACCATCAGTGGATCGGCTGAGCCGATGGCTTTGAGATCGTGATGTGCTCCTTACGCCGTGTTGAAAATGAAATTTATCCTTTTAATTATTAAGGACAATTTACATTATGGCGGGCTGCCTGAAAAGTGAATTCGCCCTTTATCATTCACGCTAATCTAATTGTTTCAAACATGCATGAGGGTAAGGCGGCAATCTATGCTGCCAGGAGAGCCGACGCGCATCCTATTTGGAACGACTATATAGCTGAAGCACTTATTTTCATACAAGGCAAACTAACACTGTATGAGGAGATAAGTGTTTTATCTATCACAACGCCAATAACAAAACAAGCCCGAACCTTGTGGATTCGGGCTGTTGCTATTTTCTGCTACACTTTAAAGCTTGGCGGTACCATTGATTTTCCGATTAATCAGCCACTGTTGCGCCATACTCAAGAGGTTGTTCACCACATAGTAGAGCACCAGGCCGGCGGGGAAGAAGAAGAACATCACGGAAAAAGCCAGCGGCATGATTTTCATCATTTTGGCCTGCATCGGGTCGCTCGGTGGTGGGCTGAGTTTGGTTTGGATATACATGGTCAGCGCCATCAGAATTGGCAGGATGTAGAGTGGGTCGGGGCGAGCCAGGTCAGCCACCCAGCCCCACGGGGCTTGGCGCAGCTCAACAGAGGCGAGCAGCACCCAATACAGACCGATAAACACGGGGAACTGCAACAGCATGGGTAGGCAGCCGCCCAGAGGGTTGATTTTCTCGTCTTTATACATCTTCATCATGGCCTGTTGCAGCGCTGCACGGTCGTCACCGTGCTGTTTTTTCAGCATTTCCAGCTTAGGTGCAACGGCACGCATTTTGGCCATGGAGCGGTAAGAAGCGTTGGTGAGCGGCAGCAGCAGGGTTTTGACGATGATGGTCAGCAAAACGATGGACCAGCCCCAGTTGCCGATGAGACTGTGCAGCCAGTTGAGCAAGCCGAACAGCGGCGCGGCCACCACATGGGTACGGCCATAGTCTTTCACCAGCTCCAAGCGGTCAGTCACTTTGCTGATCACGGCGTATTCCTGCGGGCCGGCATACAATTCGGCAGGCACGCTCAGTTTCTGGCCAGCAGCAATCGCGGGCAGCGGCACACGCACGCCGGCGGAGTAAAGGTTGTCGCTGCGGCGTTTGATATCGAGCAAGCAGTTGCCGTTTTGGCAGATGCTGTTGCCATCTTTGGGCTGTAACACCCATACGGTGGTGAAGTAGTGCTGAGTGAAGCCAACCCAGCCGCTGGTAGCGGTGCGCTGGTAATCGGCGCGATCACGTTTGCTCTCGAAGTCGTCGTCCAAATCTTTAAACGGCACTTTTTGGAAGTTACCATCGGGCGTGTAGGCTACTGGGCCGACATAGGTTTGGTTGAAATAACCGCTGCCCTCGGGCGTGCTGTTGTCGCGCAGCACACGATACACGCCGTCCAGCTTCAGCGGGGTATCAGTGTGGTTGGTAATATCGAACCGTACATCAATAAGGTAGCTGCCTTTACGGAAGGTGTACACTTTGTCTACCTGAACGCCGTTGGTTTCTGGCGCGCTCAAGCGCACTTCCAGCGTATCTCCATTGAGGGTGTAGCTGTTTTGCGGGGCTTTGAAGCTGCTGTCTTGTAGCAGGTAGTTGCCTTTTTGGTCGATCAACAGCGATTGCACCAAGTATTTGTGCTCGTTGTTGTCGGAGAGCAGGGTGAAGGTTTTGCTGGCATCGCCGGCGGAGTTGTGTTTGAGCAAATCCAGCCCGCGCAAATCGCCGCTGTTTTCATCGATTACGGCTTTAAGCGTGTCGGTGCTTACGGTAATCGGCTTGGTGGGAGGCAAATCGTTCCCGGCCACGGGGGCGGCGGCTTGCTGTTCCGTCTGCGCGGCTGCCTGTTCGGGCTGTTGCGGCTGGGGATTGAAATAATTCCAAACCATCAAGGTCAGGATAGCGATAATGGCAAAAACCACCGTCCGCTTCAATTCGTTGTTGGATTCCATAATCGGGTTCCGTTTGAAAACAGGAGAAAACGGCAGTCTGCATTCCAATGCAGGCTACCTGAAAATTCTGCCGCCATGCGGTACGAATACCGTAGGCAGGCTTAAGGCACAGGGTCGTAATCGCTGCCTCCCCACGGATGGCAACGGCCGATGCGCTTGGCTGCCAGCCAGCCGCCTTTGAGTGCACCGTATTTGCTCACCGCCTCAATGGCGTATTGCGAACAAGTGGGCTGATAACGGCAGCGCGGCAGCAGCAGCGGGCTGATTGCGTATTGGTAAAACCGGATCAGCCCCAGCAGGATTTTGGCTAGCATGGTTTTTTCGGTACAATCTGTTCCAACTGTGCCAACACCTGCTGCCGCTCTGCCTTGCCGAAGGGACGGCGCACACGAATCACCAAATCGCTGCTGTCTAAATGGTGCCGATTGAGACGGAACCATTCGCGCAGCGTGCGTTTCATATAATTGCGGCGGTTGGCACGTCGGGCAGTTTTCTTGGCCACCACCAAACCCAGCCGCGGATGTCCCAGCCCGTTGGGCTTGTGCCACAGTTGGATATCCGGCCGCGATTTCAGCCGGCGTAAAGCAAAAACGGATGAGAAATCATCCGTTTTCAGTAAGCGGTATGGTTTGCCGAAACAGTAATCCACTGTTACACGGCCAAACGTTTACGGCCTTTGGCGCGACGAGCAGCCAACACGGCACGGCCGCCGCGTGTTTTGGAGCGGACCAAGAAACCATGGGTACGTTTGCGGCGGATAACGGAGGGTTGATAAGTGCGTTTCATGATGTTTCCCGTAGAATAATCTCAAATCAGAAAGCAATGTATTACACCTGATTTTGCTGAAATTGTCAAACTGTTCGTGCTGTGGGCCGCTTTTCCTCCTGTCTTGGTTTGCCTCCTGAGTTTTAGGTATAATCTACCGGTACGTACCGTACCCAGATACGGTGGTGCCCCGCACACCTTTTGCCGCTTCCCTTGTATTCTTTTCAGAATAGCCACCATGACGCTCGACCAATTCTGGCCACACTGTCTGCATCATTTGCGCCACACTCTGCCTGCCAAACAGTATCAAAGCTGGATTGAGCCTTTGAGCGTGGGCGAAGGTGCGAGCGGAGAATGGGTGGTGTATGCGCCCAGCCGCTTTGTGTTGAATATGTTGCGCACCCGCTATGCTGCCGAAATCAGCAAATTGTTGGCAGAAAGGCTACCTGAAAACACTCCGACACTGCGGTTTGAACAAGGCAAAGGCAAACACCATGCCCCAACCGACAAGCCGGCACCGACACGCGCTGCCAAAGCTGCTGCACCAGTTGAACAAACCAGCAAACCAGCTGCCACGCAACATGCCGACAAACGCAGTGCCTTAGAAATCGTGCAATCCCGCTTGGAAAGCTTAGGCATCAACCCGCAGGCTGAGCCAACCGGGCAACCCACCCCGGCCAAACCGGCAGCCAAGCCTGCCCAAGCCAAATCTGCCGCCAAACGCGAAGAACGCCAGCAGCAGCGCTATGCGCAAACCAATTTATCGCCGGAATACACCTTCGACACTTTGGTGGAAGGCAAAGGCAACCGCCTGGCCGTGGCCGCTGCCCGTTCAATTGCCGAAAACCCGGGCAAAAACTACAACCCCTTCTTTTTATACGGCAGCACCGGCCTGGGCAAGACCCATCTGGCGCAGGCCGTGGGCAATGAGTTGTTGCGCCTCAAACCCGAAGCCAAGGTTTACTATATGCATGCCGAAGATTTCGTACGCGGCATGATTCAGGCCTTCCGCAACCACGCCCACGATGCCTTCCGCCAGCAATACAAGCCCTACGATTTCCTCATTATCGACGACATCCAGTTCATCAAAGGCAAAGACCGCAGCATGGAAGAGTTTTTCCACCTGTATAACCATTGCCACCACCATAAAAAACAGATTATCCTTACCTGCGACGTGCTGCCCACCAAAATCGACGACATGGACGACCGACTGAAATCCCGTTTTTCATGGGGTTTGACGCTGGAGTTGGAGCCGCCGGAATTGGAAATGCGGGTGGAGATTTTGCAGAAAAAAGCCGATTCCGTGGGCGTGGAATTAAAAGAAGAAGCCGCCTTTTTTATCGCCACCCATATCCGTTCCAACGTGCGCGAGCTGGAAGGCGCGTTTAAGCGGGTAGAAGCGCGCAGCCGCTTCGAACATAAGCCGATTGATGTGGAGCTGGCCACCGAAGCCCTGCAAGATATCGTGGCCGGCAACTTCAAACCGATTAACCTGCCGTTGATTATGGACGCAGTGGCCAAATATTACGGCATCCGTACTGCCGACCTTATCGGCAAAAAGCGCGCGCAAAGCATCGTTCGCCCGCGCCATCTGGCCATCAAACTTGCCCGCGAGCTGACCACCCACAGCTACGAAGATATCGGCAAAGCCTTCGGCGGGCGCGACCACAGCACGGTGCTCAACTCCGTGAAAAAGGCCGACGAATTGCGGCAGGATAATGCCGAAATTGCCCAAGATTACGAAAAACTATTGATTATAATCAAAAATTAAACCTAAGGAATCTGTATGTTGATTTTAGAAGCCGAGCGCGACACCCTGCTCAGACCGCTGCAAGCCGTTACCGGCATTGTGGAGCGCAAGCACACCCTGCCGATTCTCTCCAACGTGCTGATTGAGCGCACCGGCGGGCAAACCAATATTTTGGCTACCGACTTGGAAATCCAAATTCACACTCATGGCCCGCACACCGATGCCGAAGATTTCCGCATCACCACCAATGCCAAAAAACTGCAAGATATCCTGCGTGCCCTGCCCGAAGGCGCGATTGTGGCGCTGGATTGGGCGCAAAACCGCCTTACCCTTAAGGCCGGAAAATCCCGCTTTGCCCTGCAAACCCTGCCTGCCGAAGATTTCCCGCTGATGAGCATCGGCGAAGAAGTGGTTTCCGCCTTCACCCTGCCGCAGGAAACCTTCCGCAATATGCTCTCGCAAGTGCAATACGCCATGGCTGTGCAAGACATCCGTTATTATCTCAACGGCTTGTTGATGCAGGTGGAAGGCAGCAATCTGCGCCTGGTAGCTACCGACGGTCACCGCCTGGCCTATTCCGCCGCCGTAATTGATGCCGACTTGCCCAAAGCCGAAGTGATCTTGCCGCGCAAAACCGTGCTCGAACTGTTCAAGCTGCTCAACCGCCCCGAAGAGCCCGTTACCGTGGAACTCTTAAACAACCAAGTGCGCTTCCGCTGCAACGACACCGTGGTGGTGAGCAAAGTGGTGGACGGCAAGTTCCCCGATTTCAACCGCGTGATTCCACAGGATAACGACAAAATTTTCCTGCTCGGTCGCCAGCCGTTCTTGGGTGCGCTGGAACGCGCCGCCATTTTGGCCAACGAAAAATTCCGCGGCGTACGCCTGCAGCTGCGCCCTGGCCTGCTGAGCGTGTTGTGCAGCAACAGCGAGCAGGAAGAAGCGCGTGAAGAGCTGGAAATCGCCTATCAGGGCGCCGAGCTGGAAGTGGGCTTCAACATCAATTATCTGATGGACGTATTGCGCAACGTACACGCCGAAGACATCCAACTGGCCTTCGGCGATGCCAACCGCTCCACCTTGTTTACCATCCCCGACAACGCCGATTTCAAATATATCGTGATGCCGATGCGCATCTAAGGCTGTATCGCCATACGCCAACAGGCTACCTGAAAATTACAAAGTAAAAGTTTTCAGGTAGCCTGAAAAATATGTGGCAGACAAGCATACTTGCGCTATAAACTTTGCCCTTTACAGTTTCAGGTAGCCTTTTGCCGCCGCACATCTAATTCTAAGGAACCCCCATGTCTTCACGGCATTCCCGCATCCGCGCCCTCGCTCTCGCCACCCTACTGCTGCCCTTGGCGGCCCAAGCTGCGCCTGCACCGCGCAAACCCGGTTCGCAAACCCCGCTTACTCACCGCCAAATCATCGACCGCGCCAACAATCTGATGACGGCCTTCTCCTCCGAGATTGCCCTCCAGCAAGGCAAAGGCAGTGACGCCCTCGCTGCCTATATGCGCCTGTTCCGTCGCACCAACGACCCAGCCGTGGCCGAGCGCGCCGTAGACATCGCCCTTGCCACTGATGTCCGCCTGGCCGAGCAAGTGCTTGAGCACTGGCAGGCAGTTGAGCCCAAACCTTCCACCGAGCAAAAACGTATGCGCTGGGTTGTGGCTACGGCCAAAGGCGATATCGCCACGGTGCGCGCCGGCCTGCCCGAAATCCTCACCCAAACCGACCGCCACCGCATGCGCAACATCTTTCTGCGCATGTCCCAGCTTGCCCTCTATCATCCTGAAGCCGCTGATGCGCAAACCGCCCGCCGCGTGCACCAAGCCGCTACCCGCTTCCCCGGGTTGGCTGAAGCTGCCATCACCGATGCCATTTACTCTGCCCATACCCGCCGCACTACCGATGCCAACGCTGCCCTGCGCCGACTCTCCCGCCTCGACAGCGACATCCGCCCCATTACTGGCATCACCCTGCGCCTGATTGCCCAGCGCCAGCCTGAAGTGCTCGAATACTTCTTCCGCCATGCCGATAGCCGCCACCTTTCCCCCATGTGGCAAAACCTGCAAGTAGAAACCCTCATCGCCGCCAAACGCGAAGAAGAAGCCTACCGCCTGCTGCAAAATATGCTGGCCAAAACCCCAGATGCCGACCTCTACATCCAAGCCGGCATCCTCTCCGTGCGCCGCAAAGAGCCCGTGGCTACCACCGTAAACTACTTCGATAAAGCCTACCTGCACGGCACTCAGCAGCAGAAAAGCCGCGCCGTCCTGCTCGCCGCCATGCGCCTGATTGAAGACAACAACATAGCCGAAAGCCGCAACTGGCTCAATCGCGCCAGCGCCCCCGAAGCCCAGTTCGACAAACACATCCTAGAAGCGCGCATTGCCGAGGCCGAGAAAAACTGGCCGGCAGCCGAAGATGCCCTGCTGCGTGCCGAATCCATCGTATCGGCCGGCCGCAGCAATGCCATCTTCAATGCCGACGACCTCCTCGTTGCCCACCTGCGCATCGCCCGCGAGCAGCCGCCTGCCGAAGCCCTCAACAGCATCCGTAGCCTCTATCGCCGCTACAGCGACAACTCCGCCCCGCCCGCCATGATCGCCATCATCCTCGAGCAGCGCGCCATCCTGTATGCCGACCGCCTACAACAGCCCGAGAAAGCCGTAGCCGACCTCAAACAGGCGCAAGAACTCGTGCCCAAAAACCCCGACATCCTCAATTCCCTCGGCTACACCATGCTCTCCCTGCCCAACCCCGACCTGGCCCAGGCACGCCGCTACATCGAACAAGCCTTGCAGCGCCGCCCCAATTCGCCCGAAATCCAAGACAGCATGGGCTGGGTGCTGTTCAAGCAAGGCCAACCTCAAGCCGCCCTGCCGTATTTGCAGCGCGCCCACGCCAAACTGCCCGAAGCCGATATAGCCGCCCACCTCGGCGAAGTGCTGTGGACACTCGGCCGCAAAAACGAAGCCATCGTTATCTGGCAGGCCGCCCAGCGCAAAGGTGGTGATAAACCCGTATTGCAGGAAACCCTGCAACGCCTCAATGTAATCCTCCCGTCTTCAAGCGGGAAAACCAGCAGCGAAGGCAACAACAGCAGCCAATAAACCAAAGGCTACCTGAAAACAGGTTTTCCGTTTTCAGGTAGCCTTTTGCTGTTTTAGCCCTAGGCCAAATGTGTTACGGCAACTCCATCCTCTCCATCCTTAATTGTTCCGTTACCGTGCGCGGCATGGCGAAGCAGCAGGTTTTGTTGGGATCGACCACTTGGCAAATCTGCAAATCGCCGGCGATGCTTTGCAGGGCGATGGCTTGGTTGGTGTCGAGCCCGCCGTGGGCGGTGAGTAGGCCGGTGGCCATTGGGGTGGCGGTTTCGGTGGCCTGGTCCAAATCGGGGCTGGAGGCGATGGTGTACAGCAGTCGGTGGTAACGGCTAGTGGCAGGGGATAGAGGTGGCTTTTGATGACGCTCACTTCCACTTCCATCACACCTTTGATTTCCAAGCCAGAGATGCCCACCTCGCCGCCGCTCATGCCAGCATGTAAATAGCCTATGGTCAGTAGTGCGCCGGGCGCATTTATCGGCAAGAGGAATATGGTGCTTTCGGTGGTGGTTTCGGTGCCCATATTGCCACCGTGTGCATCGGGCGTGCCACAGTTGATTGTGCGGTATCGATAACGCCGATCATCGGGTTGGGCGGCAGGCGCACTTTAGCCAAACAAGATAATGTGGCCGTCCTCCACCGGCACGATGTTGATGCGTCCGCGTTCCAGCCGATTGCTGGCCATGCCTGTGCCGGTAGGGTGCCTCTCGGCTCGGCGCCTTCCACAAACAGGAGTCTGGTGGCGGGATTGATGCGGTTTCAGTTGAAATGGTCGAGGGTGTCGGCGGGGGTTTGGATTTGGTCGGTAAAGTAGTCGCAGGTTTCGAAACGCACTCGGCCGCTGGATAGATGCCGTTTGCTCACATCGGGGCGGCTTATTTCAGGAAGTTCACGAAGCCCGATAAAATCAGCGCGTTGATGATGTCCACGAAGAACGCGCCCACCAGCGGCACAATCAGGAAGGCCTTGTGTGAAGGGCCGAAGCGTTCGGTGATGGATTGCATATTGGCCACGGCCGTGGGGGTGGCGCCGAGGCCGAAGCCGCAGTGGCCGGCGGCCAGTACGGTGGCATCGTAGTCGCGGCCCATGAATACGTGGGTGACATAGGTGGCATACAGAATCATCACTATGGTTTGAATCAGCAGGATAATGGTTACTTTCACTGCCAAATCAGTCAGCTGCCACAGTTGCAGGTTCAGCAGAGCCATGGCTAGGAAGAGCGAGAGCGAGGCGTTGCCGAATACGTCAATAGCACGGTCGAACATATTGAATTTAAACGCACTTACCAATACGTTGCGCAACACCACGCCGCCAAACAGCGCCCACACGAATTTGGGCAGGTCGAACAGGTATTGTTTGTCGATGCCGTCCAGAATTTCGGCAAACGAGAGGCAGGCAGCAAACATGGCCAAGGTTTCGATGGCCGAGGTGGCGGTGATCAGGCGGGTTTGCTCGGCTCGTTCAAACATATTGTCGGTGTTGTTGTCTGGATCGTCGTCGGCACAGCGCAGGTGTTCGGCTTCAACGGTTGCGGAATCTAGGGGTTTACGCCCCATTTTGTTGATGAGGCGGCGGGCCACCGGGCCGCCGATTAAGCCGCCGGCCACCAAGCCGAAGGTGGCTGAAGCCAAGCCCAGCTCGGCTGCGGCAGGTACGCCGTATTTGATTAAGTCGGGCGCCCAGCCGGCTGCCGTGCCGTGGCCGCCAGTGAGGGTGATGGAGCCGGTAATCAGGCCGGTCATCGGGTGTAGGCCGAAGGCACTGGCCAAGCCCACGCCGATAGCGTTTTGAATAAAGATAAATGCGCCCACGATGGCGGTAAACACCACCAATGGAATGCCGCCGGCTTTCAGACGGGAGAAGTCCGCGCTCAGGCCGATGGAGGTGAAGAAAATCAGCATAAACGCATCTTGCAGTGGTTTTTGGAACTGGAAACCGATGCCTGTAAATTTATGCAGACTAAACAGGCAGATGGCTGCCACCAAGCCGCCCGCCACCGGTTCGGGAATATTGAAATCCCGCAAAAACTTGATTTTGCTAACCATCAGTTTACCCAATAGCAGCACTAGTGTGGCCGCAATCAGGGTGTAGTAGCTGTTCACTTCTATCATGGCTTATCCCCTTTGAAAATAAAGAAACAATTAAATGCAGGCCCGTTGATCCGCCAACAGGCCTCGAGTAAATATTAGGATAGTGGTTAAAAATTGTCAAAGAGTATAGATTCTTTTTTACAATCGGCAGGGCTATCTGAAAGGCGTCTAGTTAGGCTGTAATGCCTGATAGTTATGGTATTTTCACTGTGTGGAAGCTATAATTTTAGATAGTTGTGAGCATCGCAATAGGCGGGTTGGCTGCCTGTTCATTGGCTTTGTATGGCTTACGGTTACGGCGACCAATCAAAAGGCTACCTGAAACATTTCAGGTAGCCTTTTATAGCAAGCCAACTTAACTTTCGCTACAGCGTTGGTTCTCCTTGCCGTACTTCTGTACTGCCTGCGGCTCATCACCTTGTATCGAAAGTCAATTCGGCTTGCTATAGTATTCAGCCGTACAGGAAGCTCGTTGCCGATTCTGCTGTTTCAATTGGCGTAATACACTTGGCAACGCACGTTTGCCCGATGTAACAGCAGGCTGATGGGGCGTTCGTTCGAGGGCATAGCAGTGGCCTGTTCCAGTACGGCACGTTTGTCTGCGCCCTGAATCGACAAAAACAGCTGCGGTACGGCGGCGAGAGTGTTTAGGCTCATGCCGATACGTTCGTGTGCGGCGGTAACCGGGCTGGTGTGCACCAGTTTGGTGCGGCAGGCGGGCGACACGGCTGCGGCCAGTTGCGGGGCTTGCGGGAACAGCGAGGCGGTGTGGCCGTCCGTGCCCATACCGAGCACGGCGATGTCGGGCATGGGAAAGCCGGCCTCGGTTTCGGCTAGGGCGGCGGGGTCGGACACATCGATTTGTTCATTCCCCAGCGGTAGGAAGCGGGCGGCTGCGGCAGCGTGTTGCAGCAGGTGGCGGCGCACCAGCGCGGCATTGCTGTCGGGGTGCTGTGGCGGCACGAGCCGTTCGTCCACTAGAGTGACGGTAATATTCGGCCAATCTAGTTTTTGCTGCGCCAGGGCTTCAAAAAACGCTATGGGCGAGCGGCCGCCAGATACGGCCAGCACGGCATGGCCTTGTGTGTGCAGGCAATCGCGCAGGCCGTTGGCTACGGCTTCGGCCAGTGCGGCAGCTTGGGCAGCGGGAGTGGGGAAGGTGTGCCAAGTGAGGGATGGGGGCATAAAAGATTTCGGCAAGGGGAAGGTAAAATTTCAGGTAGCCTAAGGCTACCTGAGGGGGGGATGCGGCTTGCTTTAGGTCTCATTAAGAGGCAATAAAGGCCAAGATAAAGATACAAACATACAACGCAACGATGCCAAGGACACCGAACAATATGGGTTTGCCCCACGAGCGGCGTGGGTAGTTTGAGCCATATCGCTCTTTCACTAAGGCCACTTGCTTGCGCCCTACTGCGCCATACCAAGCACCGAGTGCAGCAAGGCCGACAAAGTTGGCGTTTATTTTGGTGAAAATAGCGAGGAGGATAGCGATCACCAGTACGGCCAGCGTACCCCACATAAAGCCCTTATTCAGCTTTTCCAGTTCGGCGTCGCCCATAGCGCGGGCGTTAAACATATGCAGCGCAGCGCCGAAAACGGGGGAAAACAGCAGTGACCAGCAGGCAGCGGCGTTCGGGTTCCACAATGCAGGGGCTGCTTGGCCGGTGCCTGAGCCAAGGTCTTCACTTTGTGGGGGGCGATAGCGTTCGTCAGAACTCATGGTAGTCCTCCTTGTTAGGTTAAGTATGTAAATCAGTTAAATTATATCTGGAGATGAGGGTGTTTACTATAGGGGGCTACCTGAAAATTTAGGTAGCTTTTATTGTGCCTACCGTTTCAAGCTTCGGTTACGAGGCTGCGGTCGTAGGTTTTTTCGCAGTAGTGGCATTTGAGGCGGGTTTGGTCGCCCGGGCGGCGCACGTAGAAGCGGCTGGAAACAGGTTCGTTGTGGCTGGCACAGTTGGGGTTGGGGCAGCGGAAGACTTCGCTGATGGTTTCGGGCAGTCTGAGCGGCATTTTTTGTTCGACTTTGAAGTTAGCGATGAGGTTCACCGTGGCTTCGGGGGCGAACAGGGCGAGGCGGTTGGCGGCGGCTTCGTTGAGCCTGATACCGTTGATTTTGATGATGTCTTTGCGGCCATGCCGTTTGCTGGGCAGGTTGAAGCCAACAGTTACGGCGCAGCCTTCGCGCAACAGTTTGAATTGGCGTAGGATGGTGAGGGCGAGGCCGGCAGGGATGTGGTCGATAACGGTGCCGTTTTCGATGGCTTCGACGCTGAGTCTTTTCTTGTCCATTTGGATTTCCGATGGGGATTGGATGGAATACAGGCTACCTGAAATTTCAGGTAGCCTGCAAGAGCTGGTTAGTTTTTCTGATACAGCCGCACGTAGTCGATCAAGGTGGTTTGGATGCGGAAGTTATCGGTGGGGCGTGGTGGCTTGAGCTTGTCTTCCCATTCCGCGTAGTCATTCAGAATGAAATACCAAGGGCCTTTGGTTCTGAATATCTGATCCAGCATTTGGCGGTTGACGTTGAGTTTTGCAAAGTCTTCATCAGGCATGGTGGAAGGGTAGCCGCCTGATTCGTCGGTGCGGCTGCGGTCGATAACGTCCACTGTGGTGTTGTCGTCCACCGTGTAGTGGGACACGGGGATGAGCTTGCCGTCTAGATAGTAACGCACTTTTTGGCCGTCAAACTCTATTGCCCATACATGCCACTCGCCATCTAACGGTGTGGCTTGCCGATTGATGTGCTGCTCCAAACGGTGTGCGAAAACGCGCGTGCGCCAAGTGCCTCTTTTGTGACTATAGAAACAGCTGGCGTGTGTTGAGGACCAAGCATATGCCCGTGCAGAGGAATACCACTCGAGAATATCGAGCTCACCATAGGGGTCATTGGCAGCAGGGTTGCTGCCGCAATTTTGCAAGGTTTCGCTATTGCGCATCCATAGCGCCGTGCGCATGCCTCTTGAGCCGTTCCAGTTGATTAGGGCGCGGATTTCGGCGCGGAAGGGTTTGCTGGCATCAACTATGGGTTTGGATTCCAATCTGCCGCTTGAGTATTTGGTTTTCTCGCCGGCCTGGCAGGGTGTTTCCCTGGTGTTGCTGTCGGTTAGGGCTTCGCTGTCGTTCCGCACGCAATGGCGGCGTGTGGTAATTCTGGCGAAATCATTATTTACGAATCCAATATTTCCGGGAAGATAAGAGAGGTGGCTGCCTAAATGGTTGAGTATGGTTTTTGCCTCCCAATCATTTGGCACATTATTATCTTTAAACTCATAACACTTGAGGCTGCGCCATTGTCCTGACGCATCAGTCGCACTTTCGCAACCGTTGGAAGGGGGCTGTGGTTGCGGAGGCTGTGGTTGCGGAGGCTGTGGTTGCGGATGCTGTGGTTGCGGAGGCTGTGGTTGCGGAGGCTGTGGTTGCGGAGGCTGTGGTTGCGGAGGCTGTGGTTGCGGAGGCTGTGGTTGCGGAGGCTGCGGTTGCGGAGGCTGCGGTTGCGGAGGCTGCGGTTGCGGAGGCTGCGGTTGCGGAGGCTGCGGTTGCGGCTGATTTTGAGGTTGCCCTTGATTCTGTCCCTGTTGCTTCATAGGGACGGACATTGTCAATGATTGCCCTGAACCGCCACTACCGTTGGCAAATCGTATCGACTGTACTGATTGTCCATCTCTGCTTTTGCCGTCACCGCAGCCGGCCAGTACGCCCAGGCACATAACGGCTAACATGTTTTTTACGTGCATTATTCAATTTCCTTTGCTAGACAGAATTTAGTTATTCAAGCAAGTCGATGATGTTCGCCAGCACCGCAAATCAGGCCGGTTTGCAGCCTTTATATTGCTTTTGTTAGGGGATCGGCTTTTAGGCAGTCTGCCTAGATGCCGGGGTTAGATTATTTCGTTTAACACCAATGACAGCATGGCCATGCGTGCGAATACACCGTTTTTGGCTTGTTCGAAATAATAAGCATAAACCGTGCCATCCACATTGGGATGGATTTCGTCGACGCGGGGCAGGGGGTGCAGTACGCGCAGGTTGGGTTTGGCCTGGGCGAGGGTGGCGGCTTCGAGGTTGAATTTGCCTTGGATTTTGGCGAATTCTTGTTCGTCGAAGCGTTCGCGTTGCACGCGGGTCATGTAGAGGATGTCGGCGTGGCGGGTGGCTTCTTCGAGGCTGGGCAGGATTTGGTAGCGGCAGCCGGCTGTGTCGAGCTCTTCGGTGATGTAGTCGGGCATGGCGAGGCTGGGCGGGGAGACGAAGATGAATTCGGCTTGGTGCCGTTTCATGGCTTGGGCGAGGGAGTGGACGGTGCGGCCGTATTTGAGGTCGCCGGCCATGGCGATAACGAGCTTGTCCAGCCGGCCTTGGGTTTCTTGGATGGTAACGAGGTCGAGCAGGGTTTGGCTGGGATGCTGGTTGGTGCCGTCGCCGGCGTTGATGACGGGCACGGCGGAGAATTCGGCAAGCACGCGGGCGGCGCCGTCTTTGGGGTGGCGGATGATGATGGCGTCGGTGTAGCTGGAGATGATGCGGGCGGTATCGGCCAGGGTTTCGCCTTTTTTGGCACTGGTATTGGCACCGTCGGAAAAGCCGATAACTTTGCCGCCGAGCCGCTGTACGGCGGTTTCGAAGGATAGACGGGTGCGGGTGGAGGGCTCGAAGAAGCAGGAGCCGATGAGCCGGCCTTCAAGCAGGTTGCGGCGCGGTTCGCGCTTGAGGCGCAGGGCGGTATCCAGCAGGCATTCGAGCTGTTCGTTGCTTAGGTCGGGAATGGAGATGAGATGCTGGCCGTAGAGTGGATTGGGCATGGGTGGCTCCGGGCGGGTTGGCAAACGGGCGTATTATGCGCTGTTTGCCGGGAAGAGGCTACCTGAAAACGGTGGGGAGGCCTGGCTGCTATAGTGAATTAAAAGAAGAATGAAAAGAAGAATGCGACAGCGTTGGCTTGCCTTGCCGCATCGAGTGTACTGTCTGCGGTTCGCCACCTTGTCCCATTCTTAATTTAAATCCACTATATATATTTCAGGCAGCCGCATACTTTCAGCGTGCCTCTTTAAAATCGGCAATCAGGCTACCTGAAAATTTGGAGGAGCTGTTTCACTTCTTTTATATTCGTGGCAGTGAGTGCTTTCAGGTAGCCTTATGTTGGCGCAACAGGCTACCTGAAAACATGCTCTCTACGCTGCCAAACAAATTTGCCGTCAAACGCCGCAATTCCGTTACAATATCGCCCGTTATCAATTTTTCAGTTGGAGAGGCGCAATGGCTGAATTTCACATTGCCAAAACCGTGGCCGAAGGCCGCGATTTATTCTTGCTCGGCCAGATGGCCAACCGCCACGGCCTGATTGCCGGGGCTACCGGCACGGGCAAAACCGTTACCCTGCGCAAAATGGCCGAAGGCTTCAGCGCGCAAGGCATTCCCGTGTTTATGAGCGACGTGAAGGGCGACCTCTCCGGCATCGCCAATCCGGGCGACGGGCAGGGCAAGGTGGGCGAGCGCATGGCCCAATTCGGGCTGGATGCGGAAGGCTACCTGAAAGGCTGTCCGGTGCGCTTTTGGGATGTATACGGCGAAACCGGCATTCCTGTGCGCGTAACCATTTCCGAAATGGGCCCCCTGCTGCTCTCCCGCCTGATGGGGTTGAACGACACGCAGGAAGGCCTGCTCAACCTGGTATTCAAAGCCGCCGACGATAAAGGCTGGCATCTGATCGATTTGAAAGACCTGCGCGGCATGCTGCAATACGTGGCTGAGCACGTCAAGGAATACCGCACTCAATACGGCAACGTTTCCGCCGCCAGCGTCGGCGCCATTCAGCGCCAGCTGTTGCAGCTGGAAAGCGAGGGCGGCGATGTGTTTTTCGGCGAGCCGGAGCTTAATCTGCAAGACTGGCTGCAAACCGAAGGCGGGCAAGGCGTCATCAATATCCTGAATGCCAAAAAATTGATGCGCTCGCCGCGCCTCTATAGCGCGTTCTTACTGTGGTTTTTGGCCGAACTGTTTGAAACCCTGCCCGAAGCTGGCGATTTGGACAAACCCAAATTCGTCATGTTCTTCGACGAGGCTCATTTGCTGTTCGACAATGCCGCTGACACCCTGCTCAAGCAAGTTGAGCAAGTGGTGCGCCTGATCCGTTCCAAAGGCGTGGGTGTATATTTTGTTACCCAAAACCCACTCGATTTGCCCGACACCGTGCTCGGCCAGCTCGGTAACCGCGTGCAGCACGCCCTGCGTGCCTTTACCCCGCGCGATCAAAAAGCCGTGCGCGCTGCCGCCGAAACCTTCCGCAGTAATCCTAATCTCGATGTGGCGCAAGCGATTACCGAATTGGGCGTGGGCGAGGCGCTGGTGTCTTTCCTTGATGAAAAAGGCATGCCCGGCATCGTGGAGCGCGCCTTCATCTTGCCGCCGCAATCCCAGCTTGCCCCGCTTTCCGCCGCTGAACGCGACAGCCGTTTCCAAAACGACATCCTTTACCGCCACTACAAAGACGCGGTGGACAACTTCTCCGCCTACGAAGCCTTGCAGCAGCTGGAACAAGAGCAGGCCGCCGCTGCTCAGGCAGAAGCCGAAGCCAAAGCGCAAAATGCCGCAGCCGCGTCTGCCCAAAAAGCCGAAAGCAACAAAGGCGGCCTGCTGGACGGTTTCCTCGGCGGCCTGTTCGGCAGCCGCAAACGCGCCAACCAAGGCTTGGGCTACGATTTGGCCGATTCGCTCGGCAGCCAGGTGAACAAGCAGATCACCCGTAGCATCACCCGCAGCATCATGGGTGTGATCCGCAATGCGATAAAGTAAAGGCTACCTGAGAGCTGTAGCCTGGTTTGCTGCTAGAAGCAGAGATTCGGCCCAGCCAAAAGCAGATGCTTTATATAGAGTATTAAAAGGCTACCTGAAAACCGACTAGGACGGTTTCAGGTGGCCTCGTTGTTTGGCTGATTGATGAGAGGGGCTTCTTGTCTTCTGTGCAGAAAACAACAGACCCGCCCGTAAACCACGAAAAGCTAAGGTATATTCTGCTGCTGCCATTGACCTGCTGCTTGCAAAAGAACTATAATTCCGCTCTTGCCGACATGGTGTCGGCAAATATTTAACTCAACAGGACGAGAAAATATGCCAACTATTAACCAGTTAGTACGCAAGGGCCGCAAAAAGCCCGAGTACGTAAACAAGGTGCCCGCACTGGAAGCCTGCCCGCAAAAACGCGGCGTATGCACCCGTGTGTACACCACTACTCCGAAAAAACCGAACTCCGCTTTGCGTAAAGTGTGCAAAGTGCGCCTAACCAACGGATTTGAAGTGATTTCATATATCGGCGGTGAAGGCCACAACTTGCAAGAGCATAGCGTGGTGCTGATTCGCGGCGGTCGTGTAAAAGACTTGCCGGGTGTGCGCTACCACACTGTTCGTGGTTCTTTGGATACTGCCGGCGTGAAAGATCGCAAACAGGCGCGCTCCAAATACGGTGCTAAACGCCCGAAATAATTTTTTAATACAGGCACGTCGGCCGTTATTGCTGATATAAGCCGGCCGAGTAAGTGAATGCTCCCCAATGGACATTCGCGGGAATTATCCCAGCTGAATAGATTAAAGGAAATTGAAATGCCAAGACGTAGAGAAGTCCCCAGGCGCGACATATTGCCGGATCCGAAGTTCGGCAGCGTTGAACTGACCAAGTTTATGAATGTCTTGATGGTTGACGGTAAAAAATCGGTTGCCGAGCGCATCGTGTACGGTGCTCTGGAGCAAATTGCCAAGAAAGTACAGGGCAAAGAAGCAATCGAAGTGTTTAACGAAGCCATCGACAATGCCAAACCCATCGTGGAAGTGAAAAGCCGCCGTGTTGGTGGTGCTAACTACCAGGTTCCTGTTGAGGTTCGTCCTTCCCGCCGTTTGGCCTTGGCAATGCGCTGGGTGCGCGACGCAGCCCGCAAGCGTGGCGAAAAATCTATGGATTTGCGCCTGGCCGGTGAGTTGATTGATGCCGCAGAAGGCCGTGGCGGTGCCATGAAAAAACGTGAAGAAGTACACCGCATGGCTGAAGCCAACAAAGCCTTCTCTCACTTCCGCTTCTAATTTTGAAAGGTGATTGAAATGGCTCGTAAAACCCCGATTAATTTGTACCGTAATATCGGTATTTCTGCCCACATCGATGCGGGTAAAACCACCACTACCGAACGTATCCTGTTCTACACTGGCTTGACCCACAAGTTGGGCGAAGTGCATGACGGTGCGGCTACTACCGACTACATGGAACAAGAGCAAGAGCGTGGTATTACCATTACCTCTGCTGCCGTAACTTCCTATTGGTCTGGTATGGCGAAGCAGTTCCCTGAGCATCGCTTCAACATCATTGATACCCCCGGACACGTTGACTTCACCGTAGAGGTGGAGCGTTCTATGCGTGTATTGGACGGCGCAGTAATGGTTTACTGTGCGGTAGGTGGTGTTCAGCCACAGTCTGAAACTGTGTGGCGCCAAGCCAATAAATACCAAGTTCCGCGCTTGGCATTTGTAAACAAAATGGACCGTCAAGGTGCCAACTTCTTCCGCGTAGTTGAGCAGATGAAAACCCGTCTGCGCGCCAATCCTGTGCCGATCGTGATTCCGGTTGGTGCCGAGGATAAATTCGAAGGCGTGGTGGACTTGCTGAAGATGAAAGCTATTATTTGGAATGAAGCCGACAAAGGCGTAACTTTCGAATATAGCGATATCCCGGCTGATTTGGTTCCGACTGCCGAAGAGTGGCGTCAGAATATGATCGAAGCCGCTGCCGAAGCCAGCGAAGAGCTGATGGACAAATACTTGGGCGGTGAAGAGCTGTCTGAAGAAGAAATCGTTGGCGCGCTGCGTCAGCGTACGTTGGCCGGTGAAATCCAGCCGATGTTGTGCGGTTCTGCATTTAAAAATAAAGGTGTTCAGCGTATGCTGGATGCTGTGGTTGAACTGTTGCCTGCTCCGACCGATATTCCTCCGGTTCAAGGTGTTAACCCTGATACCGAAGAAGCCGACAGCCGCCAAGCCAGCGATGACGAGAAATTCTCCGCTTTGGCTTTCAAAATGCTGAATGATAAATACGTTGGTCAACTGACCTTTATCCGTGTTTACTCTGGTGTGGTGAAATCTGGTGACACTGTACTGAACTCTGTTAAAGGCACTCGTGAGCGTATCGGCCGTTTGGTGCAGATGACTGCCGCTGATCGTACTGAGATTGAAGAAGTACGTGCTGGCGACATCGCTGCTGCTATTGGTTTGAAAGACGTAACCACTGGTGAAACTCTGTGTGCAGAAAATGCTCCGATTATCTTGGAACGCATGGAATTCCCCGAGCCGGTAATCCACATTGCCGTTGAGCCGAAAACTAAGGCCGACCAAGAGAAAATGGGTATCGCTCTGAACCGTTTGGCTAAAGAAGACCCTTCTTTCCGCGTGCGTACTGATGAAGAGTCTGGCCAAACTATTATTTCCGGTATGGGCGAGCTGCACTTGGAAATTATCGTGGACCGCATGAAGCGTGAGTTCGGTGTGGAAGCTAATGTGGGTGCACCCCAGGTAGCCTACCGCGAAACCATCCGTAAAGAAGTGGAATCCGAAGCTAAACACGTTAAGCAGTCTGGCGGTAAAGGTCAGTATGGTCACGTTGTGATCAAAATGGAACCGATGGAGCCGGGTGGCGAAGGCTACGAATTTATCGATGAAATTAAAGGTGGTGTGATTCCTCGTGAATTCATTCCGTCTGTTGATAAAGGTATCCGTGACACTCTGCAAAACGGTATCGTAGCCGGTTATCCGGTAGTGGACGTCCGCGTTCGTCTGACTTTCGGTTCTTACCACGATGTGGACTCTTCGCAAATCGCGTTTGAATTGGCCGCTTCTATGGCATTCAAAGACGGTATGCGTAAAGCCTCTCCGGTGCTGCTGGAGCCGATTATGGCTGTAGAAGTAGAAACTCCGGAAGAGTACATGGGCGATGTGATGGGCGATTTGAACCGTCGCCGTGGCATCGTACTGGGTATGGACGACGATGGTATTGGCGGTAAGAAAGTTCGTGCCGAAGTACCGTTGGCTGAAATGTTTGGTTACTCAACCGACCTGCGTTCAGCTACCCAGGGTCGTGCCACCTACACCATGGAGTTCAAGAAATATGCAGAAGCTCCGGCTCATGTAGCAGAGAAAGTTGTAGCAGACCGCAAAGGTTAACTTTGCAATCTAGGCTGTCCGTTGAGATGGGCAGCCATTTCAGGCTACCTGAAAACCATTTCAGGTGATGAAGCCGATTTTCAGGTAGCTTTTGTTCTTTATAATCGATCTTTATATGAAAAGGAATTAGCTCATGGCTAAGGAAAAATTCGAACGTAGCAAACCGCACGTAAACGTTGGTACCATTGGTCACGTTGACCATGGTAAGACCACACTGACAGCAGCATTGACCACCATTTTGGCCGAAAAATTCGGTGGTCAGGCCAAGGCTTATGACCAGATTGACAACGCCCCGGAAGAAAAAGCTCGCGGTATTACCATTAACACTGCTCACGTAGAATATGAAACCGAGACCCGTCACTATGCTCACGTAGATTGTCCTGGTCACGCCGACTATGTAAAAAACATGATTACCGGTGCTGCCCAGATGGACGGCGCTATCCTGGTGGTGTCCGCTGCCGATGGTCCCATGCCGCAGACCCGCGAACACATCTTGCTTGCCCGTCAGGTAGGCGTACCCTACATTCTCGTATTTATGAACAAATGCGATATGGTAGATGATGCCGAACTGCTCGAACTGGTTGAGATGGAAGTCCGCGATCTGCTCTCCAGCTATGATTTCCCTGGCGACGACTGCCCGATCGTACAAGGTTCCGCCCTCAAAGCCCTCGAGGGCGATGTTGGCTACAAAGAAAAAATCTTCNAACTGGCCGCCGCTCTGGATAGTTACATCCCCACTCCCCAGCGCGCCGTAGACAAACCTTTTCTGTTGCCGATTGAAGACGTATTCTCTATCTCTGGTCGCGGTACCGTGGTAACCGGTCGTGTAGAGCGCGGTATTATCAAGGTGGGTGAAGAGATCGAAATCGTTGGTCTGAAACCCACCCAGCAAACCACCTGTACCGGTGTGGAAATGTTCCGCAAGTTGTTGGACGAAGGCCGGGCAGGCGATAACGTAGGAGTGCTGCTGCGTGGTACCAAACGCGAAGAAGTGGAGCGCGGGCAAGTGTTGGCCAAACCCGGCACTATTACCCCGCATACCAAATTCAAAGCCGAAGTATATGTGCTGAGCAAAGAAGAAGGAGGTCGTCACACCCCGTTCTTTGCCAACTACCGCCCCCAATTCTACTTCCGTACCACTGACGTAACCGGTGCCGTAGAGCTGGAGCCTGGTGTGGAAATGGTCATGCCCGGTGAGAACGTAACAATCATTGTAGAGTTGATTGCTCCGATTGCTATGGAAGAAGGCCTGCGCTTTGCAATTCGCGAAGGTGGTCGTACGGTAGGTGCCGGTGTGGTGGCTTCCGTGATTGCTTAAAGAAGGATATCGAGTAAATGGCAAATCAAAAAATCCGTATCCGTCTGAAAGCTTATGATTACAGCCTGATTGACCGTTCTGCTCAGGAAATCGTTGAAACCGCCAAGCGCACTGGTGCTGTAGTAAAAGGTCCGATTCCACTACCGACCAAAATCGAGCGTTTCAATATCCTACGTTCTCCGCACGTGAACAAAACCTCACGTGAGCAGTTGGAGATCCGTACTCATCTGCGTTTGATGGATATTGTAGATTGGACTGATAAAACTACCGATGCATTGATGAAGCTGGATTTGCCGGCCGGGGTGGATGTGGAAATCAAGGTTCAGTAATCTACTTGCAGATAATATCGAAGCCGAACGGAGTCTCTGTTCGGCTTTTTGTGGTTAAGAGTTTTACTTGACAAGGTAAAGTAAATTGACACTATATGAAAAAGTGAATGTTTAGCTGTATTATTAAAAATAACCAGCTATGGATTCTACGTATTCTTTGTGGAATAGATATGCAAAAACACAACATGCACAACAAACACAAAAATCAAATCCGCATCATTGGCGGTGAGCAGCGTGGGCGGAAAATCCGATTTGCAGATGCAGAAGGTCTACGTCCAACCGCCGATAGCGTGCGTGAGCGTTTATTCAACTGGTTGAGACACGAGTTAACAGGCCGAACGGTGCTGGACTTGTTTGCTGGTAGCGGGGCGCTGGGCTTTGAGGCTATTTCGAGAGGGGTGAAACGGGTTGTGCTGGTAGAAAATAATCGGCGGACTGCAGCAAGTTTACAACAGCAAATACAAGAATTGAGACTATCCGAAAAGATGGAAGTTCGAGCACTTGATGCTTTTGAATATTTGTCAAAAACACATGAGCAGTTTGATGTGGTGTTTTTAGATCCGCCATTTACTTGGCGAGAATGGGCTAAACTGTTTATGCGCTTGCAGCGGCATTTGCATAGTGGTGCATATATATATGTTGAAGCAGGAGATTTGCCTGTTTGGCCTGATTATTTGTTGGAATTGAACGTAGGACGATCGGGTTTGAGTAAGTATGCACTGCTCAAGAAGGAGTGAGAATAAGTGGCTTTAATAATTGTTATCAAAGAAGAAAACTTTATGTCTTGCTAAGGGTGTAGGCTGCCTGAAGGAGGGCTTATGCTATAATTTTATTCTTTAATTTTGGATAATTTTAAAAGAATAAATATTAAGAGGAAAGCATGTCTCTTGTTATTACCGATGAGTGTATCAATTGTGATGTGTGTGAACCGGAGTGCCCGAATGATGCCATTTCACAGGGTGAGGAAATTTACGAGATTGATTCGAATCTGTGCACACAGTGTATTGGACATTACGATGAGCCACAATGCCAGCAGGTGTGTCCGGTGGACTGTATTTTGATTGATGAAGAGCATCCAGAAACTGAAGAACAGCTGCGTGCTAAGTATGAAAAGATTATTTTGTTGAAAGGGGGATAAGCTAGAATCCCAATTAAAAATACTGATTTGCAGTTAATTTTAGAAAGACGGGCAAATTTTGCTTGACGAGCGGTTGGGAAAACCGCTATATTTATTTTCTCTTTTGGTGGGATTCCCGAGCGGTCAAAGGGGGCAGACTGTAAATCTGTTGCGAGAGCTTCGAAGGTTCGAATCCTTCTCCCACCACCAATACTATTGCTATTGCTTGGGGCATTAAGGGCGGGTGTAGCTCAATGGTAGAGCAGAAGCCTTCCAAGCTTACAGTGAGGGTTCGATTCCCTTCGCCCGCTCCAATAAATTTTTAAAGCCCATGTAGCTCAGGGGTAGAGCACTCCCTTGGTAAGGGAGAGGTCGGCAGTTCAAATCTGCCCATGGGCACCACCTCATTTTTTACTTGTTTAACTACATAGGAAATTGCCATGGCTAAGGAAAAATTCGAACGTAGCAAACCGCACGTAAACGTTGGTACCATTGGTCACGTTGACCATGGTAAGACCACACTGACAGCAGCATTGACCACCATTTTGGCCGAAAAATTCGGTGGTCAGGCCAAGGCTTATGACCAGATTGACAACGCCCCGGAAGAAAAAGCTCGCGGTATTACCATTAACACTGCTCACGTAGAATATGAAACCGAGACCCGTCACTATGCTCACGTAGATTGTCCTGGTCACGCCGACTATGTAAAAAACATGATTACCGGTGCTGCCCAGATGGACGGCGCTATCCTGGTGGTGTCCGCTGCCGATGGTCCCATGCCGCAGACCCGCGAACACATCTTGCTTGCCCGTCAGGTAGGCGTACCCTACATTCTCGTATTTATGAACAAATGCGATATGGTAGATGATGCCGAACTGCTCGAACTGGTTGAGATGGAAGTCCGCGATCTGCTCTCCAGCTATGATTTCCCTGGCGACGACTGCCCGATCGTACAAGGTTCCGCCCTCAAAGCCCTCGAGGGCGATGTTGGCTACAAAGAAAAAATCTTCGAACTGGCCGCCGCTCTGGATAGTTACATCCCCACTCCCCAGCGCGCCGTAGCCAAACCTTTTCTGTTGCCGATTGAAGACGTATTCTCTATCTCTGGTCGCGGTACAGTGGTAACCGGTCGTGTAGAGCGCGGTATTATCAAGGTGGTTGAAGAGATCGAAATCGTTGGTCTGAAACCCACCCAGCAAACCACCTGTACCGGTGTGGAAATGTTCCGCAAGTTGTTGGACGAAGGCCGGGCAGGCGATAACGTAGGAGTGCTGCTGCGTGGTACCAAACGCGAAGAAGTGGAGCGCGGGCAAGTGTTGGCCAAACCCGGCACTATTACCCCGCATACCAAATTCAAAGCCGAAGTATATGTGCTGAGCAAAGAAGAAGGAGGTCGTCACACCCCGTTCTTTGCCAACTACCGCCCCCAATTCTACTTCCGTACCACTGACGTAACCGGTGCCGTAGAGCTGGAGCCTGGTGTGGAAATGGTCATGCCCGGTGAGAACGTAACAATCATTGTAGAGTTGATTGCTCCGATTGCTATGGAAGAAGGCCTGCGCTTTGCAATTCGCGAAGGTGGTCGTACGGTAGGTGCCGGTGTGGTGGCTTCCGTGATTGCTTAAAGGGTAGAGGCCAGTAGCTCAATTGGTAGAGTATCGGTCTCCAAAACCGAGGGTTGGGGGTTCGAGACCCTCCTGGCCTGCCAAAAGAAAGACTAACCGGCCAACCGGTTAGTCTTTTGTTTTATATTAAATAGAAAAATATGAAATTTAGGGTGGTTGCAAATGAGTGATCGTAAGCAGAAGGTAAAAGAGATGGCGGTAGCCTCGCTGAAACAGTCTCGCCAGGAATTGCGTGATCGAAGGCGGGGTGTTCAGCGAAAGACTGGAAGAGAAAATGTCGCTAAATTATGTTTGGCAGCTGCCTTAGTTGCCGGGGGGGTGATTGGCTTTTCATTTTTGTCCCAACAGCCGCTGTATGTGCGAGGCATTATTTTAGGAGTTCCGTTGTTGCTGTCTGGATTAATTGTTCTCTTTTGGTGTGATGCCAGTCCTAGTTTAATTCGATATATCAAAGATTCTGTTGTAGAAATTAAGAAAGTTGTTTGGCCGCCTAAAAATGAGGCTTGGCGGAATACATTTTTTGTTTTAGTGTTCACGGCTGTGCTGACTTTATTCTTGTGGCTGGTAGATTCTTTTTTAGTGTGGTTATTTACGCAAAGTACGTAATTTGCAGGGGGTGTCGAGAGAATGGCTAAAGATTGGTATGTTATCCAAGCATATTCTGGATTTGAAAAGAATGTTCAGAAAACTTTAAAGGAGCGGATTGCGAGAGAGGGGGTGGAGGGGCTTTTTGGTCAGATTCTGGTGCCAGTTGAGGAAGTTGTTGGTATTAAGAATGGCCGGAAGACGGTTAGTGAGCGTAAATTTTTTCCAGGTTATGTGTTAATAGAGATGGAAATGACGGATGAGTCATGGCACTTGGTTAAGAGTACGCCCAGGGTTAATGGGTTTATTGGAGGTATGGCTAATAGGCCCTTGCCAATTTCTCAGCGAGAAGTTGATGCGATCATGTCCCAAGTGTCGGATGTTGCTGGTTCTGAGAAAAAGCCTAGGCCGCGAGTTGAGTTTGTGGTGGGGCAGCAGATTAGGGTAAGTGAAGGCCCATTTTCTGATTTTAACGGGTTGGTTGATGTTGTGGATTATGAACGTAATAAGTTGCGAGTTCTGGTTCAAATTTTTGGTCGAGAAACACCCGTTGAGCTAGATTTTAGTCAGGTGGAGAAAATTTAGTCTGATTGCTTGGCAATAAGCAAGATTTTATTTATAATATGCGGCTTATCTTGGGGAGCAGAATTTCTGCGTATTACCCGTTATTTAGGAGCTAAATGTGGCAAAGAAAATTGTAGGTTATATCAAGTTGCAGATTCCTGCAGGGAAGGCTAATCCTTCTCCTCCAGTTGGTCCGGCACTGGGCCAGCGTGGTTTAAATATCATGGAATTTTGTAAGGCATTTAATGCGGCTACACAAAATGTGGAGCCTGGTTTGCCTATTCCTGTAGTAATTACTGCGTTTGCGGATAAGTCTTTTACGTTTGTAATGAAAACTCCTCCGGCCAGTATTTTGCTGAAGAAGGCTGCTGGTTTGCAGAAAGGTAGTTCAAATCCGCTGACCAGTAAGGTGGGTAAAGTTACCCGTGCTCAGTTGGAAGAAATTGCCAAGATTAAAGAGCCTGATTTGACTGCAGCTGATTTGGATGCAGCAGTTCGTACTATCGCTGGTTCTGCCCGTTCCATGGGCTTGGATGTGGAGGGTGTGTAATGGCTAAGTTGTCTAAACGTTTCCAGGGTCTGCGCTCTTCTATTGACTCAAATGTACATTACTCAATTGATGAAGCAATTGAGTTGGTAAAGAAGACTGCTACAG
The DNA here is from genome assembly GCF_001648395.1 of Eikenella sp. NML03-A-027. Taxonomy (NCBI): domain Bacteria; kingdom Pseudomonadati; phylum Pseudomonadota; class Betaproteobacteria; order Neisseriales; family Neisseriaceae; genus Eikenella; species Eikenella sp. NML03-A-027. The sequence goes on along the minus strand of NZ_LXSM01000002.1, from coordinate 54,589 downwards.
CCAAATTTGATGAGTCTGTTGATGTTGCTATCAATTTGGGCGTGGATTCGCGTAAATCTGATCAAGTAATCCGTGGGTCTGTTGTGTTGCCCAAAGGTACTGGTAAGACTGTTCGTGTGGCAGTATTTACTCAAGGTGCCAATGTTGAAGCAGCAAAAGAAGCAGGGGCTGATGTGGTTGGGTTTGAGGATCTGGCCGCAGAAGTAAAAGCAGGAAATTTAGATTTTGATGTTGTTATTGCCTCTCCTGATGCGATGCGTATCGTTGGTCAGTTAGGTACTATCTTGGGGCCGCGCGGTTTAATGCCAAATCCGAAGGTGGGCACGGTTACGCCAAATGTGGCAGAAGCTGTGCGTAATGCCAAAGCTGGTCAGGTTCAGTATCGCACTGATAAGGCTGGTGTGGTGCATGCCACAATTGGCCGTGCTTCTTTTGCGGCGGCTGATTTGCGCGAAAATTTTAATACTTTGTTGGATGCGGTAGTAAAGGCGAAGCCCGCTGCTACCAAAGGCCAATATCTGAAGAAAATCGCATTATCTAGCACTATGGGACCTGGTGTTCGTGTAGATGTTGGTAGCGTGTCTAGTTAAAAGAAATTTTCAGGTAGCCTTTGGCGGGTTGCTGAGGCTACCTGAAATATGGACTGCTTATACTTGATTGTAAGTAGAGTCCAAGACCGTAGGGATCGTAAGATTTAATATTTTACCCTACGTAGACGGTGGTCCTGAGATTATGAGCAAGCAATTGCTTGCAAAATGTCTTTTCAGGTTGCCGAACTGGTGGATGTCATTAGACATTCTTTGATAAACAGTAGGAGGTAGACCTTGAGTCTTAGTATTGAAACTAAAAAAGCAGTTGTGGAAGAGATTGTTGCCGGTATCGGCAATGCTCAGACCATGGTGCTTGCCGAATACCGCGGTATCCGCGTTGCTAGCATGACCGAATTGCGTGCCAATGCACGTAAGGAAGGTGTGTATTTGCGTGTTTTGAAAAACACGTTGGCTCGTCGTGCGGTAGAAGGCACCTCTTTTGCAGGGTTAGCCGAACATATGGTTGGCCCGTTGGTATATGCAGCATCTGAAGATGCTGTAGCTGCTGCAAAAGTGTTGCACCAATTCTCTAAAAAAGATGAGAAGCTGATCATTAAAGCAGGCTCTTATGACGGTGCGGTGATGGATGCCGCTCAGGTGGGTCAGCTGGCTGCAATTCCGAGTCGCGAAGAATTGCTGTCCAAATTGCTGTTCCTCATGCAGGCTCCATTGTCTGGCATGGCTCGCGGCTTGGCTGCTCTGGCTGAGAAAAAAGCTGCTGAAGAAGCATCTGCTTAACCATTATTTATATTTTACTTATTCATTAAATTTAGGAGTTTGATAGCATGGCTATTACTAAAGAAGACATTTTGGAAGCAATTGGCAGTTTGACTGTAATGGAGTTGAACGACTTGGTAAAAGAATTTGAAACCAAGTTTGGCGTTTCTGCCGCTGCCGTTGCTATTGCTGCTGGCTCTGGTGCTGCTGGTGGTGAAGCTGAAGCTAAGTCTGAGGTAGACGTAATTTTGGCTGCTGCTGGTGATCAGAAAGTAGGCGTGATTAAAGTGGTTCGTGCCATTACTGGCTTGGGCTTGAAAGAAGCCAAAGATATGGTTGACGGCGCTCCGAAAACCATCAAAGAAGGCGTCACTCCTGCTGAAGCTGAAGAAATCAAAAAACAGCTGGAAGAAGCTGGTGCCAAAGTGGAAATCAAATAAGTATTTTCTTGCTAACAGGCTGGCAGGTTTCTGCCAGCCTTGTTTTGCTTGGAGATTGGGAATAAATAATAATTTGCATATATTTACCATATACCGCCACTCAAATGGCAAATATATGCAAATTTCAGGTGGCGGCGGATATTGCTGCTGTTCAAGTTGGAGTCAACCTTTCTCATTATCTGGAGTGTTCAACAATGAGTTATTCAGTTACCGAAAAAAAGCGTATCCGAAAGAGTTTTGCCAAACGCGATAGCGTGTTGGAAGTGCCGTATTTGTTGGCTACCCAGCTGGAGTCTTACCACAAATTTCTCCAGCAGGAAACTGCTTTCGATAAGCGCTTGGATGAAGGCTTGCAGGCTGCATTTAATTCTATTTTCCCGATTGTGAGCCACAATGGATATTCTCGGTTGGAATTTACTCATTACATCTTAGGTGAACCTTTATTTGATATTGCTGAATGCCAACTGCGTGGCATTACTTATGCCGCCCCTTTACGAGCCCGAATTCGCTTGGTGATTCTAGATAAAGAATCTTCCAAGCCTAATGTGGTGAAAGAAGTGCGCGAGAATGAAGTTTATATGGGCGAAATCCCGCTGATGACTCCTTATGGTTCATTCATCATTAACGGCACTGAGCGTGTCATTGTGTCTCAGCTGCACCGCTCTCCGGGCGTGTTTTTCGAGCATGACCGGGGTAAAACCCATTCTTCAGGCAAGCTGCTGTTTTCTGCCCGCATCATCCCCTATCGCGGCTCATGGCTAGATTTGGAGTTTGACCCGAAAGACTTGCTCTATTTCCGTATCGACCGCCGTCGCAAAATGCCAGTAACCATTTTGCTGAAAGCATTGGGATACAGCGCTGAGCAGATCTTAGATACCTTCTATGACAAAGAAACATTTTACCTAAGCAAAGATGGTGTGGAGACCGAGCTGGTTTTGTCGCGTTTAAAGGGTGAAACCGTGAAAACCGATATTTACGATGCGGACGGCAAGGTGCTGGTTGCCGCGGGCAAGCGGGTTACCGCCAAAGGGTTGCGTGATATTGAGAAAGCTGGCTTGAAGCGCTTACGGGTGGATGCCGAGGCTTTGATCGGCAAAATGCTGGCTAAAGACGTTATCGTACCCGATACCGGTGAAATTCTGGCACCAGCCAATAGCGAAATTACCGAAGAATTGCTGGCACAGTTGGAAATTCAGGGTGTGAGTGAAATCCAAACCTTATATATCAGCGAGTTGGGGTATGGCGGCTATATTTCCTCTACGTTGCAAGTAGATGAAACTGCTGACCAAATGGCCGCACGTATTGCCATTTACCGCATGATGCGCCCTGGCGAACCGCCCACCGAAGAAGCAGTAGAAATGCTGTTTGATCGCCTGTTCTTTAATGAGGCCAGCTATGACTTGTCGCGCGTTGGCCGCATGAAATTCAATACCCGCACCTATGAGCAAAAACTGTCTGAAGACCAGCAGCGGTCTTGGTATGGCCGTCTGTTAAACGAAATCCTGGCCGGTGCAGCTGAAAAAGGCGGGTTTATTCTTAGCACGGAAGACATTATTGCCTCTATCGCTACGCTGGTTGAGTTGCGCAACGGCCATGGTGAAGTGGATGATATTGACCACCTGGGTAACCGTCGCGTGCGTTCCGTGGGCGAATTGACTGAAAACCAGTTCCGCTCTGGCTTGGCCCGTGTGGAGCGCGCAGTAAAAGAGCGCCTGAATCAGGCAGAAGCTGACAACCTGATGCCGACCGATTTGATCAACGCCAAACCGGTATCGGCTGCCATCAAAGAATTTTTTGGCTCCAGCCAACTATCACAGTTTATGGATCAGACCAATCCGCTATCGGAAGTAACCCATAAACGCCGTGTATCTGCACTCGGTCCGGGCGGCCTGACCCGTGAACGTGCTGGCTTTGAAGTGCGAGATGTACACCCGACTCATTATGGCCGTGTGTGCCCGATTGAAACGCCTGAAGGTCCGAACATCGGCCTGATTAACTCATTATCTGTTTATGCTCGCACCAACGATTACGGCTTCTTGGAAACTCCGTACCGCCGCGTGGTGGATGGCAAAGTTACTGATAAAATCGACTATCTGTCTGCCATCGAAGAAGGCCGTTATGTGATTGCGCAGGCCAACGCCGAAGTGGATAAGAAAGGCTACCTGAAAGGTGATTTGATTACCTGCCGCGAAAAAGGTGAAACCATCATGGCCAGCGCTGACCGCGTGCAGTATATGGACGTGGCCACCGGCCAAGTGGTATCCGTAGCCGCCTCGCTGATTCCCTTCTTGGAGCACGATGACGCCAACCGTGCCTTGATGGGTGCCAACATGCAACGTCAGGCCGTACCCTGCCTGCGTGCCGAAAAACCGCTGGTTGGCACCGGCATCGAACGCTCCGTGGCTGTGGACTCCGCCACCGCTATCGTGGCTCGTCGCGGCGGTGTGGTGGAATACGTGGATGCCAACCGTATCGTGGTTCGCGTGCACGACGAAGAAACCGTAGCGGGCGAAGTGGGTGTAGACATCTATAACCTGGTGAAATTCACCCGCTCCAACCAATCTACCAACATCAACCAACGTCCAGCGGTGAAAGCCGGTGATGTGTTGCAGCGAGGTGATTTGATTGCCGATGGCGCTTCTACTGACCTGGGCGAACTTGCGCTTGGCCAGAACATGACCATCGCCTTCATGCCTTGGAACGGCTACAACTACGAAGACTCGATTCTGATTTCCGAGAAAGTGGCTGCCGCCGACCGCTACACCTCCATCCACATCGAAGAGCTCAATGTGGTGGCGCGTGACACCAAGCTGGGTGCGGAAGAAATCACCCGCGATATTCCCAATTTGTCTGAACGCATGCAAAACCGTTTGGACGAAAGCGGCATCGTATATATTGGCGCCGAAGTGGAAGCTGGCGACGTATTGGTGGGCAAAGTAACGCCCAAAGGCGAAACCCAGCTCACGCCGGAAGAAAAACTGCTGCGTGCCATCTTCGGTGAAAAAGCCTCCGATGTGAAAGATACCTCGCTGCGTATGCCCACCGGCATGAGCGGCACGGTAATCGACGTACAAGTGTTCACCCGCGAAGGCATCCAGCGCGACAAACGTGCCCAATCCATTATTGATGCCGAGCTGAAACGCTACCGCTTGGATTTGAACGATCAACTGCGTATTTTCGATAACGATGCCTTCGACCGTATCGAGCGCATGATTGTCGGTCAAAAAGCCAATGGCGGCCCGATGAAACTGGGCAAAGGCAAAGAAATTACTGCTGAATACCTAGCTTCTCTGCCGACCAAGCACGATTGGTTCGACATCCGTCTGTCAGACGAAGAGCTGGCCAAACAGCTTGAATTGATTAAGCTCAGCCTGCAGCAGAAACGCGAAGAGGCCGACGAGCAATACGAAATTAAGAAGAAAAAAATGACCCAGGGCGACGAGCTGCCGCCCGGTGTGCAGAAAATGGTCAAAGTGTTCATCGCCATCAAACGCCGCCTGCAAGCCGGTGACAAAATGGCCGGCCGCCACGGTAACAAAGGCGTGGTATCGCGCATTCTGCCGGTGGAAGACATGCCCTACATGGCCGATGGCCGCACCGTAGATATCGTGCTCAATCCGCTGGGCGTACCTTCGCGTATGAACATCGGCCAGATTCTGGAAGTGCATTTGGGCTGGGCTGCCAAAGGTATCGGCCAGCGCATTGAAAAAATGTTGGCCGAACAGCGCAAAGTGAAAGAAATCCGTGCTTTCTTAGAAAAACTCTATAACGGCAGCGGTAAAAAAGAAGACCTGAAATCTCTCAGCGATGAAGAAATCCTCACTTTGGCCGAAAACCTCAAGGGTGGTGCTACCTTCGCTTCGCCGGTGTTCGACGGTGCCAAAGAGCAGGAAATCTACGACATGCTCGAATTGGCCTACCCGAGCGACGACCCCGAAGTGCAGAAACTGGGTTTCAACGACACCAAAACCCAAATCACCCTGTACGACGGCCGTTCCGGCGAACCGTTCGACCGCAAGGTAACCGTGGGCGTGATGCACTATCTGAAGCTGCACCACTTGGTGGACGAAAAAATGCACGCTCGCTCCACCGGCCCATACTCGCTCGTTACCCAGCAGCCGCTCGGTGGTAAAGCCCAGTTTGGTGGCCAGCGTTTCGGTGAGATGGAGGTGTGGGCGTTGGAAGCCTATGGCGCCGCCTACACGCTGCAAGAAATGCTGACCGTGAAATCGGACGACGTAACCGGCCGTACGAAGATGTATGAAAACATCGTCAAAGGCGAACACAAAATCGAAGCCGGCATGCCCGAATCGTTTAACGTGTTGGTAAAAGAAATCCGTTCGCTGGGCTTGGATATCGATATGGAGCGGTATTAAACGGGGCTTTTCAGGTAGCCTTTAAGGCTACCTGAAAATAGAAACGGCCATTGTGCCGGCGTGATATATCCCGCCGAGCCGCCGTTTGCTGCCGGACAAAAATCTGGCCAAGCTGCCCGCCCATATTTTTCAGGTAGCCTCAAAGGCTGTCTGAAGTAGAGTGAGCAAAATACAAAATCCTGATTGGGAGCAAAAATGAATCTGTCGAACCTGTTTAACCCCCTGCAAGCTGCCGGCATGGAAGAAGAATTCGATGCCATCAAAATCGGCATTGCCTCGCCCGAAACCATCCGCTCTTGGTCTTACGGTGAAGTGAAGAAGCCGGAAACCATCAACTACCGTACCTTCAAACCCGAGCGCGACGGCCTATTCTGCGCCAAAATCTTCGGCCCGGTAAAAGACTACGAATGCTTGTGCGGAAAATATAAGCGATTGAAGTTCAAAGGTGTAACCTGCGAAAAATGCGGTGTGGAAGTTACCCTTTCTAAAGTGCGTCGCGAGCGCATGGGGCATATTGAGCTGGCCGCGCCTGTTGCCCATATTTGGTTCTTGAAATCACTGCCTTCCCGCCTCGGCATGGTGTTGGATATGACCTTGCGCGATATTGAGCGCGTGCTGTATTTCGAAGCTTTTGTGGTAACCGACCCCGGCATGACCTCGCTGCAACGCCGCCAGCTGCTGACCGAGGAAGACTACTACGCCAAGCTGGAAGAGTATGGCGAAGACTTCGATGCCAAAATGGGCGCCGAAGGCATCCGCGAACTATTGCGCTCATTAGATGTGCCGGCCGAAATCGAAATCCTGCGGCAGGAATTGGAAAGCACCGGCTCCGAAACCAAAATCAAGAAGCTGGCTAAACGACTGAAAGTTCTGGAAGTCTTTCAGCGCAATGGCATGAAGCTGGAGTGGATGATTATGGACGTGTTGCCCGTGCTGCCGCCTGATTTGCGTCCGTTGGTGCCGTTGGATGGTGGGCGTTTCGCCACTTCCGATTTGAATGACCTCTATCGCCGCGTCATCAACCGCAACAACCGCCTCAAACGCCTGCTGGAGCTGCATGCGCCCGACATCATCGTGCGCAACGAAAAACGCATGCTGCAGGAAGCGGTGGACAGCCTGTTGGATAATGGCCGTCGCGGCAAGGCCATGACCGGTGCCAACAAACGCCCGCTCAAATCGCTGGCTGACATGATTAAAGGCAAAGGCGGCCGCTTCCGCCAAAACCTGTTGGGCAAACGCGTAGACTACTCCGGCCGTTCTGTGATTACCGTCGGCCCCTATCTGCGCCTGCACCAGTGCGGCCTGCCCAAACGCATGGCCTTGGAGCTATTCAAACCGTTCATCTTCCACAAACTGGAAGTGCGCGGCGAGGCGGCTACCGTGAAAGCTGCCAAAAAACTGGTGGAGCAGGAAGTGCCAGTGGTGTGGGATATTTTGGACGAAGTCATCCGTGAGCACCCGATTATGCTCAACCGTGCCCCGACTCTGCACCGCTTGGGAATTCAGGCTTTTGAGCCAATTTTGATTGAAGGCAAGGCTATCCAGCTGCATCCCTTGGTGTGCGCCGCTTTCAACGCTGACTTCGATGGCGACCAAATGGCCGTACACGTTCCCTTGAGCCTGGAAGCACAAATGGAAGCCCGCACTCTGATGCTGGCCTCCAACAATGTGCTCTCGCCCGCTAATGGTGAGCCGATTATCGTGCCGTCTCAAGATATTGTGTTGGGTCTATACTACATGACTCGCGACAAAATCAATGGTAAAGGCGAAGGTAGCCTGTTTTCCGACGTGAAAGAAGTACACCGCGCTTACTACACCAAGCAGGTGGAATTGGGCACCAAAATTACCGTGCGCCTGCAGGAATGGGTGAAAGACGACCAAGACGAGTTCGAGCCGATTACCAAGCGCTATGAAACCACAGTCGGCCGTGCCCTGCTTTCCGAAATTCTGCCCAAAGGCCTGCCGTTTGAATACATCAACAAGGCGTTGAAGAAAAAAGAAATCTCGCGCCTGATTAATGCCTCGTTCCGCCTGTGTGGCCTACGCGATACAGTGATTTTTGCAGACCACCTGATGTATACCGGCTTCAGCTTTGCAGCCAAAGGTGGCATCTCCATCTGCGTGGATGATATGGAGGTACCGAAAGAGAAAGTCAAACTCTTGGCCGAAGCCAACGCCGAAGTGAAGGAAATCGAAGATCAATACCGCCAAGGTTTGGTTACCAATGGCGAGCGCTACAACAAAGTGGTGGATATTTGGGGCCGTGCCGGCGATAAAATTGCCAAGGCGATGATGGACAATCTTTCCAAACAGAAAGTAATCGACCGCGAAGGCAAAGAAGTGGATCAGGAGTCGTTCAACTCCATCTACATGATGGCTGACTCCGGTGCGCGTGGTTCTGCCGCCCAGATTAAACAGCTTTCCGGTATGCGTGGTTTGATGGCCAAGCCGGACGGTTCGATTATCGAAACCCCGATTACTTCCAACTTCCGCGAAGGTCTCACCGTATTGCAATACTTTATCGCCACCCACGGTGCGCGCAAAGGTCTGGCCGATACCGCGTTGAAAACTGCCAACTCAGGTTACCTAACCCGCCGCTTGGTGGACGTGACCCAAGACTTGGTGGTAGTGGAAGACGATTGTGGTACCAACGACGGCTTCGTGATGAAAGCTGTGGTACAGGGCGGCGATGTGATTGAAGCCCTGCGCGACCGCATTTTGGGCCGCGTAACTGCACAAGACGTGGTGGATCCCTCCAGTGGCGCCACCTTGGTGGAGGCCGGAACCCTACTCAACGAGCAGCTGGTAGATTTAATCGACCGTTCCGGCGTGGACGAAGTGAAAGTCCGCACCCCGATTACTTGTAAGACCCGCTATGGTTTGTGTGCCAAGTGCTACGGCCGAGACTTGGCGCGCGGCAAGCTGGTGAACACCGGCGAAGCCGTGGGCGTGATTGCCGCCCAATCCATCGGTGAGCCCGGTACACAGTTGACTATGCGTACCTTCCACATTGGTGGTGCCGCCTCCCGTGCTGCCGCCGCCAGCCAGGTGGAAGCTAAATCCAACGGCACTGCCCGCTTCAGCAGCCAGATGCGCTATGTAGCCAACAACAAAGGCGAGTTGGTGGTCATCGGCCGCTCGTGTGAGTTAGTGATTCACGACGAAGTAGGTCGCGAGCGCGAACGCCACAAAGTGCCCTACGGCGCCACTTTGCTGGTGCAGGACGGCTCTGCGGTTAAAGCCGGCCAAACCCTAGCCACTTGGGATCCGCACACTCGCCCGATGATTACCGAATACGCCGGCCGTGTACGCTTTGAAAACGTGGAAGAAGGCGTAACCGTTACCCGTCAAACTGACGAAATCACCGGCCTCTCCACTTTGGTGGTGATCGATGGTAAACGCCGCACCAGCACCAGCAAGCTGCTGCGCCCCACCGTGAAACTGTTGGATGGGAACGGCGAAGAGGTAACTATGCCCGGCACTGAAACTCCTGTTTCCATGGCCTTTCCCGTGGGTGCGGTGATTACCGTGCGCGAAGATCAGGAAGTGGGCAAGGGCGACGTACTGGCGCGTATCCCGCAGGCCTCTTCCAAAACCCGCGACATTACTGGTGGCCTGCCACGTGTGGCCGAGCTGTTTGAAGCCCGCGTGCCCAAAGATGCCGGCATGCTGGCCGAAGTAACCGGCACGGTGTCTTTCGGTAAAGAAACCAAAGGCAAACAGCGCCTGGTGATTACTGATTTGGAGGGTGCGGCACACGAAACTCTGATTTCCAAAGAGAAACAGATTCTGGTGCACGACGGCCAAGTGGTGAACCGCGGCGAGATTATCGTGGACGGCTCGGTTGACCCGCACGACATTCTGCGCCTGCAAGGCATCGAAGCGCTGGCACGCTACATCGTGCAGGAAGTGCAAGAAGTATACCGCCTGCAAGGTGTGCGCATTTCCGATAAGCACATCGAAGTGATCATCCGCCAGATGCTGCGCCGCGTGAACATTGCCGACGCCGGCGAAACCGGTTTCATCACCGGCGAGCAGGTGGAGCGTGGCGACGTAATGCAGGCCAACGAACGCGCCGTTGCCGAAGGCAAAGAACCGGCACGCTTCGACAATATCCTGCTGGGTATCACCAAGGCTTCGCTCTCTACCGACAGCTTCATTTCCGCGGCCTCCTTCCAGGAAACTACCCGCGTGCTTACCGAAGCCGCCATCATGGGCAAGAAAGACGACCTGCGCGGTCTGAAGGAAAACGTTATTGTCGGCCGCCTGATTCCGGCCGGTACCGGCCTCACTTACCACCGCAGCCGCCGTGCGCAGTGGCAGGCGCATCACGAGGCGCAAGTGAACGAGCAGGTGGATGAAGCCGAATAAGGCTACCTGAAAAGCAAAAGGCTGAAACCGTAATAAGCGGTTTCAGCCTTTTTCGTGGTCGGGTGGCTTGGCTGGCTGATGGGGGTTAGGTTTTCAGGTAGCCTGCTATAGCTGGGGCAATTATTGATTCATACCAGGCAGCAAGCCGCAGACAGCACAGCTAGTACGGCAAAGTGAGCCAGCGCAGTATGCAGTGAAGTACCTTAGCTATACGAACTGTGTAAAAGGCTACCTGAAAAGCCAATCAAGTATTTCAGGTAGCCTTTTGATCATTTTGCTTCAGCGCTTATGCACTGCCGAAGCAGCTTGCGGTTTGGCTTCGGCGGGCTTGGCTGGCGGCGGGTTGGTATTAGCCGGCTTGCTGTCTGCGGCTTTTTGTTCGCAATCCATCTGCTGCACCATTTCTTCAAACTGCCGGCTCACCACTTCACAGCCTTCGGCATCTAATTGCGAGAGGTCGCCGCGTGTGGCTTCTAGCGATTGCAACAGTGCATCGGCCTGGCCGTCGGGGGCTTGGCGGAAGCAGGCGCGGGCTCGTTGGAAATAGGTTTCGCACACGGGGTTCATGTGGTCGGCAGTGGTGGGCGGCAGGGCGTGCTCCGGTTCGGGGTTGGCTTCAGCAGCAGTGAGCGGGTCGTCTTCGGTATTGCCGTCCGACACTTCGGGAGTAACCAGCTCAACCGACACAGTAGCTGTTTCGATGCCGGATGCGCTGCCTGCGGCCGATGCCGAGGCCTGTGAAGCCGCAGTCTCAGCGGCGGGGGCAGGATGTTTGCGGCTGCCGCCTACCAAGAGCCCGAAGGCGAGCAGCAGGCAGCCGGCCACTACGGCGGCTACGGCCAACAGCTGCGGTTTTTCACGCACTTGCTGTGGCAGGGTACGCAGTTTTCCCCGCAGTTTCTGCCACTGAGCGCGCAAGTTTCCCCGCCATTTGGATGGCCGGGCGTTCGGCTTAGCTTGCTGTTTTTGCCGCAGGGCTTGCGGTTTTGCCTGCAGCTGCTGCCGGTATCGTTTCCAGTCTGGTTTGCCTTGCATGGTAATGAATGTCGATATGGTAAGGAGGCTGTTGCGCATCTTACACGTAAGCTGTGCTGCTCGGGAAGGGCGGCGACAGGGCTGGGCGATTTTTCCCGAATAGGCGAGCTAATGCCATAAGAAGAGATAAGTGCTTTTGTTATATATGTTTTTTGGATGAAATGGTTATGGTATAACATCCAATTTGTGCAAACAATCTGCAAAGGAGTTTTTATTTTCGCCGTTCATTGTCTACCGTGCTGTTGGCCGGCTTATCAGTGGCCGCGCACGGTCATGAGGTGTGGATGAATGCTGCGCACACGCATGGCGGCGGGGTGTTGAAGGCCGAACTGAGCTATGGGCACTATCCCGAGTTGGGGCCGATTACTGCCGACCGTTTGTTGCTGTTTCCCAAGCCACTGCAATTGCTCACGCCACAGGGCAAAATTGATTTGATGCGGCGCGGGCAGCATAATTATCAGTTTGAAATGCCGCGTGCGGTGGCAGAACCTGACGCAGATGAAAGATGCCACTTATTGCGAGCAAACCAGTATGTTTGGCAAAGCGGTGGTGAACATAGGGCACGAGAGCGCGAGTAAGGAGCTGATCAGCCGGCTGGTGGGTGATTTGCTGGAGATTGTGCCGTTGCAAAACCCGGCCAACGTGCGCGTGGATAAAGTGTTGCCGGTGCGGGTGTTGTTCCGTGGCGAGCCGCTACCGGATGCTACGGTGGTGGCCACGTTTGATGGCTTCTCCCACCGCGATCCGGTCGATAAATCACACCGCCTCGAACCACAGGCGTTCTCCGGCACCACCCGCGCCGACGGCATGGTGAGCACATTCCGCTGCGCCAAGGCAGCTGGAAAGTGCGCGTGGTGCACAAAACCGATTTCGCCGATCAGGCTGTATGCGACCAGCTGACTGCCTATGCCACGCTAACCTTCGAGATCGGCAGCAGCCATCATTGAGTTGGCGGTTTCAGGTAGCCTGCAACTCGACTTTTCTTGCCGTCTACCATCAGTGCGGTCAGCCAATGCAGGTAGTACCAAGTGTAGGGCAGCAGCGAGGCGGTAAAAGAGCTACAAGCCGGGCTGGTGGGCTTGCCGGGTGCAGATACATCAGCATCGCCGTGGTGGCCTGCGGCAAGGCGGCTGCCGCCATCAGCCAAAACGCCAGCGGCATGGAGGCGTACCCAAGTGCGTGGCTGTTTCGTCCAAGTGGTCACTGCCGTGAGCAGGAAAGCCACTACCACCGCGCCGGCATAGCCCCAAATCATTTCGTGGGCATGCCAGAAATAATTGGGCAGCGCGGCCGTGCCTTGATAGCCGAAGCTCCACAGCAGGATGGAAAGCGTACCGTAGAGGGCGGCCAGCGGGTAGAAGGGGCGGAAGGCTATGCCCCAAACGGGATGGTTTTTGGAAAGCAGATTCATGATGTGTCGATTATTGGTTTGTAGGGGGAGGGGTTAAACGGGGAAGGCTACCTGAAAAACGGCAGGCTTTTCAGGTAGCCCTTAAATCATGCGGCAATACGTTTTCAGGTAGCCTCGGCAAACGGCGGCACGGGCGCGCCCAATTGGCGCAGCAGCTGCACGGTTTCAAACACGGGCAGCCCCATCACGCCGCTGAAGCTGCCGGAAAGGTGCGCCACAAACACGCCGCCAATGCCTTGGATGCCGTATGCACCCGCTTTATCCAGCGGTTCGCCGCTGGCAATATAGGCCGCGATTTCCTGCGCGCTCAGTTCTTTAAACCTCACATCGCTGCGCTGTGCCGTTTCCAGCGTTTGGCCGCCGAGCGATACGCATACCGCCGTCCACACTTGGTGTTCGCGCCCGGAAAGGCTTTCCAGCAGCTCGCGGGCGTGCGCCGCATCGCGCGGTTTGCCCAAAATGGCATTGTCCAGCGCCACCACCGTGTCGGCGCTCAACAGCGGCTGTGCCAAGGCAAGGCCGCGTTGCGCCGCCAGCCGGCGTGCTGCCGCGTTTTTCTGCCGTGCCATCCGCGCCACATAATCCACCACCGCCTCGCCCGGCTGCGCCGTTTCGTCGGTTTCCGCCGTCAGCAGCACGGGCTGGAAACCTAATGAAACCAGAATTTCGCGGCGGCGCGGGCTGGCCGAGGCCAGATAGATGGTGTTGGGCATGGCGTTTCTTTTCTTTACATAGCTGCGGAAGCCGCTAAGGCTACCTGAAAATCCCGTTTCCCGCGATAGCTAAAACGGGTGAATTTGTGCGGGCGGGGTGGTGCAGCGGATTCACACGCTGCAACGCCGGCGGGTGGAAGCAAAGTTAATCTGCCATAGAGCTTGTTTTTCCCGCTCCTGCCCTAATCTTGCGCGGCAAACCGTTTATTTACCCATTAGCAACCATGAGCGATCAAGACTATTATCAAACCCTCGGCGTCTCCCGCGATGCTTCCGACGACGAAATCAAAAAGGCCTACCGCAAGCTGGCGATGAAATACCATCCCGACCGCAACCCCGATAATAAGGAAGCGGAAGAGAAATTCAAAATCATCCAAAAAGCCTACGAAATCCTTTCCGACCGCGAAAAACGCAGCCGCTACGACCAATTCGGCCAGGCCGGCGTAGACGGCAATGCCGGCGGCTTTGGCGGTTTCGGCGGCGCAGCCGGCTTCGATTTCGGCGACATTTTCAGTCAGATGTTCGGCGGCGGAGGCGGCGCGCGTCAGCAGAACTTCCAAGGCAAAGACCTGCGCTACGATATTGAAATCACGCTGGAAGAAGCCGCAGCCGGCAGCAAAAAACGCATCACCATCCCTTCGCACGAAGAGTGCGACATCTGCCACGGCTCCGGCGCCAAACCCGGCACCTCCGCCACCACTTGTTCCACCTGCCACGGTTCCGGCGTGGTGCACGTGCGCCAGGCCATTTTCCAATTGCAGCAAACCTGCCCCACCTGCGGCGGCTCTGGCCGTGAAATCAAAGAGCCGTGCGTTAAATGCCACGGTGCAGGCCGCGTGAAGAGCCGCAAAACTCTGGATGTGAACATCCCCGCCGGCATCGAAAACGAGCAGCCCATCCGCCTCGCCGGCGAGGGCGAGCCCGGCTCGCACGGCGCGCCCGCCGGCGATTTGTATGTGGTGGTGCATATCCGCCGCCACGAAATCTTCGAGCGCAACGGCTTGGATCTGCACTGCGAATTGCCCGTGAGCTTCACCATCGCCGCGCTGGGCGGCGAAGTGGAAGTGCCCACGCTCAACGGCCGCGTGAAGCTGAATATTCCGAAAGAAACCCAAACCGGCCGCCGCATGCGCGTGAAAGGCAAGGGCATGAAATCGCTGCGTTCTTCCTCTATTGGCGATCTGTATTGCCACATCGTGGTGGAAACCCCGGTCAACCTCACCGAGCGCCAGCGCGAATTGCTGGAAGAGTTTGAAAAAATCTCCACCGGCCTCGACCGCGCCCAAACCCCGCGCCAGAAATCGTTTATGGACAAACTGCGCGATTTGAAAAACGATTTGTTCGACTAAGGCGGCAGCCAAACGTGCAAAAGGCTACCTGAAATCCCGATAGGGCGTTTCAGGTAGCCTTTCTTTATTCAGGTAGCCAGCCGCTTGCCGCGAGCACGTTTTTGCAGTATAACCACCCCGCGCCACATAAAACAACACCATCATTCATCGGCGCTTCAAGCCACTTTTCCGTTTTCCCAAGCTGCCGCCAGCCGCACCGCATCAGCGCGTGTGGCTGAAACCGCCGCCTGTTTTTCAGGTAGCCTTTCGGAAATCATTTGCGTGGTCATGACACACGCAAGCCCTTGGGCGCGGCAGCCCCGCTCACCGCATCCACACAGGAGAATCTTATGAAGAAAGACCAAACCGGCCATCATTTCCTCGCCCGCCTCGGCAAAACCCGCCTGCGCCCCGGCGGCCGTTTCGCCACCGAATGGCTGATCAACCAAACCCGCTTCGCCCCCGATACGCAGGTGCTTGAAGTGGCCTGCAATATGGGCACCACTGCCGTAGGGCTGGCACAGCGTTTCGGCTGCCACATTACCGGCGTGGATTTAGATGAAAACGCGTTGAATAAAGCCCGGCAAAACATCCGTGCCGCCGGGCTGGAACACCTGGTGCAGGTGCAGCACGCCAACGCTACCAAGCTGCCCTTCCCCGACAACAGCTTCGATGTCGTCATCAACGAAGCCATGCTCACCATGCTGCCGCTGGCCAACAAAGAAATGGCCGTGGCCGAATACTTCCGCGTGCTCAAACCCGGCGGCGTGCTGCTCACGCACGATGTGGTGGTGAGCGAGCACAACACCGAAGAGGCCGTGGAACGCCTGCGTGACACCATCCAAGTGAAAGTTACCCCGCTCACCGAAAGCGCCTGGACCGATCTTTTCCACCGCAGCGGTTTCAGCAGCATCACCACCATCAGCGGCGGCATGACCCTGCTTTCGCCCAAAGGACTGATTTACGACGAAGGCTGGCGGCGCGCCTTCCAAATCGTGAAAAACGCGCTCAAAGCCGAAAACCGCGCCGCCTTCAAACGGATGTACCGCACCTTCAACGACCCGGCCAAAACCATGGGCTATATTGCTGTGCACAGCTGCAAGGCTGTCGATGCCGTCAGCCCGGGTGCTGTAGGAGTGCAAAACGGTTGAATGCCTTGTGCTATGTCAGATGTAGGAAAGGCTACCTGAAAGTTTTCAGGTAGCCTTTTGCAATTCGCGATGGCTGTGTTTTGCCGTTATGGGTTGGCGCGTTTCAGTTGGGAATTTGAGCAAAAAAGCATGAGCAAAACTTGCCAGCTATCGCTTTAAGCAGGGTTAATTCACACGACTGCCGGAGAAGCCGACTTCCCGATTAACACTGCCGGGAGGGGTGGTAAAGTTATGTGCTTTACCAGCGATTTCGTTGGCATTCGGGCCGAAGATATTGAGATGGTAATTGCCGTTTCCTCGGCGTTGGGATTCGGCAACGCCGGTAATGTTGGAATTATGGCGGTCTAAATTACCGGTGCGCAGGTTGATGTCGCCGAAATCCGGCAGGCCGGTAATTCGGCCGGAGCCCGTACGACTGCCGTAATTGATGCTGTAATCCAACCTGCCGTTGCGTTCATCCGAGCCGGCGAAAGCATGGCCTTGATAACGAACGGTACCGGTGGTTGGCAGTTGGTTTTCTTGAGTAAGCGTGCCTTGGATGCTTCTGATCTGGAATTCGTTTGCTCCTGTCGCTGTGCCATCTGGAGCATAGCGGTTTCTAACGTGCGCACCAACGATAGCGCTATAAGAACGTTTGTACATCTCTAATTGGCCGTCTTCCAAACTACGACCGTTACTTTTCAGTACATAGTGAAAACCGGTTAGCCTGTTTTGCCAGTTATGGCCGATATCCAACGTGCTGTTATTCCTATAATCCCGACCGTCAATATTGATTGTGTCTGCCACCATATTATTACCAGTTCGCAACAATCCGTTACCGTTCTGGTCGTTAATCGCAAGAGAAGGTTTACCGTGCGGTTTTGGTGTAAACGGGTCGGTAATCGCATTGGCCAGCGAGTTGCCGGCGCTGCCGCAGCCTCCCAAAGCGAGGGCTGTAATCATGATGTAAAGAGTGTGATGTTTTTTCATGGCGAAATCCTTTCATTTTTCAGGGAACACTGCTTAAAGCAGAGACAGTATAGCACGCCTCTTGGTAGGAAATATGGGTGAATATTAAAATATTTGGAATTTATAGCATGATAGCGACAAGCTTGTTGGTTAATTTTGGCAATTAAGAGTTATGTTCTTTTTTTGGATATAAGGTGCATTAAAGAGGACGTGAATGGTTGAGATAAAGCAGCTAACCTGCTTGAAAACAGAATGGAAATTCGCCATTTTTTCTACAAAACCTACTGTGGAAGAGTGTAATCGTTATAGTTTTCTGTGCTTTACGAATGTTGGTTTAGGTTTGGCGGGCATACTGAATCCGCTATAATCCGCCCGTTTTATGGATTTGCCTCAAGGAAAGCGTTTAATGAGCATACAGAGAAAGCCTTGGCTGGTGGTTGCCTGCCTGCTGCTGTTGCCTTTTCAGGTGGCCTTGGCCGCACCGTCGGAAGATAGGCTGGCAACCGAGCCAGATACCGGTTTCGACATCACACCTGCTGCCACGCCGCAGGCAGAAACCCCGCCCACACCCGCCGCGCCGCCCGACAGGCGCCTGCAAATGAGCCGCGAAGAGCTGCTGCAACGCCCCGAGATGCTGCAACAGGCGCTCAGCTATGCCGTGCTCACCCACAATGCCGAAGGCGCGGCGCTGTTGCTGCCGATTTATCTTGAACTGCCCGGGCCGCACGATGCACTGCTGGTGGCTTTGGCACAGGCGCTGATTGCTCGCGCTGAGGGCGACTACCAACACGCCATCGGCCTCTACCGCACCGTATTGGCAGCCGACCCCGACATCCCACCCGTGCGCCTTTCGCTGGCGCAGAGCCTGTTTGAAAACCGTGCCGACAAAGATGCGCGGCAAGAGTTCGAACATTTCCGCCAAACCCCCAATCTCGCGCCCGAGCTGCAACAGATTGCCGGGCAATACCTCGAAGCCCTGCGCAAACGCGACCGCTGGAGCTTCGGCGGCAGCGTAAACTTCATCAGCGACAGCAATGTAAACAACGCCGGCCGCGAGCGCGAAATCCGCACCCCGCGCGGTGTGTGGACGCTGCCCGAGCCTGAATCCGCTCAAGGCTTCGCCTACCGCCTCAACGCCGATCGCGACTGGAACGTACACGGCAACCTCTACTGGCGGCTCAGTCTCGATGACTACGGCAAATTCTATTGGAACAACCACAAATACGACGACCAAATCGCCCGCTTCAGCAGCGGCCCCGCCTATAAAACCGCCCGTGCCGAAGCCGCCGTTACCCCCTATTACGAACGCCGCTGGTATGGCACACACAAATACTCGCGTGAAGTCGGCGTACGCGCCGAATGGCAATATTGGCTCACCCCGCGCCATAAAATATTGAGCGCGCTTGAAATCGGCGAGCAGCACCACGACCGCCGCCGCTGGCTCGACGGCGACAGCTACACCGCTTCCGGCACCTGGCTCTTCGTGCGCAGCCCCACCCAATATTTCAGCTTCGGCCTCGACTGGCTGCGCAAAACCGCCGCCGACAACAGCGAATCCTACACCCGCAAAGGCCTGCGCCTGGGCTGGACTCAGCAATGGGGCTGGGGGCTCACCACCTCCGCCCAAATCAGCGCCGGCCACCGCAGCTACGACGCCCCCGACCTATTCCGCATCACCCGCCGTGACCACGAGCTCACCGCCAGCCTCGCGCTCTCTCACCGCAAGCTCCAATTCGCCGGCATTACCCCGCAGCTGGTGGCCACCTGGCAGCGCGTAAACAGCAGCCACTTCTTCTACCCCTACCGCAAAGGCAACGTGTTTATCCAGTTTGGACGTTCGTTTTAGCAGGGCAGGGCGGTGATGGGAAAGGCTACCTGAAAAATCTCAGGTAGCCTCAAAACGGCGGTGCGGGGCAATGTTGCTTTACCGCGCAGCTATTGCAGCTCAGCATTGTTAGGCCAATATTTTAAGTTTCGCGCCTTTTGAATTTAGCTTCGCAGCAACTCGCATTGTTCGTTTGAGCTTTATGGGTCTGATTTGCGTATCTATGCCGCCCTGGTTGCCAATATGCTTAAAGGCTACCTGAAATTTCAGGTAGCCTTTTGCTTATTCGCTCAAATCGTTTATCTACGACAAGGGGCACGGCGTAGGTGGGAGTAGCGGCTGATAACGCTGCTGATACCGGCGGCAGCGTTATCGTCTACGTTCATAAACGTTATCTGCATTTTGGATTCGCCCAATTCGGCAGATTGTTCGCCGCCGCTTGAACCGGTACGGATGATTTGCGGATTGAGGCCGGCTTGGCGGGCTCTGGCGGCGGTTTGCTCGGCCTGCTGTTCGCTGCTAAACGAGCCGAGGCTCATGCGGCCGCCGGCGACGCTGGCGTTACGGAAACCCTGCGAACGCACTTTGGCGGTGAATTCCTGCACGTCACCTTCAATGGTTACGCTCACTTGGTAGCGTTCGCTGCCACGCTGGGGGCGGCCTGAGTCGCGGCGGCGCTCCACTACGCGAGTGGCAGCATGCGGCCAGCGGGCGAGCAGGCCTTTGATGCGGTGGTAGTCGTCTTCCGGCAACACAGCCACGGCGGTGCAGGCGGTGTTGGGCGCGCGAATGCCGCTTTCGGGGGTGGGCTTGGGCTGGGCTTCGCCGGCGGGTTTGGCCGGGGTGTTGGGGCGGCCAGGGGCAGCAGGTGCAGTACGGGGGCGGCCTGCGTCCACCGGAAGCACGGGCGTAGCCGTCTGCTGCGGAGCAACTGGCTGGGCGGGGGCGGCATGCACCACCACAGTGGTGGGCTGCGGCTGTTGCGGCTGCACAACGGGCGCGGGCTGCTGTTGTTGCGCCATGCGCGTTACCAGCATCCCGCCAAAAACGATGATGTTTAATGCCACCAAAACAGCAAACAGCCACTTCATGTTTGTGCAGCCCAGTTGAGTAATCCGTGAAGCACGAGATTATCCACAATTTGAATGGGGTTGTCCAAAGCAAATTGTTCAGGTAGCCCTTGTTTTACTTTGGCAGCGCCGCCGCCGGTGATGATCACGGCCACGGTTTGGCCGGGGTGTTTCTGCTGCAGGCGGGTGTGCATCAGCAAAACCGCGCCACAAATGGCATCGAGCATGCCGCCGGCCATGGCGTTGGCGGTGGTGGTGCCAAAGGGGTAGGCGCGGCCGGCGGGGCGGTTGAGGTTGGCGGTGTGTTGCGCCATCGCCTCTTTCATCAGGTTGAAGCCGGGCATGATGCTGCCGCCCAAGTAATGATTGTCGGCGGTGAGGGCGTCGATGGTTACGGCGGTGCCACAGCTCACCACCACGCAGGCGTGTTCGGTGAAGAGGCGGCTGCCGAGGATGTTGAACCAGCGGTCGGCACCGTGCTCGCTCACGCGGCGGTAGTGGTTGCGGATGCCCAAGGCCTGCGGCATGGAGCCGAGCCATTCTGGCTCGCGACCAAGTTGTTCGGCCACGGCTTGCTGTTTGGCTTCGCCGCACACTGCCGAGCCGATGATGCGCACGTGTTCGCCGCCGTGCTCCTGCCAACTGTGGGCAAGCGGCTCGAGATTCCAATAGGCGGCTTTGTCTGCCGCCGTGATGCGGCCGTTTTCCACCCATGCCCATTTGAGCTTGCTGTTGCCCGCATCGAGCAGCAGCATTTTGCCCTGTTTGTCATCGGGCGTTGCGGCGTTTTGATTGTGCAGCGGGCGCAAGCTGATTTCGCCGCTTACCACATGATGCTCCGTACCTTCGGCATCGCGAATCCGCAACGCACCTCCTTCATCCACGCCCAAGGCCGTGCCTTGCAGCAGGGTTTGCCCGTCGCGCAGCAGGTGCACGGGCTGGTTTTGGTCGCGGTGGCAGGCGTGGTAACCCGCGAGGAAAGGGGCAAGGCCTTCGTGGTCGAACTGCTCGAAAGTGTTCGCCAGCTCGGGCAGCAGGCGTTCGGTGAGACGGCTCACGGCGATGTGGGGCGCGCTGCCTTGCACGGCTTCGGCATCAGCCACCGCTTTGGGCTGTACAAAATTGATGCCAATGCCGATCACAACCGCAGTTTGGCCGTTGCAGCGCACGGTTTCGGTGAGAATGCCGCCGAGCTTTTCGCCGCCGATGACCAAATCGTTCGGCCATTTAATCTGTGCGGGCACACCCAAATCGCGTAGCACGCGGCAGCAGGCCAGCACAGCGGCGAGCGTGAGGCCGCCTAGTTCGGCCGGCGGGCGGGAAAAACACCAGCCTGCGCTGAACATTAAGCATTCGCCGATGCGGCTCTGCCAGCTGCGCCCCTGGCGGCCGCGGCCTTGAGTTTGATCGTGCACAAATACGATACGGCGGTGGATCGGGCTGCCGGATTTGGCTTGGGCGATGAGGTAACTGTTGCTGGAGGGGTGCTCGTGCAATAGTTCGGCCTGCCAGCCGGCGGCTGCAGCCTGTTGTTGCAAAATGGCGTTATCCAAAATTGCCAAGGGTCGCACCAGCCGCCAGCGGCCGTCTTGTTGGCGCAGTAAGCCGCGGATGTGCGGCGGCACTTGCTGCCAGAGCGCGTTGAGCTGCGGCGGCTTGCGGCCAATGCGGCGTGCCAGTTCGGTAACGTGGTGCGGCCGGCCGTCTGCCAACACGGCCAGCAGCTGCCAGTGCACAGCCTGCATCATGAGCCTTGCCCCACGGCACGGATTTTGGCCAAGGTTTGAGTGGTGGAGGTTTGGTGCAGGAAGGGGATGGAATACACTTTGCCGCCGCGCGCCAGGATTTCGGCGGCGCCGACGATGTTTTCAGGTAGCCAGTCGCCGCCTTTCACCAAGATATCGGGGCATACCAATTCGATGAGTTCGGCCGGGGTGTCGCTGTCGAACCAAGTCACCAAATCCACGCTCGCCAGCGAGGCGGCCACGGCGGCACGATTGGCCAGCGGGTTGATGGGGCGGTCGCTGCCTTTGCCCAGCCGGCGCACGGAAGCGTCGGTATTGAGCGCGAGCACCATCACCGCGCCAAGCGCTCGGGCTTGGGCGAGGTAGGTAACGTGGCCGCGGTGCAGGATGTCGAAGCAGCCGTTGGTGAACACCAATGGGCGCGGCAGCTCGGCCAATTTCCCGGCCAGCGCCTCGGGCGGGCAGATTTTGCGTTCGAAATCGGGGGTGGGCCAGGCAGTCATGGCAGCTCTTCCAAAGTAATAAATCGCGGATGATACCATTTCTGCGCCGCCGCTTGGTGTTGGGCGGGCGGGAATTGCCGTATAATCCACAGGCTGTTTTCAGGTAGCCTCCCGTTTCAGGTAGCCTCAAACGGCGTTTTCCAAAAGGCTACCTGAAACCCATTCACTCCCAATCCCCACATCATGATCCGTTTCGAACAAGTTTCCAAAACCTATCCCGGCGGCTTCCGCGCCCTGCAAAACGTCAGCTTCAAAATCAGCAAGGGCGAGATGATTTTCGTGGCCGGGCATTCCGGCGCGGGCAAATCCACCGTGCTCAAGCTGATTGCCGGCATCACCAAGCCCACTTCCGGCAAAGTGTGGATGAACAACCAAGATCTCGGCACGCTCAACGACAGCCGCCTGGGCTATCTGCGCCAGCACATCGGCCTGGTGTTTCAAGACCACAAAATCCTGTTCGACCGCAACGTGCTGCAAAACGTATTGCTGCCGCTGCGCATCATCGGCTACGACCGCGCAACCGCCGAAAAACGCGCTTGCATCGCCATTGAAAAAGTGGGCTTGGGCGGGCGAGAAACGGCCGATCCGATTACCCTGTCCGGCGGCGAGCAGCAGCGCCTGTGCATTGCCCGCGCCGTGGTGCACCAGCCCGGCCTCCTGATTGCCGACGAGCCCTCCGCCAATCTCGACCGCGCCTACGCGCTCGACATCATGGAGCTCTTCAAAACCTTCCACGAAGCCGGCACCACCGTCATCGTGGCCGCCCACGACGAAACCCTGATGGCCGACTACGGCCACCGCATTTTGCGTTTGCAGGAAGGCAGGTTTGCCGCATGAAACACTATCTCTCTCTGCATCTGGAAGCCGCCTGCCAGGCCTTTGCCCGCCTCGTGCGCCAGCCCTTGGGCACATTGATGGTGCTGCTGATGCTGGCCGCCGCCATGACCTTGCCGCTGATGCTTTATTTGGGCGTGCAAAGCAGCACCGAAGTACTCGGCCGGCTCAACCAAGCCCCGCAGATGACAATCTACCTCACGCCCGAAGCCGCCGAGGCCGACATCGCCGCCATCCGCGCCAAGCTGGCGGAAGACAGCCGCATCGAAAAAGCCGAATACGTGAGCAAACAGCAGGGCATGGCCGAGCTGCAGCAGGCGTTTCAAGGGCAGGATTTGGTGTCGATGCTCGATACCAACCCGCTGCCCGACGCCTTCGTGATCACGCCCAAAGACGGCGCCACCCCCGAAGAGCAAACCGCCCTGCGGGCCGATTTGGCCGCGCTGCCCAAGGCCGAGAGCGTGCAAATGGATGCCGAATGGATGCAAACCCTGTTCCAAATCAACGAATTCGTGCATCAAGTGTTCCGCTTTTTGGTGATCACGCTGGGTGCGGCGCTGGTGTTGGTGGCGTATAACACCAGCCGCCTGCAAATCCTCAGCCGGCGCGAAGAAATCGAAATCACCAAGCTGTTGGGCGCGCCCGCTTCCTTCATCCGCCGCCCCTTCCTCTATCAGGCCTTGTGGCAGGGCGTGCTGTCTTCCGCCCTGAGCCTGGTGCTGTGCGGCTGGCTGATGCGCAACACCCGCCCGCTGGTGGACCGCATTTTCAGCCCCTACGGCCTGAACTTAGACTGGCGCTTCTTCCACGGCTGGGAAATGGCCGTGATTATCGCCGTGGTGTGCGGCCTGGGCATGGCCGGCGCCTGGCTGGCCGGCAGCCGCCATTTGCAGGAATTCAAAGCCAAGAGCCATTAACAGCCAAAGGCTACCTGAAAGCCCTCAAACCATTTTTCAGGTAGCCCGATGCCATACCGTAAAGGCTACCTGAAAAACCAAAAGCTCCGGCAAACCGCAGTCCCTTTGGCATATAGTGAATTAAAATAAGAATGCTACTGCGTTGGCTCGCCTTGCCGTATTGCTCATACTGTCTGCGGCTCGCCGCCTTGTCCCATTCTTATTTTAATCCACTATAAAGTTTCAGGTAGCCTTTAATCACGCCATGAGGCTACCTGAAAACTGGAAACCCTTTGCCAATCAATCTTCAGCCCACCCTATACCTTCCCATTTCCCAGCCCGCCTTTTTGCCCGAAAACGGCAATCTGTTACAATCGCTCCCCCTTTTTTTCGTGAGGCTACCTGAAAAGGTGGCCGCAGTTTTTCGCACATCCGCTGCCGACTCTGGCCAGAGCAACAAAAAGGAAGCCCATGTTCACACGCAAACCCCAACACACGCTACCTGAAACCATCAGCCGCACCGCCGCCGAAGGCAATGCGCTGGGCGTGTTGCAGACAGTGGCGACTTGGCTGCGGCAGGGCGGCGCGGCGGGTGCGCCGGTGCGCTTAGGCATCTTGTGCCGCCATTTGCGGCAAGAGGGCGGCGAAGGCAAAACCATCGCCACCCTGTTGTGTCGCTGGCTCTCCAGCGTGCGCGTGTATCCCACCCTGATTACCATCGGCATTTTCTCCCGCTCCGGCTTCGGCCACGAATTCCGCCACCGCCTCTACGAGCACATCAATCCCGCCTACAAAGACTGCAACGACCTGCGCGACGTGCTCGCGCTGCTGTTTTGCGGCAGCAACGACGGCGAATGGCTCGCCGCCATCCCGCTTTCCGCCTGGCTGCGCCTCCTCAGCACCATCCAACGGCAAACCGAGCCCGCCGTGCGCGAAATGTGCGGCCGCCACCTGCGCGACGAAAGCCTGTATGCCGTGGAAATGCTCTCCATATGGGTGGCCGCCGAAGACCTCGATCACGACCTCATCCGCCTCGAGCCCAGGCTGCTGGATGTGGATTCGCCCTTCGTTGGCCTCATGCGCGAAGTGTCCGACTGGCTCGACTTCCAACGCAGCCGCCAGCCCGGCTCCCGCACCACCTACGATGCCGGCCATTTAAACGTGATGCTGGCGCAATGCCGCACCCTCATCGAACGCCTGCAACGCAAAGGCACCGGCGCCGGCGCCGGCTCCTCCATGGCCGTGGCGCACCTGTTGCAACGCCTCCAGCAAACCCTCACCCGCATGGAACGGCTCATGGCGCTGTTTGCCGCGCGCACCCGCACCCAAAGCCTGCTGCGCACCCTGCTGTTGGCCAACGAAATCGCTGTGGCCGTGGTGGTGCAGCGGCGCATCATGCCCCTGTGGCGCAGCAACGTGAAAATGCTCGCCCGCAGCATCAGCCAGAACTCCAGCCGCCACGGTGAACACTACATCACCCGCAACCGCAGCGAATACTGGGGCATGCTGCGCTCCGCAGCCGGCGGCGGCGTGCTCATCGCCCTGATGGCGCTGCTCAAAATCCACATCGGCAGCCTGCCCGGCGGCCACCTCTACCACGCCGTGCTCGCCAGCCTCAACTACGGCATCGGCTTCGTGCTCATCCACATGCTGCACTTCACCGTGGCCACCAAACAGCCCGCCATGACCGCCGCCCGCTTCGCCCAAGCCGTGGAACGCAGCAGCAGCGGCCGCGCCGTAAACCAAAAGCTCGCCCAGCTATTGATTGACGTAATCCGCTCGCAGGGCGTGGCCGTGTTCGGCAACGTAGTCGTCGCCGTGCTGCTCGCCACCTTCATCAGCCACGCCTTCGCCCACCATTTCGGCCGCCCCCTGCTGGATACGGCCACCACCGCCTACCAGCTCAAATCCCTCGCCGTGTTCAGCACCCCCGCGCTCTTGTTTGCCGCCATCGCCGGCGTGTGGCTGTTTTGCTCAGGCATCATCGCCGGCTTCTTCGACAACCGCGCCGACTACCTCAACCTCAAACTGCGCCTGCGCGAACACCCCCTGCTCAAACGCATCCTGCCCGCCGCTTGGCGGCAGCGTTTGGCCGACTACATCCACAACCACTACGGCGCCATCATGGGCAACTTCTGCTTCGGCTGGCTCCTCGGCATGACCGGCTACCTCGGCCACCTCACCGGCCTGCCGCTCGACATCCGCCACGTTGCCTTCTCCTCCGCCAACCTGGGCTACGCCGCCGTGAGCGGCGACATCGGCTTCTTCTCCTTCGCCGCCCATTTATTGATGGTGCTGCTCATCGGCGCGGTGAACCTGCTGGTGAGCTTCTCCATCACCCTATGGGTGGCCCTGCGCTCGCGCGACGCCGTACTGGACAACCCGCTGCAAATCATCGGCAGCACCATCGCGCTGGTGAAACAAAAACCCAAAAGCCTGTTCTTCCCGCCAATCGACACGCCCGAAGCCGAGAAAAAACCCGCCACGCCGAGCAAATAGCGGCATAGCGGGTAGGGAAGGCTACCTGAAAAAGGTTTGGACCAAGCAGCCGCAGCTCGGATTCTTGAATCCGACATTTCAGGCATGGTGGCAACGAGTAATAATGGCAGCGTTGCAGGTTTGTCGGATACCAGTATCCGACCTATGCTTCCTGCCGAGGGAAAAAAGGCTACCTGAAAACTTCAGGTAGCCTCTCTTCTCAGCCGAATCTATTCGTTCCAAGCCATTGCTTCGATTTTGTGCCCGTCCAAATCGCGCACGAAGCAGCCATAGTAGGCGTCGCCGTAGTGCGGGCGTTTGCCGGGCGCGCCGTCGGGCTTCGCGCCATGGGCGAGGGCGGCGGCGTAGAAGGCATCCACTTGTGCGTTGTTTTCTGCCAAAAAGGCGATGTGTACGCCGTTGGCAGTTTGCGCGGGCTGCCCGTCGTGCGGTGCCTGAATCCAGAATTCAGGGAAGGCGCGACCATAGGCGATGGCGCGATGTTCGCTCAAATCCAGCACGCGGCGGATGCCCATCGGGGCGAGCACGGCATCATAAAAGGCGACGGCCTGATCAAATTGATTCGTGCCGAGGGAAACATGCGATAGGGCGCTTTGCAGTTGGGTCATGGTAAACTCCTTTTGCGATGAGGAAACTATTCAATAATTTTAATTGATTAGGAAGGGTGGATTCAAGAATCCGGCCTGCACCCAAGTAAAGGCTACCTGAAAAAGATTTGGACGAAGCAGCCGCAGCTCGGATTCTTGAACCCGACACCCATCCCCAAAGTTACCTAAAAACCGTACGGGTATAAATATCCGCTCTAAACTCACTATGCTTATTTAGATATACAAGGAAATAAAATGGATAGTATAGATATATTTATTGATTCTTACCTTGATATTTCATTTAGGGCAATGACAAGGGAAGGGATTACTGATGATGACTGCGATAATCTGATCAATTCTTTATCGGTTGTCAAAGGAGAATATCAGGATAACGACTTGATTCCTAAAAAACTTGTGAACGTATTTATTGATATGCTGTTATATCTTTGGCATTGTTTAGAACAACAAGAAAATATCTATAACAATATAGAGCAGGCAAATAAACTAAAATATTTAGTAAACCAATTACAATATATTGCGTCATCCATGACAGCAAGCTAGGACGGGTACTCGCTGCCTACTACATATTCCCTGCCTACTACATATTCCCTGCAGGCTACCTGAAACCCATCTGAAAAAGGACACCCATGAAATACTGGATCGGCACGGTTTCCAAAGAGCACGTCCTGCGCGGCGTGGCAGGCGGCTTCTGCCAAGTGTGCCACGGCAAAGCCGCGCCGCTCAACCGTATGCAACGCGGCGACTGGCTGCTCTATTACAGCCCGAAAATCCGCTTAGACGGCCACGACAAACTGCAATCCTTCACCGCACTCGGGCAGATTACCGACAACCAGGCCTACCCGTTTCAGATGAGCGCAAGCTTTATCCCCTTCCGCCGCAACGTGGGCTATGCCGAAATCCGGCGCGAATGCCCGATTGCCGTTATCCGCACGCATCCGGAATGGAAAAAATATGCCGCCCGGCTGCGCTACGGCCATTTTGAAATTAGCGAAGATTTCTTCAACTTCGTGTGCGCCTACATGCTGGCGCAGCCCGAAACCCCCGAAACCAACGCCCGGCAAGAAAGCCTGTTTTAGCGGGCAGCCATGCCGAAGCTGCCCCTCCATTTTCAATGTACTCAATCTAAGGCTACCTGAAAGCTTCAGGTAGCCTATAATCTGCCCGTTTGATTTATACCCTCCGCACACAAGGAATCCCCCCATGCCTGCCGATATGATTGCCCATGCCCGCCGTTTTTCCCTTTGGCTGTCGCGCCAGCTGGATGGCGGGCAAATCAATGTTGCACGTTTGCAGCCCATGCTCGCGCAGCCTTTGCAGCCGCAGGATTTGGCCGCCTTCGCGCCGTGGGCAGATGTCGCGGCAGCGGCGGATGAGGCCGAGCTGGCGCGGCAGTTGCGGCTGTTGCGCCGTTATGTACTGGCGCAGATTATGGTGCGCGATTTGTGTGGTGCAGCTGAGCTTTCGGAGGTAACGGCTTCCATCACGCATCTGGCCGATTTTGCGGTGAACACCGCGCTCGCTTTTGCCGAGGCGCACTACACCGCGCTCTACGGCACGCCCATCGGCCGCTATAGCGGCGCGGCGCAGCATTTGAGCGTGGTGGCCATGGGCAAGGCGGGCGGGTTTGAATTAAACGTGTCGTCTGATTTGGATTTGATTTTCGTCTATCCCGAATCGGGCGAAACCGACGGGCGGCGCAGCCGCAGCAATCAGGAGTTTTTCACCAAGGTGGGGCAGAAGCTGATTGCGCTGTTGAACGACATCACTGCCGACGGCCAAGTGTTCCGCATCGATATGCGCCTGCGCCCCGACGGCGACAGCGGCGCGCTGGTGTTGAGCGAAACCGCGCTGGAGCAGTATTTGGTGGCACAGGGGCGCGAATGGGAGCGTTATGCCTGGTGCAAAGGCCGTGTGGTTACGCCGTATGCCAACGGCATCCGCAGTGTGGTGCAGCCTTTCGTGTTCCGCAAATATCTGGACTACGGCGCCTACGAAGCCCTGCGCGGGCTGCACCGCCAAATTCGCAGCGAAGTGAGCAAAAAAGGCATGGCCGGCAACATCAAGCTCGGCGCGGGCGGCATCCGCGAAGTGGAATTTATCGCGCAGGTATTCCAGATGATTCGCGGCGGGCAAAACCGCAGCCTCCAGCTCAAAGGCACGCAGGAAACGCTGGCCGCGCTGGCCGAGACCGGCATTCTCGCGCCCGAATCTGCCGCCCGGCTGCTCGAAGCCTACCGCTTCCTGCGCCGCCTCGAACACCGCCTGCAATACTGGGACGACCAGCAAACCCAAACGCTACCTGAAAACCCCGACCAGCAGCAGCTGTTGGCCGAAAGCATGGGCTTTGCCAACTACGAAGAATTTTCAGGTAGCCTCAACGCGCAGCGCGCCCAGGTGAGCGCCCAGTTCAACCAAACCTTAAGCAGCCCCGAAGAGAGCGACAGCGAGGCCGAACAGCCGCTGGCCGGCCTGTGGCAAGACGATGCCGAAGCCGCCGAATGGGCGGCGCAGCTGGCCGACTTGGGCTTTGCCAACGCGCCCGAAGCCGCCGAGCGGCTGGCGCACATCCGCAGCAGCAGCCGCTACCGGCATTTGTCTGCCCGCGCCCAGCAGCGTTTCGACGCCGTGCTGCCGCGCGTGGTGGCTGCCGCCGCCGAAAGCAGCCGCCCCGAAGCCGCCCTGCCGCGCCTGCTCGACTTTCTCGACAGCATCAGCCGCCGCTCCGCCTACCTCTCCTTTTTGCAGGAATACCCCGCCGCGCTCGCCCAAGTGGCCGAACTCATGGCGCAAAGCCCCTGGCTGGCCGAATATTTGCAACAACACCCCGTGCTGCTGGACGAATTATTGTCCGCCCAATTAATGGAACACCCCAACTGGCCGCAATTCATCGGCGCACTTTCAGGTAGCCTCCAAACCGCCGGCGACCCCGAAGCCAAAATGGACGTGCTGCGCCGCTTCAAACACGCCCAAACCTTCCGCCTGGCCGTGCAGGATTTGGCCGGCCGCTGGCCGCTCGAAGCCCTGAGCGACCAGCTCTCTTATCTGGCCGACATCCTGCTCGAACACACCATGTGGCAGGTGTGGCAGGCCATGCCCAAAACCCACCGCCCCATCCCCCGCTTCGCCATCATCGGCTACGGAAAGCTCGGCGGCAAAGAGCTGGCCTACGGTTCCGATTTGGATTTGGTGTATCTGTATGACGACGGCGCGCCCGAAGCCGCCGACATCTACAGCAAATATGCCCGCCGCCTCACCACCTGGCTCTCCGGCAGCACCGGTGCGGGCAACCTCTACCAAACCGACCTGCGCCTGCGCCCCAACGGCGACAGCGGCTTCCAAGCCCACAGCCTCGAAGCCTTCGCCAAATACCAGCACGAAAACGCCTGGATTTGGGAGCACCAAGCCCTCAGCCGCGCCCGGTTCGTGGCCGGCAGCCCCGAAGTGGGGCGCAAGTTTGAAGCCATCCGCCGCCAAATCCTCAGCCTGCCGCGCGAAGAAAACCCGCTGCGGCAGGAAATCGCCCAAATGCGCAGCAAAATGCTGCCCACCCACCCCGCCCGCGAAGACAACGTGAAATACGCCCGCGGCGGCGTGGTGGACGTGGAATTCATCGTGCAATTCTTCGTGCTGCTCCATGCCCGGCAGTATCCCGAGCTCCTGGAAAACTACGGCAACATCGCCCTGCTCAATATGGCCGCCCGCCGCGGCCTGCTCAGCCAAGATGCCGCCGCGCGCACCGCCGCCGCCTACCGCCACTACCGCCAAGTGCAACACCGCCAGCAGCTGCACGGTGCGGGCGCGGTACAAGTGGACGACACCCTGCGCGAACACTACGAACAAGTGGCCGCACTGTGGCGCGAAGTGTTCGGCGAAGAAATCCGCTAAAACGAAAAAGGCTACCTGAAATTTTCAAGTAGCCTTTTTACTTAGCAACATTACAGCGGCAAAGCTCGGTTTGAATCCTCCAAACGGCCTTTGCGCAGGGTTTCCAATTCATCGAGCAGCTGCAGGATTAGCGCAGTAGCGGGCACGCTGGTTTCGAAATCGCGGCTGATGCGGCGGGCGCGGCGGATGCGGGCGAGCTGCCAGCCGCTGAAGCCGGCCTCGCGCGGGCTGCCCTGCACAGAAATGATTTCTTCCTCGATTACATTAACCACCCAATCGGCATCGCCGTCGCAGGCGCGCACGATTTCGTTGAAGGTGAGCTGAATATCTTGTTCGCGGTTCATGGTTTATCCTTTCATTCCGTAATGCTCGGCCAGCTGCTGCCAGGCTGCACGGTCGGCTTCGCTCATGGTTTCCGGCAGGGTGATGTTGATGATGAGGTAGAGGTCGCCGGCTTCTTTGGCGGGAATGCCTTTGCCTTTGAGGCGCAGGTTTTGGCCGCTGCGGCTGTTGGCGGGAATGTTGATGTTGAGTTTGCCGGCGGGCGTGTCGATGGCGGTTTTACCGCCGAGCGCGGCTATCCAGGGCATCACATCGATGCGCTGGTACACGTCTTTGCGGTTTTTCACATACAGCGTGTCGCTTTCGCGGAAGCGGATTTTTAAATAGAGGTCGCCGTTTGCGCCGCCGTTGAAGCCGGGCAGGCCTTGGCCGCGCAGTCGGATTTGCTGGCCTTCGCTGATGCCTTGGGGGATTTTCACCTGCAGGGTTTTGCGTTCGTAGGCCATTTGGCCGCCCGCGCCGATGGTGGGCATATCTAGGCTGAGCGAGCGTTCGCCGCCGGTGTAGGCTGCGGCGAGGTCGATCGCCAGCTCGGCGTGCTGGTCTTCGCCGGGAAGGGGGCCGGTTTGGCGCTGGCGGCCTGCCCCGGCGTGGCCGAAGGCGGAGAAGATGTCGTCGAAGCGGAAGTCACCGCTGCCGAAGGGCTGGCCTTCACCGAAGCGGCTGCTGTCGAAGTGGTAGTATTGCCCGAAGTCTTGGCCGGGGTCGAAACCGCCCGCGCCGCCGTGGGCACTGCCGGCGCGGCCGAAGGGGTTGGCCAGCATTTCATCGTATTCGGCGCGTTTGGCCTCGTCTTTCAGGGTGTTGTAGGCGAGGTTGATTTCGCTGGTTTTTTGGTCGGCATCGGAGTCTTTGCTGATGTCGGGATGGTATTGGCGCACCAGCTTGCGGTAGGCCTTTTTGATGTCGGCCAGGCTGGCATCTTTGGCTACGCCGAGGATGTCGTAGTAGGTTTTCTGGTTGGCACTCATATGTTGGATATTTTGTGGAATGGATAAAATTAGGAGGCACCTCTTGAGCTGAACGCGAGGCTAGGGCTTGCTGAAAGCCGTAGGGCAGAGGTGTTGCGGCTGCAAATACAAAGAACAGGTGGGGCTGGACATAGGGAAATCAATACACGGTTTGCAGCAGGCAAATCCCGCATTCGCTCGATAAAGGTATACTTAATCAGGCCGTTTTGTTTGAGCGGTTGGGAAAGGCTACCTGAAAGTTTCAGGTAGCCTTTTCTCACCGTATCACATTGCGCCAATCCTGCTCGAAATAATGCACCAGAATCTGTGTGTTCAAATAATTTGGCTGCACATCGCGGCGCGCCATATCGGGCGGGAAGCGGAACATTTCGGCGGCGGTGTCGGCGTTTAGAAAGCGGGTGGGCACGCTGAATTGCGCGGGCACGGGGAAATCGGGCTCGCGGGCGGCCAGCACGAAGCCCCATTCGCCGAAGGAGGGCACATACACATGATAGGGCGCGGTGGCGAGCCCGGCGGCCTCCAGCGTGGCCACCACCGACCAATAGGCGTTCGGGGCGAAATAGGGCGAGGTGGATTGCACCACGATCTTGCCGCCGGGCGCGAGATGCCGCGCCACCAGCCGATACATGGGCACGGAATAGAGCTTGCCCAGCGAGAAGTTGGAGGGGTCGGGCAGGTCGATGATGATGACGTTGAACTTTTCCTGCGCCTGTTCCAGCCATTTGGCGGCGTCGTCGTTCACCACGCGCACTTTGGGGCTGGCGAGCGAGCCGGCGTTGAGGCGGCTTAATTTGGCGGAGGTGCGGAAGGTGCTGGTCATTTGCGGGTCGAGGTCGACCAGGGTGATGCCCTTCACTTGCGGGTATTTCAGCACTTCGCGCGCGGCCAGGCCGTCGCCGCCGCCCAAAATCAGCACGTTTTGCGCCTGCCCGCCCACCATCTGCATGGCGGGCAGCACGAGGGCTTCG
This sequence comes from Eikenella sp. NML03-A-027, assembly GCF_001648395.1. Lineage (NCBI taxonomy): Bacteria > Pseudomonadati > Pseudomonadota > Betaproteobacteria > Neisseriales > Neisseriaceae > Eikenella > Eikenella sp. NML03-A-027. The sequence continues at coordinate 21,363 of NZ_LXSM01000002.1, read as the reverse complement.
TGGTAGCGGGCTTCGTCGCGCGAGGAGAATTGCAGGTTGCCGTTGATGTAGAGGCGCAGGTCGTCGTGCCATTTGGTGATCACCAGGCGCTGGTAGGGCGAATGGCTTTCGTATACCACCGGGTCGCCGAAATAGCTTTGTTCGGCCAGAAAGGTGATGCGGTTGGCGGCGGCGAAGGCGGCCAGCAGGCAGGCCAGCACGATGACGCCGCGCAGCTGGATGGCGCGGTAGCGCGGCAGCTCTGCTTTGAAGGCGCGGGCGGTGAGCACGGCCACGGCGGCGTTGAGCAGGCCGAACAGCAGGGCGGAACGCGCCATGCCCAGCCGGGGCGCGAGCACCAGCGGGAACAGCAGCGACACGGCCAGCGCGCCCAGGTAGTCGAAGGTGAGCACTTTGGCCACCAGGTCTTTAAAATCGGCCTGCCGCCGGTTCAGCACGCGCATCACCAGCGGGATTTCCATGCCCACCACGATGCCCACCACCAGCACCAGCGCATACAGCAGCGTGCGGAACGGCGCGGCAGCCAGCCCGAACACCACAAACAACACCAAGGCCGACACCCCGCCGAGGATGCCCACCAGCAATTCGATTTCGATAAAGCGCGAAAGCGCGTCTTCATCGCGGATGTATTTGGTGAGGTGCGCGCCGATGCCCATGGCGAAGAGGTAGAGACCGATGATGGAGGAAAACTGCAAAATGCTGTCGCCCAGCAAATAGCTGGCCAGCGCGGCAATGATGAGTTCATACGCCAGCCCGCAGCTGGCTACGATGAAGACGGAGATGATTAGGGTGCGGTCGGGTTTCATGTTTCAGGTAGCCTTGGTTATGCGGCGGATTATATAGCAGGCTGCCAACAACTGGCATGGTCGAGCCTGAACAAGGCATCCTTACCTAAATTTTCCATGGAAGCTGGTGTATGGGATATTTTATTCACAAGGCACGAATTGAATTTCAGGCAGCTTTCACCGTCTGCACTCTATCCCCCTTTGCGCCTCATGCCGGCGCGGGGCACTTCCTTTTCTTTGCTTCGCCAAAGAAAAGGAAGCAAAAGAAAGGCGACTGCGGGCACAGGTTTGGCTCCGCCAAACTTCCCTCACTCCGCGCGGTTTTTCGGGCGGGCTCGCAACTTGCGGCTGCGCCGCTTCAAACATGCAAGCCCTTGTTCCCCGAAAAACCGCACTCCGTTCGGCTGCGCCAGCAGAGAAAATGTAGCTGCAACCATTCGTGCCAAATATTCTGTGCTTCGTTAAGTAGGAAGTTTAATGATGAATGTAGCCTGTTTGTATGGCATAATCAGCCGCATATTGCCGCTGTGGCGGCCTTTTTTCCACCCTGATTGCAAAGGCAACCCATGAGCATTTCCCTGCAACAATATCTGTCGTATCTGCAATACCTGGCCGTGGGCCTGGGCATGACTTCACTGTTCGCCGTCGTGTATCTGCGCATCACTCCGGCCGACGAATTAAAGCTGATTAAAAACGGCAACTTGGCCTGCGCCCTTTCCTTCGGCGGCGCGCTCATCGGCTTCTGCCTGCCTTTGGCCTCCAGCATCGCCCACAGCGTTGGGCTTTTGGATTTCGTGCTTTGGGGTTGGGCTGCTGCGGCGATTCAGATTGTGGTGTATTTCGCCGCCACCCGCCTCGTGCCTGATTCCGCTGCCGAGCTGGCCGGCAATAACGTGGCCGTGGGCACGCTCTGTGCCGTGATTTCCGTGGCGGTGGGGCTGCTCAACGCCGCCTGTTTGGCGTAATAACGCATGCACAACAGGCTACCTGAAATTTCGTTTCACAGAAATTTGTCCCATTTTAGCTTCGCAGAAACTTAGCTTCCTGCGGAAACCTCGTTTTCAGGTAGCCTTCCCCTTATCCTAATCAAGAAAGGAATCCCCATGCTGGGCAATTTCATCAAGAAGCAGTTTATCGACGTTATCGAATGGCCGAATCCCGAAGAAGGGCTGCTGATGTGGCGCTTCCCCGTGGCCGACCAGGAAATCCAAAACGGCGCCAGCCTCACCGTACGCGAAGCGCAGGCCGCCCTGTTTGTGGACGAAGGCAAAGCCGCCGACGTGTTCCAGCCCGGCCGCTACACGCTCACCACCCAAACCCTGCCCATCCTCACCAACCTGAAAAACTGGGATAAATTATTCCAGTCGCCCTTCAAATCCGACGTTTACTTCTTCAACACCCGCCAGCAGCTCGCCCGCCGCTGGGGCACTTCCCAGCCGGTTACCGTGCGCGATGCCGATTTCGGCGTGATTCAGCTGCGCTCCTTCGGCATGTATGCCTACCGCATCAGCGATCCCGCCGCCTTCTTCCGCGAAGTTACCGGCGTGGGCGCCTCCTACAGCGGCGAGCAGCTCGAACAGCAGCTGCGCAACCTCGCCATGACCCAGCTGGCTGCTGCATTCGGCACTTCCGGCATCCCGTTCCTCGATATGGCCGCCAACCAAGTGCTGCTGTCTCAGAAAATGAACGAGCTGCTGCTGCCCGAGTTTGGCAAACTCGGCCTCACGCTGGAAAACTTCACCGTGGAAAGCGTGAGCCTGCCCGAAAACGTGCAAAAAGCACTGGACAGCAAAATGTCGATGGGCATCATCGGTGATATGGGCAAATTCACCCAATACCAAACCGCCACCGCTATTCCGATGGCTGCGCAAAACGAAGGCGGCATCGCCGGTATCGGCGCCGGCCTCGGTGTGGGTGCCGGCATCGGCCAGGCCATGGCCGGCGCCATGAGCGGCATGACGCAGCCTCAACAGCCTGCCCAAGCTGCCCCCGCTCCTGCCGCCCAGCCTGCTGTTCCGGCTGCTCCCGCCGCCGAAGACCCGCAAGCCAAGCTGGCCAAACTCAAAACCCTGCTCGACGGCAACCTGATTTCTGCCGAAGACTACGAGAAGGCCAAAGCCGAAGTGCTCAAGCAGTTGATTGGTTGATCAGCTGAGGCTACCTGAAAGCCAAATCCCACCATCATGCCAACCACAAACCCCGTACAAGTCATCGCCAAACATCTGCAAAGCCGGCCCACCATTCTCGATTTTGCAAAGGAATTGCAAACCATTGCCGACTTGCAGGCCGTTGCGCCGGAGCAGGCTGCCGCCGATTGGGATGCGTTCAGCGCCGTGGTGAGCCGCCTCCGCGATTCGCACCAAATCAACGGCATTTTCTGCCTTACGCCACAAAACCAGCCTATCTTTCTGGAGTTTGCAGGCTACCTGAAAGCCGTTGCCCAATTAGCCAGCCGTGATTATGCCCGTTTGTGCGACGGCTTCGATTTAACGGCCGCCGAGATTGCTGCTAAATTTGCCGCCAAACCGCCCGCCCTTTAGGAACCCATCATGAGCGAACCCTTCTTCAAAGCCGACTGCCCCAGCTGCGGCGCGCCCGTGCACGCGCATTTGGCCACAGCGGTTACGCTGGTGTGCGGCTTCTGCCACAGCCTATTGGTGCGCCAAGGCGCAGGCATTATCGACAGCGGCCGCGATTCCGCCCTGTTAGAGGACTTCAGCCCGCTGCAAATCGGCACCTCCGGCACATTTGCCAACCGCCCGTTTGCCATCATCGGCCGCCTGCAGGCCAAATACGATGCCGGCATGTGGAACGAGTGGTATGTGCAGTTTGAAGACGGCGCCAACGGCTGGCTCTCCGAATCGGGCGACCAATACGTCTTCACCCTGCCAGCTGCCGAACCTTTGCAGGAAATCCCGGAATTTTCCAGCCTGGTGGCCGGCCGCAGCAGCCTGATATACCGCAACAAACGCTTCTGGGCGGCCGACGTGCGCGATATCGTGCTGGAGCAGGCCGCCGCACAGGGCGAGCTGCCCTTTGCCGTGCCGCCGCAGATGAAGAACCAAGTAGCCGACTGGCGCTGCGAGCAAGCCTTCCTCACACTGGATTATGCCGAATCGCCGCCCGAAATCTTTATCGGGCAGGGAGTGAGGCTGGCCGACTTACAACTCGCCAACATCCGTAGCAGCGAGCAGGTGGCCGATAGCGCAGGTCGGCTAAAAGGCACACGTCAGGCCGAAAGTTGCCCGAACTGCGGCTCGCCCGTTCAATGGATTACCGGCCTCACGCCTTCCATCCTCTGCCCCAGCTGCGGCAGCGGTCTGGATGCGGCAGAAGGCAAGCTGGAATTGCTAGAAGCCAATAATAGGCGCGATGCGCAAGCCTATGCGTTCACCCTGAAAATCGGCTCGGAAGCCCGCATTAACAACCGCACCTACATCCTCATCGGCGCGGTGCGTAAAGACGAACTGGAGCCGGAAGATGCGTTCAACCTGATGTTCGGCCAAAAGCCGCTCGGCATCGTGCCCGTCGGGCGTTGGACGGAATACCTGCTCTTCGAGCCGCAGGCCGGCTTTATGTGGCTGGTGGAAAGCGGTGACGGTGAATGGAGCGTGTCGGAAACGCTCAATGTGTGGCCGCGCCTATATGGCGATTTGTTCCAGCCGCAAGGCCTACCCAAACTCTACGATTACGGCGGCCGCGTGGTTTTCGCTGCCGGCGCGTTTTACTGGCACATCCGCCAAGGTGATGTGGATTTCTACAGCGACTACCGCCTCAACAGCAACGGCAAACTCTGCGCCGAATGCAACCGGCACGAAGCCGCCTGGAGCCAAAGCACCACCGTTCCCTACCATACCGTGTTTAGCTGGTTCGGGATCGAGAACGATACTCCGCAATACAGCGCCAATATGCATGCGGACCGTCCGTCGAACGGGCTGATGCTGCTGCTTATAATAGTGTTTGTCATCATCAACGTGCCGGCGTGGTTGAATATGCTGGCTTCAGAAGAAGATGTATCCCTTGCCGCAATGCTGTCGGTGATGGTGCTGTATTTCCTGGGGAAGCGCGGCAATGTGTTCAGTGGCGATGACGACGATGAAGATGAGTGAAACAAAATGTCGAGAAATACTTATTTGATTTTTAGCATCATAGCTATGCTGGTCAGCACCTTTTACAACTACAGCTTCATGGGCAGCAGCGGCAGCAGCCGTTCCTACAACGGCTCGCGCGTGGGCGGTGGCTATTCTTCTGGATGGCATAAATGAGCCATAGCCCCGGCAGCCATGGCCTGCTTGATTTATACGGTTGTCCGCCCGAATTGCTGCGCAACGAAGGCTACCTGAAAACTGCATTGGAGCATACTGCCCGCCACATCGGCGCCACCGTGCTCGAGAGCCGTTTCCACACCTTCGGCGGCGAAGGCGGTGTAACCGGCGTACTGCTCTTGGCCGAATCCCACCTCAGCATCCACACCTGGCCCGAACACGGTTTCGCCGCCATCGATATCTTCCTCTGCGGCCACCTGCGGCCTGAAGCAGCAAAAGAAACACTGCAACACGCCCTGGAAGCTGAACACAGCGTTTGGCAAACCCATCCGCGCGGTAGTGAGTTATAGGTTTGCGGCAGATAGATGGGAAAGGCTACCTGAAAATTTTCAGGTAGCCTTTCTTTTAGCTCTTAATCCAAACAATCAGCGTTTGTTTGACTGATCCACGGCAGCGGTAAAAAGCACGTCGGTGGAGGAATTAAGGGCGGTTTCGGCAGAGTCTTGAATCACGCCGATGATGAAGCCCACCCCCACCTCCTGCATGGCGATGTCGTTGGGGATGTTGAACAGGCTGCAGGCCATGGGAATCAGCAGCAGCGAGCCGCCGGCCACGCCAGATGCACCGCAGGCGCCGATGGCGGCAATCGCGCTTAAGAGCAGAGCCGTCCAGAAATCCACGGCGATGCCCAAGGTGTGCACCGCGGCCAAGGTGAGCACAGTAATAGTGATGGCGGCACCAGCCATGTTGATGGAAGCACCCAGCGGGATGGATACGGAATAGGTGTTTTCATGCAAACCGAGTTTTTTCGCCAAAGCCATATTCACGGGAATGTTGGCAGCGGAAGAACGGGTAAAGAAGGCGGTTACGCCGCTTTCGCGCAGGCAGGTAAACACCAGCGGGAAAGGGTTGCGGCGGGTTTGGGCGAACACGATGATGGGGTTCACCACCAGTGCCACAAACAGCATCGCGCCCAGCAATACGGCCAACAGGTGCAGATAGAAGCCCAGTTTGTCGAAACCTTCTTTCACGATGGTGACCAACACCAGCCCGAAAATGCCCAAGGGGGCAAAGCGGATGATGCCGTGCACCACTTTGGAAATGGCTTCGGCCACGTCGTTGATCAGTGTGCGGGTTTGCTCGCTAGCTTGGCGGAAAGCCGTGCCGAGCACCAACGCCCAGGCGAGGATGCCGATGTAGTTGGCATTGGCCAGTGCCTGAATCGGATTGGAAACCAGGTTCATCAGCAGGTGGCGCATCACTTCGCCAATGCTGGTGGGCGCTTCATTGCTGGCCGCTTCCACGCCGCTGAGCAGCAGCTGCGAGGGGAACAGGAAGCTCGCACCCACGGCCACTACCGAGGCAGCAAACGTGCTCACCAGATACAGCACCAAAATCGGGCGGATATTGGTGGGGTTGCCGCTACGGTGCTGCGAGATGGCGGAAGCTACCAGAGCAAACACCAAAATCGGTGCCACAGCTTTAGAGCGCGCCCACAAACAGGCTGCCCAAAATCACGCCTACTTCCACCACCGCCCCGGCGGCAGTGGTGTTGCGCGCCAGTACGCCCACCAAAATGCCGAGCACGAGGCCGATGGCAATCTGCGTTACCAGCCCCAGGCTGCTGAAAAGGCCGAACGGGCTTTCCCTTTGAGTGTTGTTTTGCATACGAATCCCTAGATTGTGTGATTGTTATGGCTAAAGCCCATTGTTTTCTAGCGTATCGGCTCGCTTCAGCTATGGTTCCGGGTGAAAAAAGGAGTTCAGTTTAACAGAAATGAACGTATCAGCACAAATATTTACCAACAGCAACTGCCTGCACGGGCCGCCTGTGGCGGAGCAGGCAAGTTTTTCAGGTAACCTTTAGATGGATTGAGGCTACCTGAAAAACACAATAACAGGCAGTTTAGATAATCAAACTCAACCATACCTTTCGGGCAGCCTTTACTACCTTGATTTCTTTTGCCTGCCTTTACTATAAAACGTAAGGCAAAAATGCTAATATGCCGCCGTTTGCCGCACACACCGGCTTGATGTTTATTGATTGCAGATTGCCCATGAAAACCCCACTATTTCCTCTCGCCGTGATCGCCGCCCTGCTATTGAGCCTGCCCGCCCGTGCCGACGGCAAGGCAGGGGAGGCGGCTGCCAATTCGGCGCAAAAAAATAAAGAAAAAGAATCGATCGAGCAGCCCACCACGGTTAATCCCAACAAACTGCCTTTCCCCATTTCCATTGATGCGCCTGCCGATTTGGCCGCACTTTTGCGCGAGCATCTTTCCATTATCAACCGCCAAACCGAGCCGGATGCGGATATTGACCAAGAACAAATGCAGTTTTTGGCCGAAGAAGCGCCAGACGAAATCAAACAGATTGTGCGCTCACAAGGCTATTTCCGCGCCGATACTCAGGTAACCCCACATGGCCGCGGCTGGCGCATCACGGTAAAACCCGGGCCGCGCCCGCAGGTGAGCAATGTGGAAGTGTCGATTGTGGGCAAGGTGTTGGAAGACGCCGAATTGGCCAACTACTATAAACGCGCCATGGCCAACTGGGCCTTGCCGGTGGGTCAGCCGTTTGTGAACAGCGAGTGGAGCAGCAGCAAAGACGCGGTGCTCTCCGCCGTGCGCCGCTATAAATATCCGCTGGCCTCGCTCACCGAAAGCCGCGCCACCATCAACCCGCAAACCAGCGAAGCCGTGCTCTCTGTGAGCGTAGACAGCAAACAACCGGTGTATTTCGGCGATATTCAAGTGAGCGGCAACAAGCGTTACCCTGCCTCGGTAATTACCGGCATGGCGCAGTTTAAGCCCGGCGAACCCTACGATTTCGACAAAATCCTGGATTACCAACAGGCACTGGAACAAGACAGCCACTACAGCCGCGCGCAGGTGGAGGCCGATTTCTCCAAAATGGTGGACGACCACGTGCCGCTGTTGGTGTCGGTGAGCGAAGTGCCGCGCCAGAAATTCGATATCGGCCTGCGCTACGACTCCAAAGACGGCCCCGGCATCCGCCTGGGTTACGAACACTACAATGTGTTCAACCGAGGCTATGTGTTTGCCGGCGCCACCGACGTAAACCGCTACGAAAAAAGCGCCAGCATCGGCCTGAGCCAACCGCGCAACAGCAACGGCTGGTATTGGACAGGCAACATCGCCTACAACAGCTCCACCACGCAGAAGCTGGATAAAAACACCCTCCAATCCGGCATCTGGCGCGTGCGCGACCGCGACGGCATCGAGGCACGTTTCGGGCTGGAATACATCACCGAATCACGCCGCGTTGTGGGCGGCCCCGACTTCGGCCGCAGCAATGTGCTGATGCTCACCGCCGCCTGGCGCCGCCAAAACATCGAAACCCTGCTGCGTCCGGCCAACGGCTATTATTTGGAAGGCAAGGTAGGCTCCACCGTCGGCTCGCTCGGCTCTTCCGCCGTAGTGCAGCGTGTGCACGGCCGCGCCGGCTACTATTTCACGCCTGAAGAACACAAAAACATCGGCACCTTCATCGCACGCGGCGAACTGGGCTACACCCATTCCAACCAAGATTTGGATGTGCCCTCCGTATTACTATTCCGCAGCGGCGGTGCCAACAGCGTGCGCGGCTATGAGCAAGACAGTATCGGCCTGAAAGGCCCGAATAATTCCGTGCTGCCCGACCGCGCCTTGGCCGTGGCCAGCTTCGAATATCAAAAACCAATCGGCAAAAACTTCGCGTTGGCGCTGTTTCACGATATGGGCTCGGTGAGCCACAACTTCACCAACATGAACTGGCATCACGGCAGCGGCGTCGGCCTGCGCTGGTTTAGCCCGATTGCCCCCTTCTCCTTCGATTTGGCCTACGGCCACCAAGACCGCAAACTGCGCTGGCACATCAGCCTGGGAACCCGATTCTAAATGACCGACACCGCCCTACCCGTTGATTCCGACACCCTGCCGCCCGAAGCTGAAAATGAAGCCGCTGCCGGCAACACTCCGCCGAAGAAGCCGCGCCGCCGCTGGCTGCGCCGCCTGCTTTCCGCCTTTTTGCTGCTGCTCACGCTTCTGGTGGCAGCCGTGGTGTGGCTGGTGGGCACCGAATCCGGCCTGCGCTTCGGCATCACCAAAATCCCCTCCTGGTTCGGTGTGAACATCAGCGTGAAGGAATTGAACGGCAGCCTGTGGCGCGGCTTTCAAGGCAGCGGCATTCAGGTAGCCACCGAGGGTACCGATTTAGACATCAGCAGCGTGGCGCTGCAATGGCAGCCTAATGAATTGTGGCACCGGCAGCTGCACGTCAACCGCCTGGCCGCCGGCGATATCCGAATCATCAGCAAACCCATCCCGCCCAAAGAAGACCGCCCGCCGATGAAGCTACCTGAAAGCGTGGATTTGCCCTTGGGCGTACAGATCGAGAAAATCGAAGTCGGCCGCATCCTGCTGGGCAAAAGCAACAACCCGGTGGTGGAATCCGGCGCGGTCAGCTACCAGTTCGACCACCAAAACCACAAGCTCAACATCGTTTCCCTGCGCCTGCCCTGGCATAATTTCAGCGGTAGTACCACACTCAACACCGCCACCCCCTTCAAGCTCGACGGCCAAATCGTGGGCAGCGGCGAGCTGGACGGCAAACAGGCCGACAGCGCCGTGGCCATGAACGGCAGCCTGCAAAACCCCGAGTTGCTCGTCCAGCTGGACAACGGTGATTCCCACTTTGCCGTAAACGGTAAACTGCGTCCCTTCGAGCCGCTGCTCAACCGCAAAATCGTCAACCTCAACATCGACGGCCGTCAAATCAACCCCGCATGGTTCGATCCCTCCCTGCCCACCGCCGATTTGGTGTTCAACCTCGCGCTCAATCCCGCCGAAGAAGCCGATACCCTCGCCGGCCTGCTCGAAGTGCGCAACCAAGCCCCCGCGCCCATCAACGGCAACGGCATCCCCGTAGCCAGCATCAACGGCAAACTCAAAGTAGACACCAGCGGCAAACTGCATCTGGACAATGTCGATACCGAGCTGGCCGCCGGCGGCCGCATCACATTCAACGGCAACATCGACAGTGCCAACCAGAACATGGTCGTGGATGCCGCCGTGCAGCAATTCAAACTGCAAGACATCCTCAAACAAAAGCTCGACCTCAGCCTAGACGGCGACATCAAGCTTTCAGGTAGCCTTGGCAGCCCGCAGGCCGATTGGCAGCTTAAAGCCGGCCAAACCGCCACCAGCGGTACCTTCCAGCTGCTCACCGACAAAACCAACCGCCAGCGCAGCATCAGTCTGCAACAAGTGAAAATCACCCCCGCAAACGACGGCGAAATGCACGGCGAAGCCCTGCTCGAGCTCTTCCAAGGCCGCAAAATCACCGCCCGCGTTAACAGCACCCGCTTCAACCCCGCCGCCGTGCTGGCCGATTTGCCGCAAGGCAGCATGAACGGCAGCGTAAAGCTCGACGGCAGCCTCGGCCAAAACCCCGATTTGCACCTCCTGCTCGATTGGCAAAACAGCCAGCTCTCCGGCGCACCCCTCGCCGGCAAGGCCGATTTGCGTTATCAAAACGACCACCTGCCCAAAGCCGACCTCCACCTTTTGCTCGGCCGCAACCGCATCCACGCCGACGGCAGCTTCGGTAAGGCAGGCGACCGCCTCAATCTCGACATCGACGCGCCCAACCTCAATCTCTTCGGCTTCGGCCTCACAGGCTACCTGAAAGCCCAAGGTTTCCTCTCCGGCGATCCCGCCAAGCTCACCGCCGACCTGCACGGCCATGCTGACAGCCTTGCCGTGCAGAACGTCGTGCGCATCGACCACCTCGATTTCGACCTCAAAGGCTCGCCCGACCTCAACCAGCCGCTCAACATCAAGCTCGACGGCCGGAAAATCCACATCGGCAGCACCCAAATCGACAACATCAACCTCAACGCCAACGGCAGCGGCAAAAGCCACAGCATCACCGGCAACAGCAGCCTCAGCCTCAGCGGCAAGCCCTTCCGTCTCAATCTGGCCGCCAACGGCGGGCTGAACAACGAACAGCAGTGGAACGGCCGCATCGGCCAGCTCGACATCAGCGGCGCCTTCAACCTCAAGCTGCTCAACCCCATCCAAATCGAAGCCGGCGCCAAACGCGTGCGTCTCGACAACGCCCGCTGGGCAGCCATGGGCGGCAGCCTCAACCTACACAATTTCGTGTGGGAAAAACAAAGCGGCATCAGCAGCAAAGGCAACGCTACCAATCTGCACCTGCAAGAGCTGGACAACCTAATCGGCCTGGGCAAAGACGACAAATCCGTCAAGCTGCAGCTCGTGGTGGCCGGCGATTGGGACTTGCGCTACAGCCGCGACGCCACAGGCTACCTGAAACTCACCCAGCAATCCGGCGACGTGGTTATCCCCTATCGCCAGCAGGCGCTGGGCTTGAGCAACCTCGTGCTCGACACCCGCTTCCAAAGCGGCCGCATCGACAACCGCCTCACCGGCAAAACCCGCTATGGCACGCTAGACGCCTCCGTGGCCGTGAGCCAGCAGTTTGGCAATGCCATCAGCCAAGCCCCGATAAATGGTTACCTGAAACTCGACATCCCCGAGCTCGACGCCATCCGTAACCTCCTGCCCGGCGGCATGAGCGCCAAAGGCGCACTCGCCATCGACACCACCGTGTCCGGCAACGTGGGCGAGCCCAACCTCAACGGTACCGCTACCGGCAAAAACCTCTACTACCGCGACCGCAACACCGGCGTGATTCTGGATAACGGCAGCCTCAGCTCCCGCTTCCAAGGCCGCGACTGGGTAATCGACTCGCTCAAATTCACCCGCAAAGACGGCAGCGTCGAGCTCAAAGGCCGCGTCAACCTCACCGGCACCACCCCCGATGTAGACGTAAACGCCCAATTCACCCGCTACCCCATCCTCGACAACCCCAACCGCAAGCTCACCCTCAGCGGCAACAGCCAACTGCTCTACAACCCCGGGCGCGGCATGGCGCTCAACGGCGAGCTCAAAGTGGATAGCGGCCACTTCGGCTTCCAAAAATCCAGCATGCCCGGGCTCGATGACGACGTGGTGGTGCTCGGCGAAGAAAAACCCGCCGAAACCAGCACCGCCACCCCCATCGAGATGAACATAACCCTCGACTTGAACGACAACTTCCGCTTCAGCGGCCAAGGGCTGGATGTATTGCTCGGCGGCAAGCTCACTCTCAGCGCCAAACCCAAAGAGAACGTGCGCGCAGTGGGCACCGTAAACATCGTGCGCGGCCAATACAAAGCCTACGGCCAAGACCTCGTCATCAACAAAGGCCACATCTCCTTCGTCGGCCCCATCGCCTCGCCCAACCTCAACCTGCGCGCCACCCGCAAATACTCCCCCGTGGGCGCCGGCGTGGAAGTGCTCGGCAGTCTCGACAACCCGCGCGTGAGCCTCGTATCCAACGAGCCGATGAGCGACAAAGATAAACTATCCTGGCTCATCCTCGGCCGCGCCAGCAGCGGTAACGAAAGCGACGAAGCCACCGTGGCCGCCGCCGCCGGCGCCTTCCTGGCCGGCAACATCAACGACAAAATCGGCCTCCTCGACGACTTCGGCATGACCACCCGCCGTACCCGCAACACCCAAACCGGCGAGCTCAACCCCGCCGAACAAGTCATCACCTTCGGCAAGCGCATCACCAACGAGCTCTATCTAGGCTACGAATACAGCGTAACCAGCGCCAACCAGGCCGTGAAGCTGATCTGGCAGATCAACAGCACCCTGCAGGCCATCAGCCGCGTGGGCACTGACTCTGTGGGCGGTGAAGTGCGTTACACCATCCGCTTCGATTAGCGCGCCATTCGACCAAGCTGCCGCTACAAAGTTTTGGCTTGGCTGGATGTTTGGTTGTGCAGAAATTTGCGTTGCCCGTTTGAACGGCGTTGAAGCTCACATTTTAGCTTTGCAGAAACCCGGCTTCTTTCGGAAACCTCGTTTTCAGGCAGCCTCCTCCAAGGCCGTGCATATGGCTTCGGCAATCCGCTCGCTCGCGCCTTGGTGGGCTTGGATAAAACCGGCGGCTTGGGCGGAGAAGCGTTCGCGTTCGGCGGGGTTGGCCAGCCAGCGTTGTACGGCGGCATACCATTCGGCGGGAGTGGCTACCTGAAGCGCGGCGCCGGCAGCCAATGCGCCCGCGCAGGCGGCGGCGAAGTTGTAGGTGGAATAGCCGAACAGGGCGGGTTTGCCGCAGGCGATGGGTTCGATGATGTTTTGGCAGCCGGTGTCCACCAGGCTGCCGCCCACAAAGGCCATATCGGCGGCCAGATAGTAGGCGAACAGCTCGCCCATGCTGTCGCCCAGCCACACTTGCGTGTCGGGGCGCACGGGGGCTTCGTCGCTGCGCCGCTGCACGCGCAGGCCGAGTGCAGCCGCGCCTTCAGCCACGGTATCGAAGCGCTCGGGATGGCGCGGCACGATTACTAAAAGCGCATCGCCTTGATACTGCCGCCACTCTTGCAGCAGCAGCAGCGCTTCGTCTTGATTTTGATGAAACCGCGTGCTGGCACACACCACAACGGGACGGCTGCCGATGCGTTGCTTAAACGCTGCGGCCAGCCCGCGCATGGCTGCGGGCGGGGCGATGTCGTATTTGGTGTTGCCGCACACCAGCACGTTTTCCGCGCCGATGCCGCGCAGGCGTTCGGCATCGGCTTCGGTTTGGGCGAGCACGCGGCGGAAGGATTGCAGGGCGGGGGCAAACAGGGACGGCCAGCGGCGGTAGCCCTGCGCGGATTGCTCGGAGAGGCGGGCGTTGGCCAGGAACACGGGCAGATTGGCCGCGCGGCATGCAGCCAGCAGGTTCGGCCAGATTTCGGTTTCCATGATGATGCCGAAACGCGGCTTATGCTGGGCGAGGAAGGCGGCTGTCCAAGCCGGGTGGTCGTAGGGCAGATAGCGGCATTGGGCATCGGGAAACAAGCTCTCGGCGGTGGCGCGGCCGGTGGGCGTCATTTGCGTGAGCAGCAGCGGGGTATCGGGAAAACGGCGGCGCAAAGCCTGCACCAGCGGCACGGCGGCGCGGGTTTCGCCCACGGACACGGCATGCACCCAAATAGCGTGCTGCACAGGATTATCCAGCGGCTCGCCGAAACGCTCGCCTTGATGCAGCAGATAGGCGGGGGAACGGCGGCTGCGCTTGGCGAGCAGGTGGCGGGCCAGCGGGCGGCCGAGGAGGCGGGTAAGCAGGCGGTAGAGGGCGGGGAGCATGGGATGGTTTGTTTTTGCAGAGATTCAGCCTTGGCTGCGCCAAGACATTATTTTAGCTGCGCCGAAGCTTACGCTTTCAGGTAGCTTGGAGGTAGTTTGGAGGCTACCTGAAAAAATGAATTTGGTGAAGTGAAATATAACGCTACGGCCGGTGTTTTCAGGTAGCCTCACAGTGATACAGAAAGGTCAATGGAAATGGAACAAAACAAACCGCAAGAAGCAGTTTCCGCCAAACCGCCTTACCCATGGCGGGTGCCGATTGTTCGCGCACTATTAGGTGGCCCGCTGGAGGTGTGGTTGATGGCTTTTTACCTATGGTTTCAAAACGGCTGGATTTCCCGAGTCGATTTTGTTGAAGTGATTGGTGCAGCAGTTTTGTTTTTATGGGTTGCGTTGATAAACTGGGATGTCAGCACGTTGTATAGCCGCCAGCAAATGTTTATAAAATGCTGGTTATGATGAGCTGCAGTGCAAATATCTATGATTTTGTTGGAATTTCTGTCCAAGCCGCAGCCGCAATAAGTCGGGCACTCATACCCAGCCTACGGGCTACCTGAAAGCATGAGTTTCAACGAAATTAAAAATTTCAGGTAGCCTTCTCCCCGTTTCTCCCACTCCTCCAAAGAAAGGATTTGCCATGACTATCTGCCACCATCTCCCCGCCGCACGCTATTCTGAAGCTGTGATAGCCAACGGTTTCGTTTTCCTCTCTGGCCAAGTACCTGCCAACCCCGAAGCCGATATCGAAGCGCAAACCGCCGATGTGCTTGCGCAAATCGACCAGATTCTGGCCGACTGCGGCTCAGACAAGGCACATATCTGCGAAGCGGTAATCTATTTGCCCGATATGGCCGACTACGCGGGCATGAACCGTGTTTGGGATGCCTGGGTAGCCCCTGGCAAAGCCCCCGCCCGCGCCTGCGTACAAGCCGCATTAGCAGATGCAGGCTGGAAAGTGGAAATCAAGATTACGGCTTTGCAGCGCACGGTATGACAGGCAGTGGCCTTCTGCCGTACAATCCGCGCCGTTTCTTTATTATATAGCTAAAGCACTTAATTTCTTTTTACAACAGTGGTTCGCCTTGTATGAAAGAATGTGCTTCAGACCACCTGAAATCGGCACAACTACGGAACGATATGGTTTATCAAAGAAAATTTATTAAAGAAGTGTCGCAAACGGCGGTGGGCGTATTCGTACTGCTCTTGGCTACGCTGGTGGTGGTGCAGGCGGTGAAACTGTTGGGCGGCGCAGCCGGCGGCAAGGTGGCGGCGGATGCAGTGGCCACGCTGGTGGCGTTTTGGACGGTGGCGCTGATGCCCATCGTGCTCATCCTCACGGCCTACATCAGCGCGCTCACGGTATTTTCCCGCTATTGGCGCGACAGCGAAATGACGGTTTGGCTTTCTTCCGGCCTCTCCCTCTACGGCTGGATTAAGCCGCTGATGGCTTTTGCCGTGCCTTTCGCCCTGCTCACGGCGCTGGTGTCGATGCTAGTAATGCCGTGGGCGGATGCGCGTAGCCACGAGTTTGCCGAGGTGCTAAAGCAGCGGCAGGATATTTCCATGGTGCGCCCGGGGGTGTTTCAGGAATTCGGCAGCAACACACCGCGCGTGTATTTTATGGAAAAATTCGATGCGGGCAGTGGTGATGCGGCCAATCTGTTTATTCGCGAGCAAAATGCGCAGGGGCGCGATACGCTGATTACCGCCGAGCGCGGCCGTTTTGTCGAAGCAGGCAATAAGCGTACGCTGGAATTGTTTAACGGCCGCCGCTACAGTGGCATACCCGGCATGGCGGATTACGACGAAGTATCGTTTGAGCGGCTGCATTTGGTGGTGGGCACCGCGCCCAAGCTGGTGCAGCGCGATATTCACCGCCGCACCGTGCCCACCGCCAAACTGTGGGGCAATACCAACCCAGAGTTGCGCGGCGAATTAATGTGGCGTATCACCATGCCGGTGAGCGTGCTGATTTTGGCGCTGTTGGCGCTACCACTCTCATATATGGATAACCGCAGCGGCCGCAGCTACAGCCTCTTAATCGCCATCGGCATGTTTCTGCTCTATCAGAACGGCCTCACGCTGGTGCGCGACGGCATCAGCAGCGGCAAAATTCCGCTGTGGCCGGGCTTGATTGTGCCGCATCTATTGATGCTGATGCTGGCCGTGCTGCTGTTGCGCGTGCGCAGCCAGCCCTCGCGGCCGTTTTGGCAGGCCTTGCGCCTGGCCTTGGGAGGCAAACCGGCATGAAACTGCTCACCCGTTATCTAATCCGCCGCTTGGGCACGGCCACGCTCTACGCGCTTATGGCCTTAGTGGCGCTGTTCTCGTTTTTTGAAGTGATTAATGCCGTGGACGACGTGGGCAACGGCAACTACACCGTGCTCACCCTGATTCTGTATGTGGGCATGCGCCTGTTCGGGCACATGTATACCCTGCTGCCGCTGGCCGTGCTCATCGGCTGCCTGGCCGCCTTGAGCCAGCTCGCCTCCGCCAGCGAATGGACGGTTATCCGCACCAGCGGCGCCTCGCTCAAGCGCATCATCGCCACCGTGGCCTCGGTGGGCTTGCTGGCCGGGCTGATCGGCGTGGCTTTAGGCGAATGGGTTGCCCCCTATATGGAACAACGCGCCGAGCGGCTGCGCCTGCATGCCGTGCAGCAAACCGTGAGCCTGGGCGGCAGCGGCCTGTGGTTTCGGCAGGGCAGCGACAACATCAACGTGCGCGAAATGCTGCCCGACGGCCGCCTGCTCGGCATCCGCATCTACCGCTACAACCAACACGCCGCGCTGGAATCCGCTTGGCAGGCCGCCGAAGGCCGTGTAAACAGCAACGGCACTTGGACGCTCAAACAGGTGGCGCGCACCCATATTGCCGCCGAGCGCACCCAAACCGAACGGCTGGCCAGCGCCGAATGGCCAAGCGACGTGGGCGTGGAGCTGCTCGGCGTGCTTTTGGTCGACACCGACCAAATGTCGGCCCGCAGCCTGAAAATGTATATCGACCACCTGCAAAGCAACGGCCAGCAAACCGCCGCCTATGCCACCGCCTGGTGGCGCAAGCTGCTCTACCCGCTGATTTGCACGGTGATGGCCTTGGTGGCGCTCGCCTTCACCCCGCAAAGCTCGCGCCACGGCAACATCGGCGTGCGCCTGTTCCTCGGCATCTGCCTGGGCCTTGCCTTCCACTTCGCCGGGCTGCTCTCCGGCTACATCGCCCAACTCTCCAACATGCCGCCCCTCGGCGCCGCCATCCTGCCCGGCACGGTGTTTGCCATCGCCGCCGCCTGGCTGATTAGGCGGCAGGAAGCGCGTTGAGGAAAGGCTACCTGAAAAACCAGGCTTGGCATTTTTCAGGTAGCCTTTATTCCGTTTCAAAATCAATATAATCAAGGAGAAACCATGTTTACAGGAATCGTACAAGGCTTGGGCGAAGTACTGGCCGTGGATCAGCGCGCGCCCGATTTCCGCAGCCACACCGTGCGCCTGCCCGATGGCGCGGATGCCGATTTGCGCGTGGGCGCATCGGTGGCGCACAACGGCTGCTGCCTCACCATCACTCGCGTATACGAAAACGGCGCGGCAGATTTCGACCTGATGGGCGAAACACTGGCCAAAACCAATCTGGGCGCATTGCAGCCGGGCGACAAAGTAAACATCGAGCGCGCCGCCCGCTTCGGCGACGAAATCGGCGGCCACAGCATGAGCGGCCACATCACGGCCACCGCCGAAATCAGCCGCATCGAAGCGAACGGGCTGAACCGCACTGTTTGGTTCAGGCTACCTGAAAACCTGAAAGGCTATGTTTTCCCTAAGGGATTCATCGGGCTGGACGGCTGCAGCCTCACCATCGGCACGGTAAGCGACAGCGAATTCAATGTGCACCTAATTCCCGAAACCCTGAGTCGCACGCTGTTTGGCAGCCGCCGCGCCGGCGAGCGGGTGAATGTGGAAATCGATCCGCAAACGCAGGTGATTGTGGACACCGTAGCGCGGATTTTGGCGGAAAGGGCAAAGGCATGATGCCGCTGCCGCCGCAAGTGCCGCGCCGGGGCGGCGGAATCAGCCGCCGAGTGGCGGCCGCTTTACTCCGGCTGTTGGGCTGGCGCGTTGCAGGCAGCGTGCCGGATGTGGCCAAATGTGTGGTGGTGGCCGTGCCGCATACGTCGAATTTCGACGGGCTATATGTGTTACCTGCTCTGTTGGCTTTGGATTTGAAAATGAGCATCTTCGGCAAGAAAAGCCTGTTTGCTGTGCCCGGTTTGGCGGCGTTTTTGCGCTGGGCGGGTGTGATGCCGCTGGATAGGGAACGCGCCGGCGGCGTGGTGGACGAAGCCGTGGCCACCTTCCACCGCAGCGGGCAGCTGTTTCTCGGCATCTCGCCGGAAGGCACGCGCCACGCCGCGCCCAAATGGAAAAGCGGCTACTGGCGGATTGCCCGCGGCGCCGGTGTGCCGGTATTGCCGGTGGCGATCGACTACGGGCGGCGCGAAGTGCGCTTCCTGCCGCTGTTTACCCCCACCGCCGACATGGCCGCCGACCACGCCGCACTGGCCGCGCTGTTTCGCGGCATCGAGCCGAAGCATAAGCATCGTTTGTCTTTGCCGCTGCGTGAAGCCCAGATGGCCGAAACCGATTGATAATTGATATGACCAACACCCCCACCGTTCCCGACTATCTGCGCCACATCCACGTGGTGCTCGCCCGCACCAGCCATCCCGGCAACATCGGCGCCGCCGCCCGCGCCATGAAAACCATGGGCTTGAGCCGCCTCACCCTGGTCGCGCCCAACCTGATGGCTACGCCGATGACCCCCGAGCCGCCTGCTTTCGATGCCGCCCAGGCCACCGCGTTCCAGCTGCCGGAAGAAAGCTTTATCCTCGCTTCCGGCGCGCGCGACGTGCTGGAGCAGGCGCAAATTGTGGCCACTTTGGATGAAGCGCTGGCCGACACCGTATTGAGCTGCGCCCTCACCAGCCGCCGCCGCGAGCTCTCCGCCCCGCTGCACACCCCGCGCGAACTCGTGCCCGAGCTGTTGCAGGCTGCGCAGCAAGGTTTTCAGGTAGCCCTCGTATTCGGCAACGAAACCTTCGGCCTGAACATCGATGAAGTGCAGCGCTGCAACCGCCTGCTCACCATCAGCGGCAATCCCGCCTATTTCTCGCTCAACCTCGCCCAGGCCGTGCAAGTGGTGTGCTACGAAATTTTCAGCCAAACCGGTATCGGCATGAGCCAGCTGCAACAAGCACATACGCCCGCCACACAAAGCCAAACGCGCGGCATGGTGGACCACTTGGAGCAAATCATCGAACAAACCGGCTTTGCCAACCGCCGCAACCAAGAACGCATGATGCGCCGCCTGCACAGCCTCTTCGATCGCGCCTCTCCCAGCCGCGAAGACATCGACCTGCTGCGCGGCCTGTGGAACAGGATTTTGCAGCAGCTGAGGGATTAAGGGCAGGGAAGGGGAAGGCTACCTGAAAGTTTCAGGTAAACTTCCATCTTGTGTAGTCGTTCCCAATAGGGATGAGACAAGGTGGCGAGCTGTAGATGGTATAAATAGTACGGCAAGGCGAGTCAAAGCCGTATCATCCCTATTATGGAAGGCTGTAAAAAACCTTGAATTGCCAGGGGATAACACTTATCATTACCACCCTTGTAGCTGAAGCAATTATTTCTTCCTAACAAGGCGAGTCAACGTAGCAGGAAGAAATAATTGCTTCAGCTATGCAAAACACATCTGAAAAAGGAAACAAATTATGGCATACCAACTGCCCGAACTACCCTATGCTTATGACGCGCTGGAGCCACATTTCGATACGCAAACCATGGAAATCCACCACAGCAAGCACCATCAGGCCTATGTAAATAATGCCAATGCCGTGTTGGCCAAACTGCCCGAGTGGGAAAAACTGTCCGCCGAAGAGCTGATTGCCCGCCTTGCCGAGCTGCCCGAAAACGTGCGTACTCCTCTGCGTAACAATGCCGGTGGTCACGCCAACCACAGCCTGTTTTGGCAAATCCTGAAAACCGGTACCACTCTGCAAGGCAAGCTCAAAGCCGCCATCGAGCGTGATTTCGGCAGCGTGGAAGCTTTCCAGGCCGAGTTTGAAAAAGCTGCTGCTACCCGTTTTGGCTCTGGTTGGGCTTGGCTGGTATATGAAAACGGCAAGCTCAAAGCCGTTTCCACTGCCAACCAAGACTCCCCGCTGATGGGACAGGCCGTATCCGGTGTGTCCGGCTACCCGATTATCGGCTTGGATGTGTGGGAACACGCCTACTACCTGAAATTCCAAAACCGTCGCCCCGACTACATCAAAGCCTTCTGGCAAGTAGTAAACTGGGACGAAGCCGCCCGCCGTTTTGAAAGCGTGGCTGCTTAAGTGTCTATCTTTCTGAAACAGGCTACCTGAAAGCCCGTTCGGCATTTTCAGGTAGCCTTTTCCAATTCCAATCACTTAGCAAATACCAATCAATAAAATGGCAACACTCAGCAACGAAGACATCCACTGCTTCAAACAACAAGCCCACCAACTGCGCCCCACCGTGCTCATCGGCAAACAAGGACTCACCGAGGCTGTTATCAAAGAAACCGACACCCGCCTCACCGCCCGCGAGCTGATTAAAGTGCAAGTGGCCGGCGACGACAGGCAGGAGCGCATCGCCATTGCCGAAGCCTCTGTGCCGCCACCGGCGCCGAACTGGTGCAGCACATCGGCAAACAGCTGGTGTTGTGGCGGCCGAAGCCCGAAGAAAAAGAGTAGGGCGGCTGCACATTTTTTCATGCAGGGCAGGCCAAAGCCGTATCAGTGTTGGTTGATTCGTTATTCCGCAATATAATCCGATTTCAAACAGCATCTTGCCAAACCGGCATATTGCAGTATAATGCCGCCTTTCCCGCGGACGTGGCGAAATTGGTAGACGCACCAGATTTAGGTTCTGGCGCCGAGAGGTGTGAGAGTTCGAGTCTCTCCGTCCGCACCATCTTCACAAAACAGCCCAAATTTTCGGGCTGTTTTTTTACGTCTAACGCCATCCAATGCAATTAGCCAAACTCAATACAGACAAGACTTTCAGGCTGATTCAAGTTATCCTTTCCCCTTCC
>NZ_LXSM01000001.1:0-1530 GCF_001648395.1 Eikenella sp. NML03-A-027 | reverse complement strand
CGTTATACGGCATTAGGCTGGATTAAGGATAATGCGAAGCAAAATAAAACACCAGCCCCGCCCGCCGGTGTTTGGTTTTTCAGGTAGTCCAATCTGTTGCAATCAAGGCTTGGACTTGGCGGTATCGCTCCCGTAGATAGTCTGAATACCATTGCATCATCTCCCGCCGCTCGGCCAGATACTCCGCCCGGTTGTAGGCGGCTCTAATCCGGTTGCTTTCTTCATGCGCTAACTGGCGTTCTATGGCATCTGGGTTGTAGCCCTGTTCGTTCAGGATGCTGCTTGCCAAACTGCGGAAGCCGTGCGGTGTGGCTGTGCCTTTGTAGCCTAGGCGTTCAATGATGCGGGTTAGGGTGGCATCGCTGATAAAGCCGGTGGTTTTGGTGCGGCTGGGGAACAGGTAGGGGGTATTGCCGGTCAGGCCGTGCAGTTCCCGCAGTAGCTCCAGCGCCCAATCGGAAAGCGGCACGGTATGGCTGCGTTTCATCTTCATGCGCTCGGCGGGAATAATCCATTGCGCTGCGGCAAAATCCACTTCCGTCCATTGCCCGCCGCGCAGTTCGGTATTACGTACAAACACCAGCATAGTCAGCAGCAGGGCAATTTTGTTTGCCGGGTCAATATCGGCCAGTATCAGGCGGCGGTAAAACTCGGCCAGTTCTTCGCGGGGCAGGGCGGGCATGTGGCGGGTGGTCTTTTTCTCGAAATGGCCGCGTAGCGGTACGGCGGGGTTGCGGTCGGTTATCTCCAGCATGGCGGCATAGGTGTACACCGCGCCTATCCATTGCCGCACTTTCTCGGCGGTTACATTGGCGCCGCGCGCCACAATGGCGGCAATAACGTTTTTCACGTCGGAAACGCTTACTTCGGCCAGCGGTATTTGCCCAATATGGGGAAACACGTCTTTTTGCATATCGGCAAGGATACGTTCGGCGTGAACGGGCTGCCAGCGGTGCAGGTTGTCGGCATGCCAACGGCGGGCAAGGGCTTCAAAGGTATTTAGGGCGGCAGCTTTTCACTCTTGTTTTTCCTGTTGCTTGGTGGCAGCGGGGTCTTGCCCGTCTGACAGCATACGGCGGGCATTTTCGGCAGCGTGGCGGGCTTCGGATAGGGAAACGGCAGGATACTTGCCGATAGATAGTCAGCGTTTTTTCCTTGCCGTTGATACGGTATTTCAGGCGGAAGATTTTGCCGCCTGCCGGGGTAACTTCCAGATACAGGCCACCACCGTCAAACAGCTTGGCTTTTTTTCCTGTGCCGGTAGGTTTTGCGTTCTTGATTTGGCGGTCGTTCAGGGGCATTCTGGGGGTATATTTTTGAGGGTATTTTCTGGATACCCCCAATCATGCCCCCATAAAAGGGGCAATTCAATTAGACGGCATTAGACGGGATTAGCTGAATAGGGAAGGGGAAAGGATAACTTGAATCAGCCTGAAAGTCTTGTCTGTATTGAGTTTGGCTAATTGCATTGGATGGCGTTAGACGTAAAAAAACAGCCCGAAAATTTGGGCTGTTTTGTGAAGATGGTGC